>NZ_CP132311.1:3167500-3467500 GCF_030733845.1 Shinella zoogloeoides
CATGCATACCGGTGTCGACTGGTCGGCGCCCCGCGGCACGCCGATCATCGCCGCCGGCAACGGCACGGTCGAGAAGGCCGGATGGGATTCCGGCGGATACGGCAACCAGACCCTGATCCGCCATGCGAACGGCTACGTTTCCTCCTACAATCACCAGAGCGCCATCGCCAAGGGCATCAAGCCGGGCGCGAAGGTACGTCAGGGCCAGGTGATCGGCTTCGTCGGCACGACCGGCCTTTCGACCGGACCGCACCTGCACTACGAGCTGATCGTCAACGGCAACAAGGTGGATGCGCTGAAAATCCGCCTGCCCGGCGGCAAGTCGCTGGAGGGCAAGGCCCTCGCCCAGTTCGAGATCGAGCGCAAGCGCATCGACGACCTGCTCGGCCGCGGCGACGGTTCGACGGAAGTCGCCGAAACGCACTGAACGAAAAAGCGCGGGCCGAGACCCGCGCTTCGTTTTTCTTTGATCCTGTCCGCCTCAGGCGGCCTTGTTCACCGTCCCGTTGCGCGGCGAGAAGAGCAGCCGGTCGGAACCGGCCGTCACCTTGACGGTCACGCCATCCGGGATATCGCCGGCAAGGATCTTCTCCGCCAACGGGTCCTGAAGGTGCTTCTGGATCGCCCGCTTCAGGGGACGTGCACCATAGACCGGATCGTATCCCTTTTCGGCCAGCCAGTGCACGGCTTCCTCGTCCAGATCGAGAACGATCTTGCGGTCGACCAGCAGCCTGCGCAGACGCTCAAGCTGGATATCGACGATCGCGCCCATTTCCGACCGCTTGAGGCGGTGGAACAGGATGATCTCGTCGACGCGGTTCAGGAACTCCGGCCGGAACGCCATCTTGACGACATCCATGACCTGGTCGCGGACCGTATCGCTGTCCTCGTTCTCGCCGAGAGCCGTCAGGTATTCGGCCCCGAGATTAGAGGTCATGATGATCATCGTGTTGCGGAAGTCCACGGTGCGGCCCTGGCCATCGGTCAGGCGGCCATCGTCGAGGACCTGCAAGAGCACGTTGAAGACATCCGGATGCGCCTTCTCGATCTCGTCGAACAGCACGACCTGGTAGGGCCGGCGGCGGACGGATTCGGTGAGCGCACCGCCCTCCTCATAGCCGACATAGCCGGGAGGGGCGCCGATCAGCCGGGCCACGGAGTGCTTCTCCATGTATTCCGACATGTCCATGCGCTGGATCGCCGTCTCGTCGTCGAACAGGAAGCGGGCGAGCGCCTTGGTCAGTTCCGTCTTGCCGACGCCGGTGGGCCCGAGGAAGATGAACGAGCCGATCGGCCGGTTCGGATCCTGAAGGCCGGCGCGGGCGCGGCGGACGGCGCGGGAAACAGCCTGAACGGCATCCCCCTGACCGACGACCCATTTGCCAAGCTCGTCTTCCATGCGCAGCAACTTGTCGCGTTCGCCTTCCAGCATCTTGTCCACGGGAATGCCCGTCCAGCGGGAGACCACATGGGCGATGTTGTCAGGGGTGACGACTTCCTGCACCATCGGATCGACGTCGCCGATATCGCGGCCTTCAGCCTCCTCGAGTTCCTTCTCGAGCTTCGGGATGATGCCGTAGGCAAGCTCGCCGGCGCGCTGGAACTCACCCTTGCGCTGGGCAATGGCCAGTTCGTTGCGCAACTCGTCGAGCTGGCGCTTGAGGTCGGCGGCGCGGCCGAGCTTGGACTTTTCCGCCTGCCAGCGCGCGGTGAGCGCGGCGGCTTCCTCTTCCAGCGCGGCAAGGTCGATCTCGAGCTTTTCCAGCCGGTCCTGCGATGAGCGGTCGGTTTCCTTCTTCAGGGCCTCGCGCTCGATCTTCAGCTGGATGATGCGGCGGTCGAGTTCGTCGAGCTCTTCCGGCTTGGAATCGACCTGCATGCGCAGCCGAGAGGCGGCTTCGTCCATCAGGTCGATCGCCTTGTCCGGCAGGAAGCGGTCCGTGATGTAGCGGTTGGAGAGCGTCGCGGCGGCAACGAGGGCCGAATCGGAAATCCGGACCTTGTGGTGCTGCTCGTATTTCTCCTTCAGGCCGCGCAGGATCGAGATCGTGTCCTCGACGGTCGGCTCGTCCACCATGACGGGCTGGAACCGGCGCGCGAGGGCAGCGTCCTTCTCGACATGCTTGCGGTATTCGTCGAGCGTGGTGGCGCCGACGCAATGCAGTTCGCCGCGGGCAAGCGCAGGCTTCAGGAGGTTGGAGGCGTCCATCGCCCCATCCGCCTTGCCGGCGCCGACCAGCGTGTGCATCTCGTCGATGAACAGGATGATCTCGCCGTCTTCGGCCTGCACCTCTGCAAGCACGGCCTTCAGGCGCTCCTCGAACTCGCCGCGATATTTCGCACCGGCGATCAGCGCGCCCATGTCGAGCGCCATCAGCTTCTTGTCCTTTAGGCTCTCCGGCACGTCGCCATTGACGATACGCAACGCAAGGCCTTCGGCGATCGCCGTCTTGCCGACGCCGGGCTCGCCGATGAGGACCGGGTTGTTCTTCGTGCGGCGCGACAGGACCTGGATCGTCCGGCGGATTTCGTCGTCGCGGCCGATCACCGGATCGAGCCGGCCTTCGCGCGCATCGGCCGTGAGATCGCGGGCGAACTTCTTTAACGAATCGAAGCCCTGTTCCGCACTTGCCGTATCGGCGGTGCGGCCCTTGCGGATGTCGTTGATCGCCTGGTTGAGCGAGGCAGGCGTGACGCCGGCCTTGGCCAGGATGTCTGCGGTCGCGGCGGATTTTTCGATTGTCAGCGCCAACAGCAGACGCTCGACGGTCACGAAGCTGTCGCCGGCCTTCTTGGCGGCTTCCTCTGCGGTGGAGAAGACCTTCGCCAGCGGCTGGGAAAGATACACCTGCCCGTTGCCGCCAGAAACCTTCGGCAGCTTGGCGAGGGCGGCATCGTTGGCGATCCGCGCATCACGCGCATTGCCGCCGGCACGCTCGATCAGCGATGCGGCCATGCCCTGCTCGTCATCCAGCAGCACCTTCAGAACGTGCTCCGGCGTGAACTGAGGATTGCCGTCCGCAAGCGCCTTCGTCTGGGCGGATTGCAGGAACCCGCGAACGCGTTCGGAGTATTTTTCGATATTCATCATCTGCCTCCATAACTCGGCCGGCCCTTCGAGGCACCGGTCGACGATTCAGGATAAGGCTCCCGTCAAGGCAAGCCTTTCATGCTCGCGGTCCATCGGCCTTGCGACCGGTCAACCGCCTGAAGCGAATATGGTGGAGGCATTTCCGAAATTAAAGGGAACCAAGGGGGCGATGCAGGACATTTTTCCGGCGCTCCAAACGCAAGAACCCGGCACGAGGGCCGGGTTCTTCGAGATATGGCAGGCGCCGTTATTCCGATGCTTCAAGCGCCGGGGCGTCGCCACCGGCCGGCTGGGCTTCCTCGCCGGCAGCCTGGCCTTCGCCACGACGCGGACGGCGCGGACGGGCAGCAGCGCGGCGGCGCGGCTGGCCGCGGCCAGCGGTCGGAGCGGCAGCTTCCTCTTCGAGCGCGACCTCGGCAGGCGTGCCTTCGATCACCGGCTGAGGGCCGGAACCATCGACGATGGGCTGCTCGACGGCGACCGGAGCCGGCGTGGGTGCCTGAGCGGCAACGGGTGCCGGCTCGTCGACGGGCGTCGAATCGATTTCGTCGTTGTCCCGGTCGAAACCGTCGCGGTCGTTGTAGTCGTTGCGGTCGCTATTGTCGGAGCGTTCCTCACGCGGCATGCGATCCTGCATCTGCGCCTGTGCGGCGGCAATGATGCGGTTGTAGTGCTCGGCGTGCTGGAGATAGTTTTCCGCCATGACGCGGTCGCCGGCGCTCTGGGCGTCACGGGCAAGCGCTGAATACTTCTCGGCAATGTGCTGGGCCGTGCCCCTGATCTTCACGTCCGGACCCGAGCTGTCGTAGGTCCGCGTCAGGGGATTGCCACCCTTGCGGTGGTTATTGTTGTTGTTATTGTTATTATTATTGTTGTTGTTATTACGCCCGCGGCCGCGCTTGTTTTGCTGTCCTGGCCTCATATGTCACTCACCTAACGTATCGTGGTATGATGATTCATGTGTCTGCACGCCTGATCGGGACACGCCAGATCAGGCATTCCTTACCCGCGGGAAACCACGCCGGTCGGTGGTCCTGTCGCCGTAAGACGTCAAATTAACAGGTACCCGCACAGGGCAGTCTTCAACCCTAGCAACTCTTCGGAGAGAGCAATCCTCGCGATCGGGTCAGACAGGAGCAAAGCCTTATGTCATGACCTCTTGCCCAGTGCGTGGCTGCAAACTATCCCGCTTCCTTCACAATTCCAAGCCTTTTCTTTGCGGCTGCGGAATTTGCTGCGCTCGTGCAGCAAAATCTAGATCGCCATTGCTTTGGAAAAGACGAGAACACGGTCATTGCCGCCGAGGTCCCGGGCCGCCTCGACACAGGCAAAACCGTTTTCGCGCATGATCGCGGTGACCTGATCCTTCTGGTCGTAACCGATCTCGTAAGCCACTAGGCCGTTTTCCCTGATATGAGCGCCCGCCCCTGCCGCGATGGCCCGATAGGCATCGAGCCCGTCGTCCCCGCCATCCAGCGCAAGAATCGGATCGTGGAGCCGGACGTCCTCGTCCAGCGTTCCGACCACGGAGCGGACGATATAGGGCGGATTTGACACGATGATGTCGAACACGCCGGTCACGGCTGAAAACCAGTCGCTTTCGACCGCCTCGAAGCGGTCGGCGACGCCGTTTAGCTGGGCATTGCGCTTTGCCGTTTCAAGGGCGCCGGCCGAAAGATCGGCGCCGACGCCCGTCGTGCCGGGCACGAGATCGAGAAGGGCGAGACAGATCGCTCCCGTTCCCGTACCGAGGTCGAGGATGCGGCAGGCACCACGTTCCGCGACGATCGTCCTGGCGTGGGGCACGAGCGTATCGACAAGGATTTCCGTATCCGGCCGGGGCTCCAGCGTGTCGGGAGAAAGTATAAGGTCTAGCCGCGAGAAGGCCCGTCGCCCGAGGATGCGGTGCACCGGTTCGCGGGCGGCGCGGCGCGCAAGCGCCTTGTCGATCGACGCCAGCTGCGCGTCATCCAACGGGCGCCCGCCGTCCGTGACGAAAGCGGTCGAGGGCAGGTCGAGAATACCCGCAATCAGCATCCGCGCATCCTGCGCGGCGTCCGCGATGCCCGCCTCGGAAAGACGGCGGCGCGCGCCGGCCAGCACCTCGGCGAGCGTCGTGCCGGCGCTCATCGGCCCTGTTCGCCGAGCTGCGCCAGAAGACCCGCCTGATAATCGGCCAGCAACGCATCGACCACTTCATCGATCTCGCCGACCATCATGCGGTCGAGCTTATAGAGCGTCAGGTTGATGCGGTGGTCCGTGACGCGGCCCTGCGGGAAATTGTAGGTGCGGATGCGCTCGGAGCGGTCGCCCGAGCCGACCTGGCTCTTGCGGTCGGCAGAACGCTCGCTGTCCGCGCGCTGGCGTTCCATGTCGTAGAGGCGCGAGCGCAGAATCTGCATCGCCTTCGCACGGTTCTGGTGCTGCGACTTTTCCGAGCTGGTCACGACGATGCCGGTCGGCAGGTGGGTGATGCGCACGGCCGAGTCGGTCGTGTTGACGTGCTGGCCACCCGCGCCCGACGAACGCATCGTGTCGATGCGGATATCCTCGGCGCGAACCTCGATGTCGATCTCCTCGGCCTCCGGCAGCACGGCAACGGTCGCCGCCGACGTGTGGATGCGCCCGCTCGCCTCCGTTTCCGGCACGCGCTGGACGCGGTGCACGCCCGATTCGAACTTCAGCTTGGCGAAGACGCCGCGGCCGGTGATCGTCGCGATGATTTCCTTGAAGCCGCCGGCCTCCCCCTCGCTGGATGAGATGATCTCCACCTTCCAGCCGTGGGCGGCCGCATAGCGCTCATACATGCGGAAAAGATCGCCCGCGAAGAGCGCGGCTTCAGAGCCGCCCGTGCCGGCGCGGATTTCGAGGATCGCGCTCTTCTCGTCGGCGGCATCCTTCGGGAGAAGCAGGATCTGCATCTCCTTTTCCAGCCCCTCCAGCCGCTCCTTCAGCTCCGGAAGCTCCATTTCCGCAAGGTCGCGCATCTCGCGATCCGTCGCCTTGTCGGCAAGCAGGGCTTCGAGGTCGGCGATCTCGCCGGTGACCTTCTCGTATTCGCGAACCTTGGTCACGACCGGCTGCAACTCGGAATATTCCGAGGCGAGGCGCACATAGGTCTCCGAATCCGGCCCCGCCGACATGCGCGCCTCGATCTCGCCGAAACGGCGTTCGAGTTCGCGCATCTTTTCAACGGGAAGCTTCGCCACCGTTCAAACTCCAGTCTGGTCTTTAAAGCGGAACGCCGGTCTCGGCCGCAAAATCGGTGAGAAGCTGGCGGATCGAAACGGTCGGCTTCGTGTCGTCCAGCGCCGGCATCAAGATGGCTTCCAGCTTTGCGGCATCGAGCGACAACAGCATGGACTTCACCGGGCCGATCGCCGCCGGCGACATGGAGACGGAGCGGAAACCGATGCCGAGTAGGGCCATGGCGGAAATCGGCTTGCTCGCCATCTCGCCGCAGAGCGTCACGGACGTCTCGTTGCGCTCCCCGGCGCGCACGATATCGCGCAGGATGCGCAGGAACGGACGGCCGAGCGTGTCGAAGCGGTCGGAAACGCGGGCATTGCCGCGGTCGACGGCCATCGCGAACTGGAAGAGATCGTTCGAGCCGACGGAAACGAAATCCACCTCGGCCATCAGCTCGTCGAGCTGCCAGAGCAGCGCCGGCACTTCCAGCATCGCGCCGAATTGCAGCTTCTTCGGCAATTGCTCCCCGAGTTTCGACTGGCGCTGGATTTCCTTCTGGAGGAGGTCGCGGACCTCCCTCAGCTCCGAAACCTCCGTCACCATCGGCAGCATCAGCCGGAGATCGGCCCCGGCCGCGGCGCGCAGCATGGCGCGGAGCTGGGTGCGCAGAAGGCCCGGTCGGTCGAGCGACAAGCGGATGGCGCGCCAACCGAGGGCCGGGTTCTCTTCCTCGGCCGCGCGGAAATAGGGCACCACCTTGTCGCCGCCGATATCGAGCGTGCGGAAGGTCACCGGCCGGCCGCCGGCATGTTTCAGCACGTTGCGGTAAAAGGCTTCCTGCTCCTCCGCCTTCGGCATGGTCGAGGCGATCATGAACTGGAGTTCGGTTCGGAACAGGCCGATGCCGGATGCGCCTGATTCGTTGAGATGCGGCAGATCGACGAGAAGGCCGGCATTCATCTGCAAATTGATCTCGCGGCCGTCCCTGGTCAAAGGCTCGACGGCCCGCAGCGCCCTGTACTGCTCCTGCCGGCGCGCGCGGAAGCGCACCTTTTCCTCATAGGAGCGCTGGAGATCCGGCAGCGGCCTCAGATGCACGCGCGCATCGTCGCCGTCGACGATGATCGGATCGCCGTTTTCGGCAAGCGCCACCGCGCCCGCCGCCTGGCCGACCACGGAAATGCCCATGGCGCGGGCGACGATCACCACATGGCTCGTGACGGCGCCCTCTTCCAGCACGAGGCCGCGCACGTTCTGGCGCGGATAGTCGAGCAGCTCGGCCGCACCCATGGCACGCGCCACAATGATCGCATCGTTCGGGAAGCTGCTGGCCGACAGCTTCGCGCCATAGCCGGTAAGCTGGCGCAGGAGCCGGTTCGCGAGATCGTCGAAATCGTGCATGCGCTCGCGCAGATACGGATCCGTCATGCGGATCATGCGCGCCTTGGTCTCGCTCTGCACCCGCTCGACGGCCGCTTCCGCCGTCAGGCCGTTGCGGATCGCTTCCTCGAGCTTCCTCACCCAGCCGCGGTCATGCGCGAACATGCGGTAGGTTTCCAGCACCTCGCGATGCTCGCCCTCCATCGACACCTCGCGGCGCGACAGCATGTCGTCGATCGAGATGCGCAGGGAGCCAAGCGCTTCGGCAAGCCGGCCGAGCTCGTGTTCCGAATCCTCGTTGAGGAGATTGGTAACGACGATGCGCGGCTCGTGCAGCACGACATAGCCGAGGCCGATGCCCTCGCCGAAGCTCGCCCCCTCGATCGCGACGGGGCGGGAAAGGTCGAGCTCGAGGCCCGGCTTGGTGAGCTTCTTCAGCTCGCCCGTCGCCACCATTTCCGCAATCACCATCGCCGTCGTTTCGAGCGCCTCCACCTCGTCTTCGCGGTAGGTGCGGCTCGCCTTGTTCTGCACGACAAGCACGCCGAGCGCCCTGCCGGTGCGCAGGATAGGAACGCCGAGGAAGGAGTGGTAGATCTCCTCACCCGTTTCCGGCAGATAGGTGAAGGCGGGGTGCGACTGGGCGTCGGAGAGATTCAGCGGCCGGGCGGAGGCCGCGATGGTGCCGACGAGGCCCTGGCCCATCTTGAGCTGGGCAAGGTGAACGGCGCCGGGATTGAGACCTTCGGTCGCGTAGAGTTCGAGAACGCCGTCGGAGCGCAGCACGTAGACGGAACACACCTCCGCGACCATGTTCTGCGCGATCTGGCGCACGATCTGGTCTAGGCGCTCCTGCGGCTCGAGCGGCTCCGCCATGAGTTCGCGCAGCCGCTTGAGAAGAACGCGCGGACCCGCGGAGAGATCTCTCATCGCGTGGCGTCTCCCGAAAATGACGTTACTCCGCCGGCTCACCCGAACCGGCGATCATGAGATCGGCGCCGAGTCGGCCGGTCCTTACTTCTTATCGAGACCGTAGACGGAATGCAAAGTCCGAACGGCGAGTTCGGCATAGGGGCCGTCGATCAGGATGGAAATCTTGATCTCGGAAGTGGTGATGGCCTTGATGTTGATGCCCTTCTCGGCGAGCGCGCGGAAGGCCGAGGCGGCGACGCCCGCATGGCTGCGCATGCCGATGCCGATGACCGAGACCTTCACGAGGCCCGTCTCGTGCTGGATCACGTCGAAGCCGACCTGTTCCTTGGCGCCTTCGAGCACCTTGATCGCCTTCTCCATGTCGCCGGAGGGCACGGTGAAGGTCATGTCGGTCTTCGAGCCGTCCTCGGAAATGTTCTGGACGATCATGTCGACATTGATATGGGCCTCGGCCAGCGGGCCGAAGATCGCGGCCGAAACGCCCGGCCGGTCTGCGACGCGGCGGAGCGAGATCTGCGCTTCATCCTTGGCATAGGCAATGCCGGTTACGACTTCCTGTTCCACGATCTCATCCTCATCACAAATCAGCGTACCGGGCGGGTTCAGAAGATCGCCCATGCCCGGCGCATCGGGATCCTCGAAAGACGACCGCACGAAGGTGCGCACCTTGTGCACCATGGCAAGCTCCACCGAGCGCACCTGCAGCACCTTGGCGCCGAGCGAGGCCATTTCGAGCATTTCCTCGAAGGCGATCTTCTTCAGGCGGCGGGCCTTCGGCTCGATGCGCGGGTCGGTCGTGTAGACGCCGTCGACGTCCGTGTAGATGTCGCAGCGGTCGGCCTTGACGGCGGCGGCGATGGCGACGGCGGACGTGTCGGAACCGCCGCGGCCGAGCGTCGCGACGCGGTTGTCCGGGCCGAGGCCCTGGAAGCCGGCGACGACGGCGACCTGGCCCTCGCCCATGCGGCGGATGATATCAGAGCCCTCGATCTCGAGGATGCGGGCAGCGCCGTGCGCGTTGTCGGTCTTGATCGGGATCTGCCAGCCCTGCCAGGAGCGGGCATCGACGCCCATCGACTGGAGCGCGATGGCTAGAAGGCCGGCCGTCACGAGTTCGCCCGAGGCGACGATGGCGTCATATTCGCGCGCATCGTAGAAAGGCGAGTTGGCGCCCGTCACCTTCGGCATGTTCTGCACCCAGGCGACGAGTTCGTTCGTCTTGCCGGACATGGCCGAGACGACGACGGCGACCTCGTGGCCGTTGTCGACCTCGCGTTTCACATGACGGGCCACATTGTGGATACGGTCGAGGTCAGCGACGGACGTTCCGCCGAATTTCATCACGATGCGTGCCATGAGTGTGTACCGCTATTCCAGATATTCGCGCGAGCGCGCGGGAGAAACCGCGGGGTCTCTTAGCGGAAGACCCCGCACTGTGCAATGCATGGAATCCGGCAAACGGTACGCGGGGCGCCTGCTGAGACAAAAGGCCCGCGCACCTTCCGGTACGCGGGCAAAGGGGATCGGATGATGTGACCGCGGGCGAAAACCGCCCGCGGTCCTGCCGGATTACTTCTGCCAGCTCTTGACCAGCTCGTCATAGTTGACGGTAAGCGGCTTTTCCTTCTCGTTCTCGATCTTGAGCTGCGGAGCGAGGTTGCCCTTCTCGACGGCATCCTTGTTCCAGTATTCAAGATCGTGCTCTTCGGCGAGCTTCGGCCCCATGTCGCCCATGACGCCGGCGCGTTCCAGGCGTTCCAGAACCTTTTCCTGCTCGGCGCAGAGCGAGTCCATGGCTTCCTGCGCGGACTTGGCGCCCGACGAGGCATCGCCGATGGCCTGCCACCAGAGCTGAGCCAGCTTCGGATAGTCCGGGATGTTCGTACCGGTCGGCGACCACTGGACGCGGGCCGGCGAACGGTAGAACTCGATGAGGCCGCCAAGCTTCGGAGCGCGCTCCGTGAAGGACTGGTGGGCGATCGAGGACTCGCGGATGAGCGTCAGGCCGACATGGCTCTTCTTGACGTCGACCGTCTTGGAGACGACGAACTGCGCGTAGAGCCATGCGGCCTTGGCGCGATCGTCAGGCGTGGACTTCAAGAGCGTCCAGGAACCCACGTCCTGGTAGCCGAGCTTCATGCCGTCCTTCCAGTAGACGCCATGCGGCGACGGCGCGAAACGCCATTTCGGCGTGCCGTCCTCGTTGACGACAGGCAGGCCGGGCTTCACGAAGTCGGCGGTGAACGCCGTATAGGTGAACATCTGCTGGGCGACTTCGCCCTGCGAGGGAACCGGGCCGGATTCGGAGAAGGTCATGCCCTGGGCGGCGGCCGGCGCGTAGGCCTTCAGCCACTGCAGGTACTTCTCGATCGAGTAGACCGCAGCCGGGCCGTTCGTGTCGCCGCCGCGGGCGACGCACGAGCCGACCGGACGGGAATTCTCGTCGACCTTGATGCCCCATTCGTCAACCGGCTTGCCGTTCGGAATGCCCTTGTCGCCGTTGCCTGCCATCGAGAGCCAGGCGTCGGTGAAGCGCCAGCCGAGCGACGGGTCCTTCTTGCCGTAGTCCATGTGGCCATAGACCTTCTTGCCGTCGATCTCGCGGCCGGTGAAGAATTCGGCAATATCCTCGTAAGCGGACCAGTTGACGGGAACGCCGAGGTCGTAGCCGTACTTCGCCTTGAAGTCCGCCTTGTTCTTCTCGTCGTTGAACCAGTCGTAGCGGAACCAGTAGAGGTTCGCGAACTGCTGGTCGGGCAGCTGGTAGAGCTTGCCGTCCGGCGCGGTCGTGAAGGACTTGCCGATGAAGTCGTCGAGGTCGAGACCCGGATTGGTGACGTCCTTGCCTTCATTGGCCATGAAGTCGGTCAGCGAGCGGGCCTGCTGGTAGCGCCAGTGCGTGCCGATGAGGTCCGAGTCGTTGACATAGGCGTCATAGATGTTCTCGCCCGACTGCATCTGCGTCTGGAGCTTCTCGATGACGTCGCCTTCGCCGATCAGGTCATGCGTGATCTTGATGCCGGTGATGGCGGTGAAAGCCGGTGCCAGAACCTTGGATTCGTATTCATGCGTGGTGATCGTTTCGGAGACGACCTTGATTTCCATGCCGGCGAACGGCTTGGCGGCATCGATGAACCACTGCATTTCCGCTTCCTGTCCGGCGCGGTCGAGCGTGGACATGTCGCCGATTTCCGCATCCAGGAACTTCTTGGCAGCATCCATGTCCGCAAATGCGGAACCGGTAAACGCCAGCAGCATGGCCGCCGTCGTCGTCAGAAGTTGCTTTCGCATTTTGATCCTCCCTTGGGGTTTTGCGATTGCAAGTGAGAAGGCCCCTGTTCTCCCCGGAGCCCCCATTCGATTGCCTAGACGAAGCGGAAAACGCCAACGGCGTAGACCACGGACAAGGCAAGAGCCCACCACAGGTTGGGGCCGACGAGCCCCAGCCATGCGAGATGAATGAACGCCGAGCCGAGCAGCGACACGAACAGCCGGTCGCCGCGGGTCGTCTCGAAGCGCAGGATGCCGACGCGCGGGGAACCGCCCGGACGGGCATATTCCCAGACCGCCATCAGCGCGATCAGGAAAAAGATCGTCAGGAAGAACATGGCCGTCGGGAACGACCAGGCCATCCAGCCGCCCGGAACGAGCGGGGCGAACCAATCGCGCGCGCCGTCCTTGAGCGGAAGCGCCATGACGATCAGCCCGGCGGCGACGGCATAGACGACGACCACGCCGGCAAGCGCCACGGGCCAGCTTTTGTTTCGGTTGGCGACGGCAGCCATCAGACCCTCCCCAGGGCAAAGCCCTTGGCGATGTAGTTACGGACGAAGTAGATCACGAGCGCGCCGGGAATGATGGTCAGCACCCCGGCGGCGGCAAGCACGCCCCAGTCCATGCCCGATGCGGAAACCGTGCGCGTCATCGTGGCGGCGATCGGCTTGGCGTCCGTCGTCGTCAGCGTGCGGGCGATCAGCAGTTCGACCCAGGAGAACATGAAGCAGAAGAAGGCGGCGACACCGATGCCCGAGGCGATCAGCGGCACGAAGATCTTGGCGAAGAATTTCGGGAACGAGTAGCCGTCGATATAGGCGGTCTCGTCGATCTCCTTCGGCACGCCCGACATGAAGCCTTCGAGGATCCAGACGGCGAGCGGCACGTTGAACAGGCAGTGGGCGATCGCCACCGCAATATGCGTGTCGATCAGGCCGAAGGCCGAATAGAGCTGGAAGAACGGCAGCGCGAAAACGGCCGGCGGCGCCATGCGGTTGGTGAGCAGCCAGAAGAACAGGTGCTTGTCGCCGAGGAAGCGGTAGCGCGAGAAGGCGTAGGCCGCCGGCAGCGCCACGGAAACCGAGAGCAGCGTGTTCAGCACCACGTAGATGATCGAGTTGATGTAACCGCGATACCACGCCGGATCGGTGAAGATCACCGTGTAGTTGCGCAGCGTCGGCGATTGCGGCCACAGCGAAAAGGCGCCGGTGATTTCCGCGTTCGTCTTGAAGCTCATGTTGACGAGCCAGTAGATCGGCAGCATCAGGAAGAGGATGTAGAGCGCGGGCACGAGCCAGGAGAGGCTGCGTTTGCTGCCGGCCCCGGCTTTCGTGCCGGCATGGCTCGAAACGGCTGCCGAAACCGGATTTGCGGTGCTTGCGTGCGAAGTCATGGTTTCCTCCCTCACGCCTGTTCGTCGCTGCTGGTCATGACCGTATAGAAGATCCACGACAGCAGAAGGATGATCAGGAAGTAGATGATGGACATGGCCGCGGCCGGGCCGAGGTCGAACTGGCCGATCGCCATCTTGACGAGGTCGATCGACAGGAATGTCGTCGAGTTGCCGGGGCCGCCGCCGGTGACGACGAAGGGCTCGGTGTAGATCATGAAGCTGTCCATGAAGCGCAGCAGGAAGGCGATGAGCAGCACGCGCTTCATCTTCGGAAGCTGGATGTAGCGGAACACGGCCCAGCGAGACGCGCCGTCGATCTTGGCCGCCTGGTAATAGGCCTCCGGGATCGAGACGAGGCCGGCATAGCAGAGCAGCACGACAAGGCTCGTCCAGTGCCAGACATCCATGATGATGAGCGTCATCCAGGCGTCGAAGACGTTGTTGACGTAGTTGTAGCTGATGCCGAGCGCATCGAGCGTGCGGCCGAGCAGGCCGATATCGACACGGCCGAAGACCTGCCAGATCGTGCCGACGACGTTCCACGGAATGAGCAGCGGCAGCGCCATCAGGACGAGGCAGACCGGCACGCCGAGACCCTTCTTCGGCATGTTGAGCGCGATCAGGATGCCGAGCGGTATCTCGATGGCGAGGATGATGCCGGAAAAGAGCAGGTTGCGCCCGAGCGCCTGCCAGAAGCGGTCGGATTCAAGGACGTCGGAGAACCAGCCGACGCCATTCCAGAAGAACTGGTTGTTGCCGAACGTATCCTGCACCGAATAGTTCACCACCGTCATCAGCGGGATCACCGCCGAGAAGGCGACGAGCAGCAGGACGGGCAGGACCATGAACCAGGCCTTGTTGTTCCAGGTCTTGTTCATCGTCAGCCCTCCCTGCCGACACGCCAGCTGTCGGCGTAGATGTTGATGGCGGTGGGATCGAAGGTCACGCGCGCATCGGCCGGGATCTCCCCGTCCTCCGGCACGACGATGGCGATCGGCTTGCCGGCGAATTCGGCGCGCACGATCTTCTGCCGGCCGATATCCTCGACCTTGCTGATCGAGACGGGCATGCCCTCGCGCGACAGCGTGATGAATTCCGGGCGGATGCCGAGCTCGGTTCTGGCGCCGATGGCGATCTGAGGCTTGTAGTCGAGCGTCAGCGTCTCTTCGCCGACCTTGATGCTGCTGCCATCGATGGCGGCGGGCAGCACGTTCATGCCGGGCGAGCCGATGAAATAGCCGACGAAGGTGTGGCTCGGCTTCTCGAAGAGTTCGGCCGGCGTGCCGATCTGCACGATCTGGCCGTCATACATGACGACGACCTTGTCGGCAAAGGTCAGCGCCTCGGTCTGGTCGTGCGTGACATAGACCATGGTGAAGCCGAACTGGCGGTGCAGCTTCTTGAGCTGCGAGCGCAGCACCCATTTCATGTGCGGGTCGATGACGGTCAGCGGCTCGTCGAAGAGGATCGCGTTGACGTCGTTGCGCACGAGGCCGCGGCCGAGCGAGATCTTCTGCTTCTGGTCGGCGGTGAGGCCGCGCGCGGTCTTCTTCGCCCAGTCCGAAAGGTCGATCATCTCGAGGATATCACGCACGCGCCGGTCGACTTCGGGCTCGGCGACGCTACGGTTGCGCAGCGGGAAGGCGAGATTGTCGTAGACCGTCATCGTGTCGTAGATGACCGGGAACTGGAAGACCTGCGCGATGTTGCGCTGCTGCGTCGGCAGGTTCGTCACGTCGTTGCCGTCGAACAGGATGCGGCCTTCGGACGGCTGCAGCAGGCCCGAGATGATGTTGAGCAGCGTGGTCTTGCCGCAGCCCGAGGGGCCGAGCAGCGCATAGGCGCCGCCGTCGTTCCACTCGTGGTGGACTTCCTTCAGGGAATAGTCCGCTTCCGATTTCGGCTTTTCGCCGTAGGCGTGGCGGATGTGGTCGAGGGTGATGCGTGCCATGGTCTCCTCCTCAGGCCGCCGCGGCGGCCGGCGCGGCGATCGCCTTGCCATCCGTGCCGAACGCCATCAGGTGGCGTATGTCGACATGGACGGGGATGACCGCGTCCGGCTCGATGTCGTGGATGCCCGGCGAGAGCATGACCCAGCGGGCGCCCTCGAATTCGATGTGGATGAAGCTTTCCGAACCGGCGATTTCCGAAATCGCCGTGCGCGCCTCAAGGCTCGCCGAGGCCGCGGTCTGGCTGGCGAGGGAAAGATGATGCGGGTGGAAGGCGATGGTGCAGGGACCGTCCGGCACGCCGGCAAGATGCGCCGGCACCGGCAGCAAGGGCTTGCCGCCGATCTCGAACCGGCCACCCGTCTTGGCGACCTGCATCGTGTTCAGCGGCGGGTCGGCGAAGGTGCGCGCCGTCAGAAGGTCGTTCGGGCGGCGGTAGACGTCGATCGTGCGGCCGAACTGGGTGATACGGCCCTGCGACAGCGTCGCCGTATTGCCGCCCAGAAGCAGCGCCTCGGAGGGTTCCGTCGTCGCGTAGACGAAGATTGCGCCTGAGGCGGCGAATATCTTCGGCAGTTCGAGGCGCAGCTCCTCGCGCAGCTTGTAGTCGAGATTGGCGAGCGGCTCGTCGAGCAGCACGAGGCTGGCATTCTTCACGATGGCGCGGGCAAGCGCCGTGCGCTGCTGCTGGCCGCCGGAAAGGTTGAGCGGCGTGCGGTCGAGATAGGGCGTCAGCTTCAGGAGGTCGGCCGCCTTGCGCACTTCGCGGTCGATGGTCGCGCTGTCGGCGCCCTTGATGCGCATCGGCGAGGCGATGTTCTCGTAAACCGTCAGCGCCGGATAGTTGATGAACTGCTGGTAGACCATGGCGACGCCGCGATCCTGCACGCGAACGCCCGTCACGTCCTTGCCGTCGAACCAGACGGAGCCCGAAGTCGGCTTGTCGAGGCCGGCCATCAGCCGCATCAGCGAGGTCTTGCCCGACAGCGTCGGGCCGAGCAGCACGTTGAGCGAGCCGCGCTCGAGCACGAGGTTGGTCGGGTGGATATGCGTTTCCGCCCCCGCCGCCTTCGCGATGTTTCTGAGTTCAAGCATTCCTATCTCCGTCGTTCCTCCCAGCCACCGGATCAGGTGTGCTAGTGGGGCGCCGCCTTTGCTGCCGCCATGTAGTCTTCCAGCGCGGCCGCTTCAGCCGCCGTCAGGTGCAATCCTCGTTTGGTCCGCCGCCACAGCACGTCCTCGGCATGCCGGGCCCATTCTTCCTTCATCAGCCAGCGCACTTCGCGCTCGTAGAGATCGCTGCCGAAATGCCGGCCGAGATCGGCGACCGTCTTCGCCCCCTCCAACATCGCCGCCGCCCGCGTGCCGTAGAGCCGAACGAGCCGGCGGGCGTGGGCGGGCGTCAGGAACGCAAAGCGCAGGGCCAGTCCCTTCACCTCGGCGTCGAAGCCGTCCACCTTGAAATCGCCGCCCGGCAGACGCGAGCCGGCCGTCCAGCGGTCGCCCTTTGCGCCGATCGTTTCGCCGATCTTCTCCAGCGCCGATTCGGCAAGACGCCGGTAGGTGGTGAGCTTGCCGCCGAAGATGTTGAGCAGCGGCGCCTGGCCATTGCCGCCCTCGACCTTCAGCACGTAGTCGCGTGTCGCTTCCTGCGCCTTGCTGGCGCCGTCGTCGAAGAGCGGGCGCACGCCGGAATAGGTCCAGACAATGTCCTCGCGCGTCACCGGCTCGGCAAAATATTCGCTGGCCGAGGCGCAGAGATAATCGATTTCCGCGTCGCCGATGCGGGCGTCGCGGGGGTCGCCCTGATAGTCGCGGTCGGTCGTGCCGATCAGCGTGAATTCTTCCTGGTACGGAATGGCGAACATGATACGCCCGTCCGGGTTCTGGAAGAAGTAGGCGCGCGGATCGGAGAACTTCTTCTTCACGACGATATGGCTGCCCTGCACGAGGCGGACATTGTGCACGTCGTTGCGGCCGAAAGCCGTGGAAAGAACCTTGTCCACCCAGGGGCCGGCCGCGTTCACCAGCATGCGGGCGCGAACCGTCTCGCGGGCCCCCGTATCAACATTCTCCGTCTCGACGTTCCAGTGGCCGTTCTCGCGCCGCGCGGTGACGACCCGGGTAGCCGTGCGGATATCCGCGCCGCGGTCGGCGGCATCGCGGGCGTTGAGCACGACAAGGCGCGCATCGTCCACCCAGCCGTCGGAATATTCGAAAGCCTTGCGGAAGAGCTTCTTCAGTGGCCGGCCGGCGGGATCCTTCGCAAGGTCGAGCGTCGCGGTCGCCGGCAGCAGCTTGCGGCCGCCGATATAGTCATAGAGGAAAAGGCCGAGGCGGATGAGCCAGGCCGGACGCGGACCACCCTTCTGGAAGGGCAGGACGAAGCGCATCGGCCAGATGACGTGCGGCGCCATCGCCCAGAGCACTTCGCGCTCCATCAGCGCCTCACGCACCAGACGGAATTCGTAGTGCTCCAGATAGCGCAGGCCACCATGGATGAGCTTGGTAGAGGCCGAGGACGTGCCCGATGCGAAATCCTTCATCTCGGCCAGCACGACCGAATAGCCGCGGCCGGCCGCATCGCGCGCGATGCCGCAGCCGTTGATGCCGCCACCGATGACGAAAATATCGCGGATCACGTCGCCGTCCAAGTTCCCCTCCCCATTTCGCATCGCACAAATTTGCGCAGTTGCGAAAGCAGTGGGAGTTAAAACGAAAAGATTCCGAATGTCAAACGAATGTCGATAGAAATCCCGTTTCCGGTATCAGGCTTGCGGATTGGTCTCGATGAGCCGTACGTCATGCTCCTGGCAAATGGCGCGAATCCCCTCGAAAGGACAGTTGTCGGTGATGAACGTATGGACCTGCGAAAGGTGACCGATGCGCACCGGCGCCGTCCTTTCGAATTTCGTCGAATCCGAAACCAGAATGACATGTCGCGCATTCGCGATGATCGCCTGCGCCACCTTCACTTCGCGATAGTCAAAGTCGAGCAGCGCGCCGTCCTCGTCGATGGCCGAAACGCCGATCACCGCATAATCCACCTTGAACTGGCGGATGAAATCGACCGCCGCTTCCCCGACGATGCCGCCGTCCGCCCCGCGCACGACCCCGCCGGCGATCACCACCTCGATCGAGGGATAGACGCGCAAACGGTTGGCGACATTGATGTTATTGGTGATGACCATCAGCTCTTTATGCTCGAGCAGCGCCTCGCCGACGGCTTCCGTCGTCGTGCCGATATTGATGAAGAGCGAGGAATTGTCGGGGATCATGCTCGCCGCGGCACGCCCGATCGCCTGCTTTTCCGGCGCGGCGATGGAGCGGCGCGCCTCATACTTCACATTCTCGTTGCCGCTCGGAAACAGCGCGCCGCCATGGATGCGCGTCAGCGCCTTGCTGTCGCAGAGATCGTTGAGGTCCTTGCGGATGGTTTGCGGCGTCACGGAGAAGCGCGCCGCAAGGTCTTCCACGAGCACACGGCCCTCGGTTTTGGCGAGATCCATGATCTCCGCCTGGCGACCCGTCAGAAACATGTGCTCCTCCACTGCTTTCGTTTTCTTTCATCATATGCAAAAACGAAAGCACATCAATTGATCCGTCCTTCCTTCTTGGAGTGCGCCCCACTTTTTGTGATACTGGGCCGACGGCACATGACCGGGGAGGACAGCAGATGTTTCATCCAGCCTTGTTCAAGGGCGCCAATGTCGTCGTGACCGGCGCGGGGCGCGGCATCGGGCTGGAGATCGCCCGGCAGTTCCTCGATTGCGGCGCGCATGTGCTGCTGCACGGCGGCCGCTCCGCGTCCGGCCCTCTGCCCGATTTCCTGGAAAACGCCGTGGCCGACGCCCGCGCCCATATCGTCTATTCGGATTTCCTCGTCGAGGGCGGCATCGGCACGCTGCTGCAGCGGGTGGACAGCCTCTTCCCGCATATCGACGTGCTGATCAACAATGCCGGCACCATGGTCGGCCGCTTCCCGGCCGCCGATCTCACCGACGAGCAATACGAGACCATCGTGCGCCTCAACCAGACCTCCGTCGTCGAGGTGACGCGCGCGCTGCTGCGCTCGCTCCGCCGCGCGCAGCATGCGGCGATCGTCAACACGGTCTCGATCTCGGCGCTGACCGGCGGCAGCCCCGGCTCTGCGGTCTATTCGGCTACCAAGGCCTTCGTCTCGACCTATTCCAAGGGGCTTGCCCGCGAGCTTGCGCCGGAGGGCATTCGCGTCAACTGCGTGTCGCCGGGCACGATCACCACGGATTTCCATTCGCGCTACTCGACCGCCGACAAGCTGGAAGCGACGCGCAAGACCATTCCGATGCAGCGCCTCGGCACGGCGGAGGACTGCGCCCCCGCCTATCTCTTCCTCGCCTCGAACACACTCTCCGGCTACATTACCGGCCAGGTGCTGGAGGTGAACGGCGGCCAGCTCATCTGCTGACCGCCTCTTCGTCTCACGCGTTGAGATCGACGACCACGCGTCCCTTCACCTTGCCGTCAAGGATCAGGTTCGCCAGTTCCGGCAGATCGGACAGCCGGTGCTCGACCACCATCGCCTCCAGCTTGTCCATGGGCAGGTCGGATGCGATGCGGTTCCAGGCATCGACACGCTGGTCGTAGGGCCGCATGACGGAATCGATACCGAGCAGGCTGACGCCGCGCAGCAGGAAGGGAATGACCGTGAAGGACGGCACCGCCGCGCCGGCCGCAAGCCCCACGGAGGCGACCGCACCGTCATACTTCATCTGCTTGAGCACCCGCGCCAGCATGTCGCCGCCCACCGCATCGATGGCGCCGGCCCAGCGCTCGGATTCGAGCGGCTTGCTGTTCGCCTCCGCCAGTTCTGCGCGGTCGATGATCGTCTCGGCGCCGAGGTCCTTCAGGTAGTCCGCCGTCTCCGGCCGTCCCGTGACGGCGGCAACGGAATAGCCGAGCCGCGCCAGCAGCGCGACGCCGACAGAACCGACGCCGCCGGCCGCGCCCGTCACCAGAACTTCGCCCTTCAGCGGCGAGAGCCCGGCATTTTCCAGTGCGATGACCGAGAGCATGGAGGTGAGCCCGGCAGTGCCAATCGCCATGGCCTGCCGGGTCGAGATCGTCTCCGGCAGCGGCACCAGCCAGTCGGCCTTCACCCTGGCGCGCGTCGCATAACCGCCCCACCAGACCTCGCCGACCCTCCAGCCGGTGAGCACCACCCGGTCGCCCGGCCGGTAGCGCGGATCGTCGGAGGCCTCGACCGTGCCGGCGAAATCGACGCCCGGCACATGCGGGAACGTCCGCACCAGCCCGCCCTTGCCGTTGATACAGAGCCCATCCTTGTAGTTCAGCGTGGAATATTCGACCGCTACGGTGACGTCGCCTTCGGGAAGCCTGGTATCGTCGAGATCCTGGATCGCAGCGGAAACCGCACCGTCCGCCCCCTTTTCGACCAGCAATGCCTGAAACGTCATGGCGTCCTCCTCGTATATCCCTTGGGTGGCACAGATATAGGGCGCGGGGCATTGGTGCCGCCACTGTTCTTTTGTATCAAGGGCATGGAGGCACCCGCATGATCGACAAGCTGGAATATTTTATCGCCCTCGCCCGCGAAAGGCATTTCGCCCGGGCGGCGGAAGAGCTCGGCATTTCGCAGCCGACGCTTTCGGCGGCGATCCGCCAGCTCGAGGACCAGCTCGGCGTGATGCTCGTCGTGCGTGGCTCGCGCTTTCAGGGCCTGACGCCGGAAGGCCAGCGCGTGCTGGAATGGGCGCGCCGCATCGTCGGCGACACGCGCACCATGCGCGAGGAGATGCGCGCCGCGCGCAAGGGCCTTTCCGGCCATATCAGGCTGGCCGCCATTCCGACGACGCTCGCCATGGTGCCGCGCATCACCGCGCCCTTTCAGGAAAAGCACCCGGACGTCACCTTCTCGATCGTCTCCACGACCTCGATCAAGATCCTGGGCCTGCTGGAAAACCTCGAGATCGATGCCGGCCTCACCTATCTCGAAAACGAGCCGCTGGGCCGCGTGACGAGCGTGCCGCTGCTGCACGAGCATTACTGCCTCATCAGCGCCAAGGGCGGCCCGTTTTCCGATCGCGAAACCGTGACTTGGCAGGAAGCCGGCAGCGTTAGGCTTTGTCTATTGACCGCCGATATGCAGAACCGCCGCATCATCAACCGGCATTTCACCGATGCGGGCATTTCGATCCATCCCTCGCTCGAATCGAACTCGATGATCGTGCTGCTCTCCCATGTGCGCACCGGCCGCTGGAGCAGCATCATGCCGAAGAATGTCGCCAAATCCTTCGGATTTCATGAGGAATTGAGTATAGTTTCGCTGGTCGAGCCCAATCCTGAGCACACCGTCGGCCTCGTCGCCACACACCGCGAACCCTTCACGCCGCTCGTCTCCGCCCTGCTGCACGAAGCGCGCATCCTCGCCGAGAAGGGGCTGGATTGATAGAAAAATCCTATTGCCCGACGAGACAGCTTTATTGACCCGTCGTCTCCCGGCTGAGAAGCTGTTAGAATAGTCGGAGGAGATCGACAGGGTTCCGCTCTTCGCCGAAAGGATTTGAACGGCACCGGCACGTGGAACCTGCGAAATCCCCGCGGTTCATTCGTGTCGGTTGGGAGGCCTGACCATGAATGTGCACGTCGCCGGCAGCGATGTCGGAACAAGAACGCTGGCGATCGTCGGCGCGCTGAAGGGCCTCGAAGGGCCGCTTCTCCCCATCCTGCACGAAATCCAGGCGGAGTTCGGCTATGTGCCGCAGGAATGCCTGCCGGTCATCGCGCGCGAGCTGAACCTGTCGCGCGCCGAAGTGCATGGCGTCGTCTCCTTCTATCACGATTACCGCGACCACCCGACCGGGCGGCATGTGCTGAAGCTCTGTCGCGCCGAGGCCTGCCAGTCGATGGGCGGCGATGCGGTCGCCGAGCGCGTGAAAGCGCTGCTCGGCATCGATTTCCACCAGACGACGCTTGACGGCACCGTCACGCTCGAACCCGTCTACTGTCTCGGGCTCTGTTCCTGCGCACCCGCCGCCATGCTCGACGGCGAGGTGCACGGAAGGATCGATGCGGAACTCGCCGGGGAACTGATCGCGGAGGCACGCCGATGACCGTTCGCATCTACATTCCCCGCGATGCCGCAGCGCTGGCGCTCGGCGCCGACCGCGTCGCCAAGGCGCTGGCCACCGAAGCCCAATCCCGCACGCTCGACATCGCGATCGTGCGCAACGGTTCGCGCGGCATGCACTGGCTGGAACCGCTGGTCGAGGTCGAAACGGCCGGTGGCCGCATCGCCTATGGTCCAGTCAAGGCCGCCGATGTCGCCGGTCTGCTCGATGCCGGCCTGCTGGAGGGGCGCGACCACCCGCTCTGTCTCGGGCCGACGAAGGAAATCCCCTTCCTGAAGAACCAGACCCGCCTCACCTTTGCCCGCTGCGGCGTCATCGACCCTGTTTCGCTCGACGATTACAAGGCCCATGACGGCCTGAAGGGTCTCGAAACGGCCATCGCCATGGCCCCGGCCGATGTGGTGAAGCAGGTCACCGACAGCGGCCTGCGCGGCCGCGGCGGCGCGGGCTTCCCGACTGGCATCAAGTGGAAGACCGTTCTCGACGCGCCGGGCCCACAGAAATACATCGTCTGCAACGCCGACGAGGGCGACAGCGGCACCTTCGCCGACCGCATGATCATGGAAGGCGACCCCTTCGTGCTGATCGAGGGCATGGCGATCGCGGGCCTGGCGACCGGCGCCACCAAGGGCTACGTCTACACCCGCTCCGAATATCCCCACGCCATCGCCGTCATGAACGAGGCCGTCCTTGCCGCCCGCGCCGCGGGTGTCCTTGGCCCCTCCGTGCTCGGCTCGGGAAAAGCCTTCGACATGGAAATCCGCGTCGGCGCGGGCGCCTATGTCTGCGGCGAGGAAACGGCGCTGCTCAACAGCCTGGAAGGCAAGCGCGGCGTTGTGCGCGCCAAGCCGCCGCTGCCGGCCCTGCAAGGTTTCCTCGGCCGCCCGACCGTGGTCAACAACGTCATCTCCCTCGCCTCCGTCCCCGTCATCATGGACAAGGGCGCGGCCTATTATCGCGATTTCGGCATGGGCCGCTCGCGCGGCACGATCCCGCTTCAGATCGCCGGCAACGTCAAGCATGGCGGCCTCTACGAGACCGCCTTCGGCCTGACGCTCGGCGAGATCGTCGACGGCATCGGCGGCGGCACCGCCTCCGGCCGTCCTGTCCGCGCCGTGCAGGTCGGCGGCCCGCTCGGCGCGTATTTCCCGCGCGCCCTGTTCGACACGCCCTTCGACTACGAGGCGTTCGCGGCCAAGGACGGCCTCATCGGCCATGCCGGCATCACCGTCTTCGACGACACGGTCGACATGCTGAAGCAGGCGCGCTTCGCCATGGAATTCTGCGCCGTCGAGAGCTGCGGCAAGTGCACGCCCTGCCGCATCGGCTCGACACGCGGCGTCGAGACCGCCGACAAGATCGCGCAGGGCATCGAGCCCGAGAAGAACCGCGAGCTTTTGACCGATCTCTGCAACACGATGAAGTTCGGCTCGCTCTGCGCGCTCGGCGGCTTCACGCCCTATCCGGTCCTCAGCGCCATGACCCATTTCCCGGAAGACTTTTCACCGGCACCGATGGTGGAGGCTGCGGAATGAGCGAGACGCAAACGATCAAGGGCCCGGCCTCCTACTTCCCCTCCATCGAGAAGAAGTACGGCCAGCCGATCGAACACTGGAAGGCCATCGTCCGCGCGCAGGACGGCAAGGCGCACATGCAGATCGTGGCGTTCCTGAAGGAAACGCATGGTCTCGGCCATGGCCATGCCAATGCGCTCGTCGCCGCCACCCTAGCCGAGACGACGAAACCGTAGAATTGAACCCAAGTCGCCCGGGCACGCCCGCGGCGCAAGACGTAATCCGGAGGTTCCCATGTCCCTCGTTCCTGAAATCGACTTCGGCACGCCCGCCTCCCGTTCGGAAAAGATGGTGACGCTCACCATCGACGGGAACGAGATCACCGTTCCCGAGGGCACCTCCATCATGCGTGCCTCGATGGAGGCCGGCATAAAGGTTCCCAAACTCTGCGCAACGGACATGGTGGACGCCTTCGGCTCCTGCCGCCTCTGTCTCGTTGAGGTCGAGGGGCGCAACGGCACGCCTGCCTCCTGCACCACGCCGGTGGCGCCGGGCATTGTCGTGCACACCCAGACCAGCCGCCTCAAGCAGATCCGCAAGGGCGTGATGGAGCTCTACATCTCCGACCATCCGCTCGACTGCCTCACCTGCGCGGCCAATGGCGACTGCGAACTGCAGGACATGGCGGGCGCCGTGGGCCTGCGCGACGTGCGCTACGGCTACGAGGGTGACAACCACGTCAAGGCCCGCAACAACGGCGAGGCGAATGCCCGCTGGATGCCGAAGGACGAATCGAACCCCTATTTCACCTATGACCCGTCGAAGTGCATCGTCTGCTCGCGCTGCGTGCGGGCCTGCGAGGAGGTGCAGGGCACCTTCGCGCTGACGATCGAAGGCCGCGGCTTTGAAAGCCGCGTCTCGCCCGGCATGCACGAGCACTTCCTCGATTCAGAATGCGTCTCCTGCGGCGCCTGCGTGCAGGCATGCCCGACCGCGACGCTCACGGAAAAATCGGTCATCGAGATCGGCCAGCCGGAACATTCCGTCGTCACCACCTGCGCCTATTGCGGCGTCGGCTGCTCCTTCAAGGCGGAAATGCGCGGCGAGGAACTGGTGCGCATGGTGCCGTGGAAGGACGGGCAGGCCAATCGCGGCCATTCCTGCGTGAAGGGCCGCTTCGCCTACGGCTACTCGACCCACCGCGACCGCATCCTCAATCCGATGATCCGCGAAAAAATCTCCGATCCGTGGCGGGAAGTGACTTGGGAAGAGGCCTATGCCCATGTGGCGTCGGAATTCCGCCGCATCCAGTACCAGTACGGCCGCGATTCCATCGGCGGCATCACCTCCTCGCGCTGCACGAACGAGGAAACCTTCCTCGTCCAGAAGCTGATCCGCGCCGGCTTCGGCAACAACAATGTCGATACCTGCGCGCGCGTGTGCCATTCGCCGACCGGCTACGGCCTCGGCCAGGCCTTCGGCACCTCCGCCGGCACGCAGGATTTCGACAGCGTCGAGCACACCGATGTCGTCATTATCATCGGGGCCAACCCGACGGACGGCCACCCGGTCTTCGCCTCGCGCCTCAAGAAGCGCCTGCGCCAGGGCGCCAAGCTCATCGTGATCGACCCGCGCCGTATCGATCTCGTCTCCTCGCCGCACATCAAGGCCTCCTATCACCTGCCGCTCAGGCCCGGCACGAACGTCGCCGTCGTCACCGCGCTTGCCCACGTCATCGTGACGGAAGGCCTCTACGATGAAAGGTTCATCCGCGAGCGCTGCGACTGGTCGGAATTCGAGGACTGGGCCGCCTTCGTCGCCGAGCCGCGCCACAGCCCGGAAGAGACCGAGGCGCTGACCGGCGTGCCGGCGGAAGCGCTGCGCGGCGCCGCCCGGCTCTTTGCCAACGGCGGCAACGGCTCGATCTATTATGGCCTCGGCGTCACCGAGCACAGCCAGGGCTCGACCACCGTCATGGCGATCGCCAACCTTGCCATGGCGACCGGCAATATCGGCCGGGAAGGCGTCGGCGTGAACCCGCTGCGCGGCCAGAACAATGTGCAGGGCTCCTGCGACATGGGCTCCTTCCCGCATGAATTGCCGGGCTACCGCCACATCTCCGACGATGCGACCCGCGAGATCTTCGAGAAGATGTGGGGCGTCACGCTCAACAACGAGCCGGGCCTGCGCATCAACAACATGCTGGACGCCGCCGTCGAGGGCACGTTCATGGGCCTCTACATCCAGGGCGAGGACATCCTCCAGTCCGACCCGGACACGAAGCACGTCTCCGCCGGCCTTGCCGCCATGGAATGCGTCGTCGTGCAGGATCTCTTCCTGAACGAGACGGCGAACTACGCCCATGTCTTCCTGCCCGGCTCGACCTTCCTGGAAAAGGACGGCACCTTCACCAATGCCGAGCGCCGCATCAACCGCGTGCGCCGCGTGATGACGCCGAAGAACGGCTATGCGGACTGGGAGGTCACGCAAAACCTCGCCAAGGCGATGGGCCTCAACTGGAACTACAGCCATCCCGCCGAGATCATGGACGAGATTGCCGCGACGACGCCGAGCTTCGCCCTCGTCTCCTATGACTACCTGGACAAGGTCGGCTCCGTGCAGTGGCCCTGCAATGAGAAGCACCCGCTCGGCTCGCCGATCATGCATACCGACGGTTTCGTGCGCGGCAGGGGCAAGTTCATCCGGACGGAATATGTCGCGACCGACGAGAAGACCGGTCCGCGCTTCCCGCTGCTGCTCACCACCGGCCGCATCCTCAGCCAGTACAATGTCGGCGCCCAGACGCGGCGCACCGACAACGTCGTCTGGCACGAGGAGGACCGGCTTGAGATTCACCCGCACGACGCGCAGAACCGCGGCATCCGCGATGGCGACTGGGTGCGGCTGGCAAGCCGTGCCGGCGAGACCACCCTGCGCGCCCTCGTCACCGACCGCGTCGCGACGGGCGTCGTCTACACGACCTTCCACCACCCGCTGACCCAGGCAAACGTCATCACCACCGACTTCTCCGACTGGGCGACGAACTGCCCGGAATACAAGGTGACGGCAGTGCAGATCTCGCCGTCGAACGGCCCATCCGACTGGCAAGTCGAATATGACGAGCTGTCGCGCCGGTCGCGTCGCATCGCCGGCAAGCTGGAGGCGGCAGAATAGGATTGCGCGTGCCGGATTTCGCCACCACGATCAAGGTCGCCGAAACCGCCCGCCGCAACGGGCGGCTGACGGGGGGCGAGCGCTTCGTGCCGGAGGAAACCCCGGTTGCCTTTTCCTATGCCGGCTCGACCCATGCGGTGATGATGGCGACACCCGCCGACCTCGAGGATTTCGCGGTCGGCTTCAGCCTGACGGAAGGCATCATAACCGATCCGGCGGAGATCGAAGCCGTCGAAGTGGTGGCAGAAGACAAGGGCATCGACGTGCAGGTCCGCCTCGCGGACGCGCAGAACGACGCCCTGACCGCCCGCCGCCGGCACATGGCCGGCCCCGTGGGCTGCGGCCTCTGCGGCATCGAATCGATCGAGCAGGCCGTGCGGCTGACGCCGTCCGTGCGTTCGTCACCACTGACATTGAGTGAAGAAGAGATCGTCGAGGCGGTGCATCTGCTCAACGGCCAGCAACCGCTGCATATGGCCACCCGCGCCGTGCATGGCGCAGGATTCTTCGTGCCGGGCATTGGCCTTGTCGCCGTGCGCGAGGATGTCGGCCGGCACAATGCGCTCGACAAGCTCGTCGGCGCCGCGCGCCGCGCGGGCCATGCCGGCGAGACGGGCGCGGTTGTCGTGACGAGCCGCGTGTCCGTCGAGATGGTGCAGAAGACGGCTATCGTAGGCAGCCCCTTCATCATCGCCATTTCCGCACCGACGGCGCTTGCCATCCGCACGGCGGAAGAGGCCGGCATGACGCTGATCGCCCTGGTGCGCGGCGAGGAATTCGAGATTTTCACCGGCGCGGAGCGCGTCGTGAGCAACCCGGAACGCCGGATCGGCAACGGTTAGGAGAAAACGATGTCGGAAGGCAACAAGCTCGTCAGGATGGCGAACCAGATCGCCACCTTCTTCCACTCGCAGCCCGCGAGCGAGGGGCCGACCGGCGTGGCGACCCATATCAACAAATTCTGGGAACCGCGCATGCGCCGGCAACTGTTCGACCTCGTCGACAACCACAATGGCGAAGGCCTCGACAGCCTCGTGCTGCAAGCCGTGCCGCTGATCCACCGGCCGGCGCCGGCAGAAGTGCCCGAGGCGGCCCGAGGCAAGGCGCCCACCGCCCACTGAACCCCGTTCCCGAAACGGAAACGGCCGGCATCTCTGCCAGCCGTTTTCATGCCGAGGTGGGCGTTCAAAACTCTTCCCAGCTCTCCGCCGCCTGCGCCGTGGCGCCGCGCGGCGCCCGCATGGTGCGCGCCACGGCGTGAAGTTGTGCAACGGGCGCCGGGGACGGCGTGCGTTGAGCTGACTGCGTGCTGCCCGCGAGGCGGAAGCGGCGGATCAGGGCATGCAGCGCATCGGCCTCCCGCGCCATGGCGTGGCTTGCCGCGGTGCTCTCTTCCACCATCGCCGCGTTCTGCTGCGTTGCCTGGTCCATCGCGTTGACAGACTGGTTGATCTCGCGAAGCCCCGTCGATTGTTCGCGCGAAGCTTCGACGATCGCGGCGACATTGGTGTGCACCGCCTGCACCTGTGTCAGGATTTCCTGCAGGGCCCGTCCCGTCTCGTCGACCAGCGCCACCCCGCTCTTGACCTGCTCGCCCGAGGTCGTGATCAGCGCCTTGATGTCCTTGGCGGCGCTCGCCGAGCGCTGTGCGAGTTCACGCACCTCCTGCGCGACGACCGCAAAGCCCTTGCCGGCCTCCCCTGCCCGCGCCGCCTCGACGCCGGCATTGAGCGCCAGCAGGTTGGTCTGGAAGGCGATATCGTCGATGACGCCGATGATGTTGGAGATTTCGCGCGAGGACTGCTCGATCTGCCCCATCGCGTCGATCGCCTTCTTGACGACTTCGCCGGACTTTTCCGCACCCGCCCGCGTCTTGGCCACCAGCGTGCCGGCCTCGTCCGCGCGACGGCTCGAATCGCCGACCGTCGTGGTGATCTCGTCGAGCGCCGCCGCGGTTTCCTCGACGGAGGCCGCCTGCTGCTCCGTGCGCTTGGCGAGATCGTCCGCCGCCGAGCGGATTTCCTGCGCCCCGGAGGCGATGGCATTGGCATTGGTCTCCACCGTGCGCATCGCCTCGTGCAGGCCGGCGACGGCCTCGTTAAAGTCCTTACGCACCATCTCCATGGAGGGCACGAAGGCGGTGGCAAGGTTTTGCGTAAGGTCACCTGCCGCCAGCGCCTTCAGCCCGCCGCCGAGCGCATTGATCGCCGACATGCGCTCCGTCACGTCGGTCGCGAACTTGACCACCTTGTAGACCTGGCCATTGAGATTGCGGATCGGGTTGTAGGCCGCCTGGATCCAGATCTCGCGCCCACCCTTGCCGTAGCGCACGAATTCGTTGGAAATGAAGCGGCCTTCCGCCAGCCCCTTCCAGAAATCGGCATAGGCCGGCGTCTGCACATAGGCGGGATCGCAGAACATGCGGTGATGCTTGCCGCGGATTTCGGAGAGATCGTAGCCGAGCGCCGCGCAGAAATTCTCGTTCGCATACAGGATATCGCCGGTCGGCGTGAACTCGATCACCGCCTGCGAGCGGGAGATCGCGTCGAGCTTGCTTGCATCCTCGCTCGCCTGCATCTTCGCCTGGGTGATGTCGCTGGCGAACTTGACGACCTTGTAGGGCTTGCCTCCGCGGAAGACGGGATTGTACGAAGCCTGGATCCAGATCTCGGCGCCATCCTTGCGCAGGCGCTTGTAGCTCGACGAATCATAGTCTCCGCGCCCGAGCCGCGCCCAGAACTGCCGGTAGTCCTCGCTCGCCGTGTAGCTCGCTTCGCAGAAGATGCGGTGATGCTTGCCGACGATTTCCTTCAGCTCGTAGCCGAGCGCCCGGCAGAAGTTCTCGTTGGCGGTCAGAATATTGCCGGTGAGATCGAACTGGATCACGGCCTGCGAGCGCGACAGCGCCGCGATGATATGGCCTGCATCCATGGACTTCGCAAATGAAAGCATGACCTGTCCTTTTGTGCGACGGCCACGCCTTCCTGGATTGCGCGCGGCGATCGTCGGGTGTTGCGTTCGGGCATGGGCCGCGATGCGCGGCCATGGATAAGTTTTCCTGAATTCAATTAGAGCGTGCCATGCCACATCGGTTTCAAGGTACGCGTCTACAATCCAAGATAGGGATAACAGGCTTAAGAATTGATGAAAATCAGAGGGTTATATTTTAGATGTATTTGATAACAAGCGCTTAGCAGTACATCGGCCTTACGTAACGGAAGGAACATATCGAAGCATTGCACGCACAGTACCGCAATGGTTGCATTTGCCGACAGGCAACAAAAAACCGCCGTGCTTTCGCACGGCGGTTGGCGTTTCGCTCCAGCTGTCGCTGGGTCAGGCGGCGATGTCTTCCATGTCGCGCTCCTTGAACATGCGCGCGAGGTTGAGGAAGCAGATCATACCGTTCTCGTGGGCGATGATGCCCTCGGCATAGGCCTTGTCGAAGGAGGTCGTCACTTCCGGCACCGGCTGGATCTGCTCGCTGCGGATCGTGAGGATATCGGACACACGGTCGACAACGAGACCGACGACCATGCTGTGCACTTCGGCCACCACGATGGCGCTGCGCTCATTGGCTTCCGTGCTCTTCATGCCGAGTTTGTGGGCAAGGTCGATGATCGGGATCACCGTGCCGCGCAGGTTCATCACGCCGATGACATCGGGCGGCGAATGTGGGATAGGCGTGGACGGGGCCCAGCCGCGGATTTCGCGGATCGTGGTCGTCTTCACGCAGAATTCCTGTTCGTGCAGGCGAAATGCGATGATTTCGAGCGTATCGCCGGCAAAGCCGGCCGTCTTGATGGAGGTCATCGAGGTGTTCCCAGTTGGTCTGCGTATCAAGGCGATCCTATGCATACCCTGGTTAAAATCTTTCAAACGCCGGCCGGCTGCCGCCGGAAAACGGAAAAGGCTCCGCGCTGCCGCGAAGCCCTCGGTTCATGCACCGGGTTGAGCCAACCTCAATATTCCTTCTCGTAGAAGATGCCGGCACCGGCACTGCCGCCGCTGCCCGCCTCGCCGCGCAGCTTGAGGCCGCGCCCGACATCAAGGTTGATCACCGCCTTGGCGCCGTTGGTTTCCGGGTCCTGTTTCAGCTCGATATAGGTCCGCTCGTTCAGGTATTTGCCGGCGGAGACCGCCGCCCGCCCTTCCGCATCCGTGGTGATGTCGAGGTCGTCGACGCCGAGCTTGCTGCGCAGGCTGTCGAGCAGGCCCGTCGAGCTGCCGCCGGCAAGCTGGCTGGCCGCTGAGGCGAGCTGGGCGATCTGCACAGCCGACAGGTTCGACATCGAGCGGTTGAAGATGAGCTGGGCGAGGATTTCATCCTGCGGCAGCGAGGGCGAGGACGCGAAGGTGACGGTCGGGTTGCTGGCGACGCCCGCCACCGTCACGGTGATTTCCGTCGTGCCCGCCGAGCTGCCCGCAACCAGGTTGACGGTCGGCACGAGGCCGCCGGCAAAGCCGATATGGGCGCTGGTGAAATCGAGACGGCGCGTCAGGATCTCCATGCGCCCGCGCTCCAGCTCGAAGCCGCCGGAGACGACGGGCGACGACGAGGTGCCGGTGATTTTCAGGCTGCCGCCCATTTCCGCATTGATGCCACGTCCGCGCACGAAGAGCTGGCCGGGCGATTCGATGGTGAGGTCGAGCGCAATGCCGCGCGAGGCGCCGCTGCCGCCCTGCTCGCGCTGCACATCGGCCGTCATGCGCTTGACGTCATCAGGCGCATTGCGGTGCTTGATATCGATTTCCGAAAGGGACGCCGGCAGCTTCTGCGGAATGGTGATGTTCGCCTTGTTGATGACTACCTTGCCGGCGAGCGCGAGGCCCGCGACGGGACCCTTCAGCGTCATGTCGCCCGTCACGTTCGCCGTCACCAGCGTTCCGTCGATATAGGTGATATCGCCGAGCTTGACCGCGACATCGACGGGAAAGCCGCTGGCGGGGTCGATGCCGACGGTGCCGCTCGCCGAAAGCTGCCCGCCGCTCGCCAGCTTGCCGGACACGGTCTCGATCACCGCCTGCTTCCCGCTCATGGTGACGCGGATGGTGAGGTTCTCCACCGCGAGATTGCGGCGCACGTCGACGAGGCTCGCGCCGCCCGCCGTGATGCTGCCGGTCACCGACGGCGCCGCCGCCGTGCCGCCGATGGAGACGTCGACATCGGCATTGCCGGTCAAAACGAAACCCTGCGCCGATAGCTGGCCTTGCAGCACGCCGAACGGCACCTTGCCGTTGAACTTCAGCCCGAGCGGCGTCGCCCCGCCGATCCCGACCGTGCCGCCGCCGCGGAAGGACAGGCCGCCCGCCCCCGAAAGGACCGTGTCGAGCCGCACCTGGTTATTGGCGAATTCACCCTTGGCGTTGATATCGAGCGCACCGATGCCGGCACCGCGGGTCTGGCTCGTGACGGCGCCGTTCCAGTCGAGCGCATAGTTGACCACGGGCGCCGCCGCCTTGCCCTTGACCGTCACCGTGCCGCCGATCGTGCCGTCGGCATCGAGCCCGGCCGCGAAATTGTTGACGAGGGCGGCCGGCACCGCGTTGAGGCGCAGCGAAAGGTCGAGCGCCTCGCCGGCCTTGCCGGAAATGGCGACGGAACCGCGCCCGGTCTGGATCGTCAGGCCATCCAGTGTCGCAACGCCGTTGGCGACGCCGATCGTCGTCGGCTTGGCCAGCTTCAGCGCAATGCGCCGTGGCGCGGCCTCGACGGTTTGCAGGGCGACATCCAGCCCGCCATCGCGCTGCAGCACCTTGCCCTTCGTTACCAGCGGCGCGCCATCGAGGCGGCCGGTGAGATCGAAACTGGTCGCCTGGCCTTCGCGGGAAAAGTCGAGCTTCAGCGCATCCACCCGGTTCTCGCCCGCGGCCACGCGCTCGGCGCGCACCGTGCCGGTGATCGCGGCCGTCGCAAGGTCGGCTATGCTCAGATCGACGGCCGGCTTGGTGATGCTTACCGTATCGCGGCGGATAGCCGAGCCCGACGCCTGCACCGTCGCGGAGGTCTTGCCGCCGGTCGTCGCGATTTCGAGCTGGCCGGAGAGATTGCCGGCCGCCTGCTGGCCCGCCATCGCGGCGAGAAGGCCGAGGTCGGGGAAATTGAAGCGGATCGTGCCGTCGGGCATGAAGTTGGACGCGAGGGCGAGCGAGCCCTTCAGCGTGTTGGGGCCGATTTCCGCCTCCAGCACAGGCACCGAGATGCGCCCGCCTTCCGAGGTGATGCTGGAGCGCACATTGATCGCCTGCCCGTCGAGGGCGCCGGTCGCCGTCAGCTCACCGGACGGGCTGTCGGCCACCGCCTTGCCCTTGAGCGACACGACGAGATCGCTCAGCGTCCTGCCCGACAGCGTCGCCCCGCTCGACGTGACCTTGGCGGAAACATCCAGCCCTTCGACAGGGCCGCTGGCGGACAGGTCGAATTCGGCTTCACCTGCGGCATCGGCGAGCACCTTGCCGAGGTTCAGCACCTTGCCGGTGAGCGCGGCGTCCAGATTGCCCTTGCCGAGCGAGACGGTGCCCGCCGTCTCCAGCGTGCCGGACTTCACCTGAAGGCCGGAGACCTGCAGCCCGCCGTCGCCGGCAAGCTGAACCCGGCCTTCCATGGCGATCGTCGTATCGAACTTGCCGGACAGCGCCGGCGGCAGGACGGCCGGCAGCGCGAACAGGCGGAAATTGACGTCGGCCTCGCGGCTTTCCAATCCGTAGCGGCCCGACAGCGTGCCGCCGATGCTTGCGCTTTCGAGGGTCGCCGGTTCGAAGGCGATCTCCTGCGGCGAGACGTCCAGCGTCGCGACGAGCTTTGCCGGCCCCTTCACCGCGCGGTCGATATCCGGATTGGCGAAAGCGGTGAGGCCCGTTTCTAGCGTGGCCTCGATGCGGCCGGACTGGCTCGCCACATTGAAGGCGTCGCTCGTCGCCGTCAGGCGGATGTTCTCGATACGGCCGGCGGGCAACGCGGCGGAGGCGACCGTCGCATGGGCTTCGAGCGCCGCCACGCTCGCCTCGCCGGTCAGCGAGATGTCGGCGCCTTCGATCAGCACGCGCGCATCGCCCTCGGCGAGCGGCCAGCGGAAATCGATCGGGCCATCCTTGCCGGCAAGCTTGACGTCGAGATCGTTGGCGCCCTTGGCACTGACCGTGCCCGAAGCGGCAAGCGTCATCGCGCCCGTCGCGATCGACCCCTTTTCGATCCGCAGCATGTCCGAACCGTCGAAGGCGGCGACCACGTCGATGCCGGTCTCGCCGGCGAAGAGCGGGCGAAACTGCGGCGGCATCAGCGCATCGAACGTGCCGCCGCCCTTCAGCGCGATGGTGTGGAGGCCGCTTGCCGCAAGGTCATGGCGGCCGTCGACGCGCAGCATTTCCGTACCGTCGAGCGCAGCGGAAAGCCGGCCCTTCCATTGCGACAGCGGCCCGTCGCCCGTAAGTCGGATCCCGACGGCGGGATCGTTGGGCAGCTTGAGCAGCCCTGCCAGGATGCCGCCCTTGGGCTCGGCGACATCGGCCTCGAGCCGAAGCACGTTCTCGGCGGGATTGAAGACGATGTCGGCGGCGACGCGGGCGTCCGGCCGCGCCTTTTCGGAAGCCGAGAGCTTTACCGCCACGCTTTCGGCCGTGGCATCGCCCCGGCCGGAGACGACGAGGCGCTGGTCGCGCCCCGCCACGGTGCCGGACACGAAAAGCTCGGGGATCGCCAGCGAGCCGACATGCACCTCGACGGGCAGCGTGAACGGCGTATCCGACTTTTCCGCATCCGCCTTGGATTCCGGCAGGCGCAGCAGCGAGACGGAAGATGCGGAAACGCGCGACGCGTCGAAGCTGAAGAACAGAAGCTGAAGCGGCGACCAGTCGACCGCGAGGTCGCGGATTTCCGCATAGGTGCCCTTCTCATCGCCCAGCGTGATGGTGCCGGCGCGCAGCTTGCCGTTAAGCAGGCCCGAGGGCTCGCTGATGGAGACCACCTGCCCGCTCGCCGCCGCGATCTTCTGCGCATAGGAAACCGCCATCCGCGCGCCCGTATCGGTGAAGCCAACAAAGCCCAGCAGCGCGACGAAAAGCACGAGCAGGACGGCAAGGCCGTAGCCGAGGTAGCGGAGCGTGGCGCGGAGAATTCGGGAAAGCCTGTTCATGCTTCATCCATTTCGCGTGCGGGAGCGCGGAATCGCTCCCCAACGTCTAGAATCCCAATCGCGCAGCCGATCAAGAGCCTAGATGAAAATTGGGGCGACAGTCAGAAGGACTGGCCGATGCCGGCATAGACCCCGAAGGAGGTTCCGCCGGGATATTTCTTCAGCGGCACAGCGACGTCCAGCCGGAGCGGGCCGAACGGCGTCGCATAGCGCACGCCGAGGCCGGCGCCCGCCCGGATATCCTCGAAATCCGGCACCTCGTCCGTTGAGACCGTGCCGACATCGATGAAGGGCACGAGGCCGATCGTCTCGGTGATGCCGATGCGCACCTCACCGGAGGCCGCCACGTAGGAGCGTCCGCCGAGAAGCTGGTTGTCGCCGTTGCGCGGCGAGATTTCCTGATAGCCGTAGCCGCGCACCGTACCGCCGCCGCCAAGGAAAAAGCGGCGCGTCGCCGGGATATCGGAAAGCTCGTCGCCACCGATGATCGAGCCTGCGGCGAGCTTGCCGGCAAGCACGAAGCGATCCTCGGCGCCGAGCGCCTGATAGCCGGTGATCGCGCCTTCAAAGCTCGAGAAGAAGGTGCCGCGATAATTCTCGTAGCTCGGCTTCGCATTGATGAGGAAGCGGTAGCCTTCGGTCGGGTTCAGCTTGTCGTCGCGAGTATCGCGCACATATTCGATCGGGATGCTGGCGGTCAGGTACTTGTTCTTGCCGAAGGCGTCCTCGACGTCGCTCCACATGACCTCGCCGCCGGCGCTCACCGTATCCTGGTCGGAAAGCTCGACGCTGACGCCGGCCGCGCCGGTGATCGTGAACGCCTTGTAGGCGTCCGGATCGACGATCGACGCCTTCACACTAGCATTGAAGGTGGTTGCCGGGCCGAAGGCGCCGGGCTTGGAAAACAGGATGGCGCTCGAATAGTCGAGTTCGCCGAGGTCATCAGCCTCACCGATGCGGTTGACCGCGCCTTCGACACGAAGCGATTCGGCCTGGCCGAACAGGTTGCGGTGACCCCAATAGCCCTGAAGGCCGAAGCCGTCCGTGTTCGAATATTGCGCGCCGACGCCGAAATAACGATGCTTGCCTTCCGAGACCTCGATGGTCATCGGCAGCGAGCCATCGGGCGCCAGCTTGTCGGCCTCGCGGATCGTCACGCTGGAGAAGACGCCGAGCGTGCGCAGCCGCTCCGCCGCCTTGTTGAGCGCCTCGGGCGAATAGGGCTGGCCGGCATTGATGCGCGAATAGCGCTGCACGAAAACCGGATCGACCGTCTTGGTGCCGGTGACGCCGACATCGCCGACGGGGGCGACCGGTCCGCCTTCGGCGGCGATCACCACGTCGACGGTCTGCGTCTCGTGATCCGCCGTGGCATTGCGCTCGACAAGCTTGGCGAGCGGGCGTCCTTCCGCCTTGAGGTCCACGACAACCTTTTCCCCCGCCTTCAGGATGATGGTGGAATCGGCCCGCGCACCGGGCACCAGCCCGTAGTCTGCCGGGTTTCGCCCCTCCGCATCGCCGGAAAAGGCGACGTCGCCGAAGGTGAAGACCGGGCCGGGCTCCACGCTGATCGTCACCGGTATCGCGCCGCTCGCGTTGAATTCGGGGTTCGGCGGCAGCGAATCGAGGTCCTGTCCGTTGATCGTGACGCTCACCACGCCGCCGTAGCGCGCATTCTCGTAAAGAGCGGCCAGGATGCGGTCGCGGTCGTCGCGGGCCTTGATGACGAGGCCGAGATCGCCGGAGACGGGCTTGCCCTCGTCCTGCTTGAGGCGCGCGGTATTCTCGATCGCTTCCTTCAGGTCGTCGTCGTCCGTGCCCGGATTGAGCGTCAGCGTGTAATTGACGGGATCGATGACGGCTGTGGTTTCTTCCTCGTCCTCGAAGAACTTCATGCCGAAGATCTCGAAGGCCGATGCGGGACCGGCGAACAGCGGGCCGCACGCCAGCGCGGCAGCGACCGCGAGGGCGGTGCCAGCTTTCAGAAACGCAAAACTCTTTTCCGGCCGGTTCACTTTATCCCGCATCCGCAGCTATCCGTCGCCTTTCTCCTTCAGGTGCGGCGCACACGGCAGACCGACAGCTTCCGACACTAACTTCAGGCGCTCCGATCCATCCGGAGCTTTCAGGCAGGAAAAGACCCTAACGTGTTAGGTTTTCCGTAATGTTAACGGCGGTTTTACACGCGGTCGCGCGAAATTTGAAGCCCAAGCGGGATTTTGTCTCAAGGACATCAAAGCAAAAGCCCCGGAGAAAACCCCGGGGCTTCGCATAGGTTGCAGGTGTCGGCTATCAGTAACCCGACGGGCAACGGTCGATATAGCGACGGCCGTAGCGGTCGCGGTAGTAGCACTGACCGGGCTGCTCGGAGACGCTGCCGATGACCGCGCCGGAGACGCCGCCGATAGCCGCGCCAACGGCCGCACCACGAACGTTACCGGTGACCGCGCCACCGATGATCGCGCCGGAGACGGCGCCGATGCCCGCACCCTTTTCCGTCTGCGTGCAGCTGGCGACGGCCAGGCCGACCAGGACGAGCGCAATGACTTTCTTCATGAAGATGTTCTCCAAAGTTGAGCGACGGCCGCGTTTTCCCGGTCCGCCCTATCCCCTTCTACTCAGCAACATACCGGGGCCGCCAGCGACGGTCAGGTCTGTCCGAGACTGAAAATATCGTCCGTAATGGGGAAGTCCATGGCAATAAACTATTTTTTTTGCGCCTCGAATAAATTTCGTTTCCGTTTCGTTTGATTGGCTCCGCACACTCCCCTTCACGAGAAATTTCGCGGTTGCCTGAAAGTACCGGTTGATCGCCGCCCTAAAAAGTCAAATGATATGACTGTTGGGGCTGCGCTGGCGCGGGAGGAATTGCCGTCGCGGCTTCATTGTCGAAAGAAAATGCAAGCGTATTGAGAATGCTGGTGTCTTTTGATCCCCAGCCCGCGTCGTGAGGACGCCCGCTGCATGTAACGTCGGATCGATCGGCCCCAGCGGACGCAACCGCCAGGGAGGAACGAATGGCGAAAGTGGCAATGACCGTCAACGGCAGGAAGGTGAGCCGCGAGTGCGAGGACCGCACGCTGCTCGTGCATTTCCTGCGCGACCAGATCAGCCTCACCGGAACCCATGTCGGCTGCGACACGTCCCAGTGCGGGGCCTGCGTCGTGCATATGGACGGGAAGGCGGTAAAGAGCTGTTCCATCCTTGCGGCCCAGGCCGCCGGCTCGGACATCCTGACCATCGAGGGCCTCGCCGCCAATGGCGAGCTGCATCCGGTACAGGTCGCGTTCAAGGCCAATCACGGCCTGCAATGCGGCTTCTGCACGCCCGGCATGGTGATGACCGCCGTCGACATGATCAACCGCTACGGCGCCAGGCTCGACGAGAAGACCGTCCGGGAAAACCTCGAAGGCAATATCTGTCGATGCACCGGCTACCATAACATCGTGAAAGCCATCCTGGCCGCCGCCGAAGAAATGGGCGCGGCAGGCAAGCAGGCTGCGGAATAGGCGTTGGGCAATAGGCAGTAGCCAATAGGGCCCGGCCGTTGCATATGCGATGCAGCCCTGACGCCTATTGGCCAATGCCTGCTGCCTCCATTCTCTGGAGGAGATGAAGATGGGTGTCGAAGGCATCGGCGCGCGTGTCGCGCGAAAGGAAGACAAGCGGTTTCTCATGGGCCAGGGCCGCTACACGGACGACATGTCCGTGCCCGGCATGCGCTATGCCGCGTTCGTGCGTTCGCCGCACGCCCATGCGAAGATCAAGAGCATCGACACGTCCGCGGCTGAGGACATGCCCGGCGTCATCGCCGTCCTGAACGGCAAGCAGATGCTGGACGACGGCATCGGCAACCTGATCTGCGGCTGGATGATCCATTCCAAGGACGGCTCCCCCATGAAGATGGGCGCCTGGCGGCCGCTCGCGCACGAGACGGTACGCTATGTCGGCGACGCAGTCGCCGTGGTGGTCGCCGACACGATGGGTGAAGCGCGCGACGCGGCAGAAGCCGTCGCCGTCGATTACGAGGTGCTGCCCGCCGTCACCGATGCCGTGAAGGCGCTAGAAACCGGGCAGCCGCAACTGCATCCCGAAGCCCCCGGCAATCTCATCTACGACTGGGAGATCGGCGACAGCGCCGCCACGGACGCCGCCATCGCCGCGGCTGCCCATGTCACGGAGATGAAGATCGTCAACAACCGGCTCGCGCCGAACGCGATGGAACCGCGCGCTGCGCTCGGCATCTACGATTCGGCCGAGGATCATTACACCTGCTACACGACGAGCCAGAATCCGCATGTGGCGCGTCTCGTCATGAGCGCCTTCTACAATGTGGCGCCGGAAAACAAGCTGCGCGTCATCGCGCCCGATGTCGGCGGCGGCTTCGGCTCGAAGATCTTCATCTATCCGGAGGAGATCGTCTGTCTCTGGGCCTCCAAGCGCTCCGGCGTACCGGTGAAGTGGACCAGCGACCGCACCGAGGCGTTCCTCACCGACGCGCACGGCCGCGACCACGTCTCGACCGTCAAGATGGCCTTCGACGAGAACAATCGCGTCACGGCCCTCAAGGTCGACACGATCGCCAATTTCGGCGCCTACATGTCGCTCTTCTCTTCCTCGGTGCCGACCTATCTCTATGCGACGCTGCTCTCCGGCCAGTACAATTTCCCGGCCATCCACGCCAATGTGCGGGCCGTCTACACCAACACGGCGGCCGTCGACGCCTATCGCGGCGCCGGCCGGCCGGAGGCGACCTACCTGCTCGAGCGCACGATGGAGACGGCGGCGCGCGAACTCGGCGTCTCGCCGGCAGAACTTCGCCGCATCAACTTCATCCGCTCCTTCCCCCATCAGACGCCCGTGATCATGAATTATGACGCCGGCGACTACGAAGCCTCGCTGGAAGCCGCCATGCAGGCGGCCGACTGGAACGGCTTTGCCGCCCGCAAGGCGGAAGCCGCAAGCCGCGGCATGAAGCGCGGCATCGGCATGAGCTGCTATATCGAGGCCTGCGGCATCGCGCCGTCCGCCGCGGTCGGCTCGCTCGGCGCCGGCGTTGGCCTCTGGGAATCGGCGGAGGTACGCGTCAATGCCGTCGGCACGATCGAGGTGCTGACGGGGTCGCACAGCCACGGCCAGGGCCACGAGACCACTTTCGCCCAGCTCGTCGCCGACCGTTTCGGCGTGCCGATCGACAGCGTCTCCATCGTGCATGGCGACACCGACAAGGTGCAGATGGGTATGGGCACCTACGGCTCGCGCTCCGGTGCCGTCGGCATGTCGGCCGTCGTCAAGGCGCTCGACAAGGTGGAGGCCAAGGCGAGGAAGATCGCGGCCCACCTGATGGAGGCCGACGAGAGCGACATCGTCATCGAGAACGGCGCGCTGAAGGTCGCCGGCACCGACAAGTCCGTGCCCTGGTTCCAGATGGCGCTTGCCGCCTATACCGCGCACAATCTGCCGTCCGGCATGGAGCCGGGCCTCAAGGAAGGGGCCTTCTACGACCCGGCCAACTTCACCTTCCCGGCCGGCTGCTACATCTGCGAGGTCGAGGTCGATCCGGAAACCGGCAAGACCACCATTATCCAGTTCGTCGCCGCCGACGATTTCGGCAACATCATCAACCCGATGATCGTCGAAGGCCAGGTGCATGGCGGCATCGCGCAGGGCATCGGCCAGGCGCTGCTGGAAGGCGTGCATTACGATCCGGAAACGGGCCAGCTCCTGACGGCCAGCTACATGGACTACACCATGCCGCGCGCCGACGACCTGCCCTCCTTCCAGGTCTCTCACCAGCTCACCCCTTGCCCGAACAATCCGCTCGGCATCAAGGGCTGCGGCGAGGCGGGCGCCATCGGCTCGCCGCCGGCGCTGATCAACGCCATCACCGATGCCATCGGCAACAACGAGCTCACCATGCCGGCCACGCCCCAGAAGGTCTGGGCCGCGGCGCGGCAAGCAGCGAATTGACGGGAGGAAGCCATGTACGCAACGAATTATCATCGCGCATCCTCGCTCGCCGATGCTGTCAGGCTGCAATCGTCTTCCGACGAGGCGAAATACGTCTCCGGCGGCATGACGCTGATCCCGACCATGAAGCAGCGGCTCGCCGCTCCGTCCGACCTCGTCGATCTGCGCCACGTCGCCGAGCTCAAGGGCATTTCCGTCAACGGGAACCGGGTGCGCATCGGCGCCGGCACGACGCATTACGAGGTCTCGGCCTCGCCGGACCTGAAGGCCGTGTGCCCGGCGATCTGCCACCTCGCCGAACATATCGGCGATCCGCATGTGCGCCACATGGGCACGATCGGCGGCTCCATCGCCAACAACGACCCCGCCGCCGACTACCCTTCCGCCATGCTGGCGCTGGGTGCGACGATCGTCACCAACACCCGCGAGATCGCAGCCGACGACTTCTTCACCGGTCTCTTCGAGACGGCACTGGAGGATGGCGAGATCGTCGTCGCGGTCACGTTCGATGCCCCTGCCAAGGCCGCCTATTCGAAATTCCCGAACCCGGCATCGCGCTATGCGATGGCCGGCGTCTTCGTCGCGAAGACGGGGGATGGCGGCGTGCGCGTGGCGGTGACGGGCGCGGGCTCCAATGGCGTCTTCCGCCATGCCGGAATGGAGCAGGCCCTGTCCGGCAACTGGTCACTGGATGCCGTTGCCGGCGTCGAGGTGGACGCGTCGGACCTGCTGTCGGATCTCCACGGCAGCGCCGAATACCGCGCCAATCTCGTGAAGGTCATGGCCAAGCGCGCGGTCGCCGCCGCCTGACCCCTCGAAAAAATTGAAACTGTTCGATTAAAAGGGCGATTGAGGCCGTCCTTTTTTCGTGCAGACTTGACATGCATCAATAGGAAATGGCCATGTGCGGGCTAACATACCTTGGAATGGTTCAAAGGTGGCGCCGATTTGCCGCAGCGTGTCCCGTTGCAGCCAAAACGGCGCATGATATAGCCCATTGAACGACCGCCAACATGACGATGACGTCCGGACTGTCCCGGACCGGAGACTCTGGATGGACTTCGAGACCTACTTCAAGAACGAGCTGGACGGCCTGCATCAGGAAGGCCGCTACCGCGTTTTCGCCGATCTGGAGCGCCAGAAGGGCAACTTCCCGAAAGCGACCCGCCACACGGCGAACGGTATCCAGGACGTCACGGTCTGGTGCTCGAACGACTATCTCGGCATGGGCCAGAACCCGATCGTCACCGAGGCGATGAAACTGGCCATCGACCAGTGTGGCGCCGGTGCCGGCGGCACCCGCAACATCTCCGGCACCAATCACCACCACGTCCTTCTGGAGCGCGAACTGGCCGACCTGCACGGCAAGGAATCGGCCCTGCTCTTCACCTCGGGCTACGTGTCCAACTGGGCCGCGCTCGGCACGCTCTGTTCGAAGATCCCCGGCATCATCTGTTTTTCCGATGCCGGGAACCACGCTTCGATGATCGAGGGCATCCGCCACTCGAAGTGCGAGCGCGTGATCTGGAAGCACAACGACCTCAAGGATCTCGAAGCCAAGCTGGCCGCCGCCGACCCAAGGGCGCCGAAGCTGATCGCCTTCGAATCGGTCTATTCGATGGACGGCGACATCGCCCCCATCAAGGAAATCTGCGACCTTGCCGACAAGTACGGCGCGATGACCTATCTCGATGAAGTCCACGCCGTCGGCATGTACGGCCCGCGCGGCGGCGGCATTGCCGAGCGCGAAGGCCTGATGCATCGCCTCACCCTCATCGAGGGCACGCTCGGCAAGGCCTTTGGCGTCATGGGCGGCTATATTGCCGGCTCGGCCGCGCTCTGCGACTTCGTGCGCTCCTTCGCCTCCGGCTTCATCTTCACGACCTCCCTGCCGCCGGCGATCGCCGCTGGCGCCTGCGCCGCGATCCGTCACCTCAAGGGAAGCCAGATCGAGCGTTTCGCGCACCAGGAGCGCGTCCGTCGCCTGCGTTCGGCGCTGGACCGCAACGGCATCCCGCATATGCCCAATCCGAGCCATATCGTGCCGGTGATGGTGGGCGACGCTGCCAAGTGCAAGTGGATCTCGGACCTGCTGCTCGACAATTTCGGCATCTATGTCCAGCCGATCAACTATCCGACCGTGCCGAAGAAGACCGAGCGCCTGCGCATCACGCCGACGCCGCTGCACACGGATGCCGACATCGATCATCTCGTCGGTGCGCTGCACTCCCTCTGGTCGCGCTGTGCGCTGGCCCGCGCCGTGGCCTGATCAAAACGGCAAGGACTTAAACTACCCGATCAGCCCGGCGGCAACCCGCCGGGCTTCTTCGTCCGCGGCGAAGACATCGTCCATGGAGGCTGCCGCCGGCAGGTGGGTAAGCCTGTCCATCACCTGCTCGGCAATGTCGGCCATGGCGAGGAAACCGATGCGTCCGCCGACGAAGGCGTTGAACGCAACTTCCTCCGCCGCATTCATCACCGCACCCTGAAGGCCGCCGCGCTCCAGCGCGGTACGGGCAAGCCGCAGCGCCGGGAATCGCACCTCGTCCGGCGCCTCGAAATCCAGCCGCGACAGTTTCGCGAAATCCAGCCGCTCGACATTGAGCGGCGAACGCTCGGGATAGGTCAGCGCATAGCCGATCGCCGTGCGCATGTCCGGCGCGCCGAGCTGCGCGAGCACCGAACCGTCGACATAGCCGACCATAGAATGGATGATCGATTGCGGATGCACCACCACCTCGATCTGGTCCGGCCGCACGTCGAAGAGATGTTTCGCCTCGATCATCTCCAGCGCCTTGTTGAACATGGAGGCGCTGCCGATCGATATCTTCAGGCCCATCGACCAGTTGGGATGCGCCCTTGCGATATCCGCGGTGACGCCGGCCATCTGCTCGCGGCTCCAGGTGCGGAAAGGCCCGCCGGAGGCCGTCAGCACGATGCGCTCGACGGCGTGGCGCTGGTCGTCCTCCAGCGCCTGGAAGATCGCGCTGTGCTCGCTGTCGACCGGGATGAGCCGTCCGCCGCCCCGCGCCACCGCGTCGACGAAAAGGTCGCCGGCCGAAACGAGGCATTCCTTGTTGGCGAGCGCGATGTCCGCGCCCTTCCTTGCCGCCGCCAGTGTCGGCGCAAGGCCGGCCGTCCCGACGATCGCCGCCATCACCCAGTCCGCCTCGCCCGAGGCCGCTTCCATGAGCGCGTCGCGCCCCGCCGCCGCCGCAATGCCGCTGCCGGCGAGCGCGTCCTTGAGTGCACCGTAGCGTCCCTCGTCCGCCGTCACCGCCATCCGCGCGCCGCAGTCCCTCGCCTGCGCGGCGAGCAGATCCACATTGCCGTTGCCGGTCAGCGCCAGCACCTCGTAGCGCTCGCGCCCGCCGAGCTGGCGCACGACGTCGAGCGTGCTGGTGCCGATCGAGCCTGTCGAGCCGAGAATGGTGATGCGGCGCTTGTGCCGCGCGTCGGGAGCCATGGTGATTTCCGCGATTTTCTTGTTATCCGTCCAAGGCTCTACAGGCGAAAGACGCCTGCAACAAGTCATCGAAATGCTGTAAAGCGAAGGCTTGACCAGTCTTCTGGAACCCTTGGCTTGACCTTTTCGCCCGGACGGCCATAACGTCCCCGCAAAGCGGTCTCTTCCGCCCGACGCGATTGGAGAAATCTGTGTACCGACGCCTGAGAGTATGGACCCTCGCCTGCCTCGCCCTCTGGGCAGCGGCTCCGGCCTATGCCGACGAGCCGGTTCCGGGCGGCCTCGGCGGCACGTGGCTCGCCGAGGATATCGGCGGCAACGGTGTCATCGACGATCTGCAGACGACGCTCGAGATCAAGCCAGACGGGTCCTACGGCGGCAATGGCGGCTGCAACACCTATCGCGGCAAGCTGAAGGTCCAGAACGGCAACATCGCCTTCGCCCCGGCGGCGGCGACGCGCAAGATGTGCGCCCCGGCGATCATGGACCAGGAGCAGAAGTTCTTCGACGCGCTCGGCACCGTGACATCCTGGAAGCTCGAGAACGGCATCCTGCACCTGACCGGCAAGGAAGGCGCGCAGGCGATCCGCCTTGCCGCACTGAAGAACAACACGGACGTCGTCATCCGCCTGCCCGGACCCGAGCAGAGCGTGGTGCGCGAGACGCTGAACTACCAGTGCGACCCCGAGCAGCGCGTCGTCGTCGAATATATCAATGTCGGCGCCAATTCGCTGGCCGTGCTGCGCATCGGCGAGGAGACGGTCATTGCCGCCAATGTCCTTTCGGGCTCCGGCGCCAAATATGCCGGCGGCCACTACGAATGGTGGACCAAGGGCGACGAGGCGACGCTCTACGACCTGATGAAGGGCGAGAACGCGCCCGGCGCCAACTGCCGCAAGACCGGCTGACGGCCGATCCGCAAGGGAGAGGGAGAACGGCATGCCCACGTTCCACGTCGGCCAGAAAGTCGTCTGCATCAACGACCGCTTCAAGAACGTCTCCATCGACCAGGGCATCCGCAAGGGGCAGATCTACACGGTCCGCTGGAGCGGCCACTACCGGCATTATGTCGATGGCGATTTCTACGGCATCAAGCTGATGGAACTCTATCGCGGCAAGGATGACGGCCCGGAAGGCTACGGCGCCGTGGACATGCCCTTCCGCGCGAGCCGCTTCCGTCCGCTGGTTTCCGACCGCATCCGCAGCATGCTGGGCCTCAAGGCCCCGGTGCCGAAGAAGACCGTGGTGGCAAAACCCTCGATCGTCCCGTCCGTGCGCACCAAGCCGCGCGTCGTCACACCCGAGCGCGAGACCGAAGACGTCTGACATTTGCAGAAGGAATGGTGATCCCGCCGCGATTCGAACGCGGGACCCCCAGATTAGGAATCTGGTGCTCTATCCTGCTGAGCTACGGGACCACTGACTGCACCCATACAAAAGCCGCGGCCCTAAGCCAAGCGATTTTCGGCGGCGTGTTGCCGAGTTCCGTACGGAACAGCTCAAGGCCCCTGGACATGAGACATTCGGTTCATGGGATGGAGACGGCTCCATCCGAGAGAACCGAGAGGAAAATGTCCATGCGCAAGATCATGCTTTCCGCTGTCGTCGCGACCGTCGCAGCGCTTTCCTTTGCCGCGCCCTCCCAGGCCGGCGGCTTTTCCATCGGCTTCGGCCATGGCCATGGCGGTTGGGATCATGGCGGCTGGGGCCATGGCCACGGCCATGGGGCCCACGTCACGGTCTATGACGATTACGGCTACGATTGCTTCTGGAAGAAGGTGAAGCGCTACGACAAGTGGGGCAACCTCGTCATCAAGAAGATCCGCATCTGCGACTGACCGTCCCCTTCATTCGATCCTCCCCGACTTGCCCGGCTGTCAGTCCCTGCAGCCGGGCTTTTTTGTCAGGCCGTAAGCCTGCTTTCAGCGAGCTTCACCCAATAGGTCACGCCATGGGGGATGGCGTCGTCGTTGAAGTCGTAGGCCGGGTGGTGCAGGCCGGCGGTATCGCCGTTGCCGAGGAAGATGAAGGCGCCGGGCCGGGCTTCCAGCATGTAGGAAAAGTCCTCGCCGCCCATCATCGGATCGAGCGACGGCTCGACGGCGGCCTCGCCGGCAATCTCGCGCGCCACCGACACGGCATGGCCGGTCTCGTCCGCATGGTTCACCGTCACCGGGTAGTTGCGGTGATAGCTGACCGTGATCTCCGCGCCATGGGCGGCGGCAAGGCCGCCGCAGATCTGGCGGATGCGGGCCTCGGCCTCCTCCCGCATGTCCGGGCTCAGCGTGCGCACCGTGCCGGCAAGCTTCGCCTCCTCGGGAATGACATTGTGGGCGAAGCCCGCATTGAACTTGGTGACGGAGACGACAAGCGAGGCGATCGGATCGGCGACGCGCGAGACGATGGTCTGGAGCGCGCCCACCAACTGTGCGCCGATGACGATGGGATCGACCGTCTTGTGCGGCAGCGCCGCATGGCCGCCGCGTCCCTTGACGGTGATGTTGAATTCGTCGGTCGCGGCCATGATCGGGCCGGAACGGGTGCCGAAGGCGCCGACGGGCATGCCCGGCAGGTTGTGCATGCCATAGACCTCGGCAATGCCGAAGCGCTCCATCATGCCGTCCTTCACCATCTCGTTGCCGCCGCCGCCGCCCTCTTCGGCCGGCTGGAAGATGACCGCGACATTGCCCGAGAAGTTACGCGTCTCGGCGAGGTACTTCGCCGCGCCGAGCAGCATGGCGGTGTGGCCGTCATGCCCGCAGGCGTGCATCTTGCCCTTGGTCGTCGATGCCCAGGGCTTGCCGCTCGCCTCGTCGATCGGCAAGGCGTCCATGTCGGCGCGAAGGCCGATCGTGCGTCCTGCGCCCTTGCCGCGGATGATCCCGACGACGCCGGTGCGCCCGATGCCAGTCACGATTTCATCCACGCCGAACTCCAGCAGCTTCTCCGCCACGAAGGCGGCGGTCTTCTCCACGGCGAAGAGAAGTTCCGGCTCGCGGTGGATCTGTCTGCGCCATCCGGCGATTTCGTCCTGCAGTTCTGCGGCGCGGTTCAGAATGGGCATGCAACACGTCCTGTCATTTCGGCCATCAATTTGGCCATCGTCGTTCGATGGCTTTGCCATCACGGTGCCATATAGGTTAAATAGGGCGACGGTTCGAGACAACTCCCGATTTCGAGGACAGACCCTTGCAGATGAACGGACGAACGACGCGCCGGAGCGCACGGATTTTGGGCTCCGCCCTGTTGCTCACAGCTTCCCTCACCGCAACCACGGCCGCAGCCAACCCGCGCATGCTGGTGGATGTGAACACGCTGCAGGTCATCGAGCATGAGGATGCGTTCCAGCGCTGGTATCCGGCCTCGCTCACCAAGCTGATGACGGCCTATACGGTGTTCCGCGCCGTCAAGGCCGGCGAGCTGACGCTGGAAAGCCCCGTCGTCATGACCAAGAACGCGGCCGCCGAACCGCCGAGCAAGATGTATTTCAAGCCCGGCCAGAAGATGACGCTCGATAGCGCGCTGAAGATCATCCTCGTCAAGTCCGCCAACGACGTCGCGGTGGCCATCGGCGAATCGGTCGCCGGCTCCGAGCAGGGCTTCGTCGACCGCATGAACGCGGAAGCCGCCCGCATCGGCATGAGCTCCTCGCATTTCATCAACCCGCACGGCCTGCCCGGCAAGGGCCAGTACACGACCGCGCGCGACCTTGCGGTGCTCGCCGTGACGCTGAAGCGCGAATTCCCGCAATACGCCTCCTATTTCGCGCTCGAAGGCTTCACCACCGGCAAGAAGCAGTACCCGAACTTCAACATGCTGATCGGCCGCTTCAACGGCGCGGACGGCATGAAAACGGGCTTCATCTGCGCATCCGGCTTCAACCAGGTCTCCTCCGCCACCCGCAATGGCCGCAGCGTCGTCTCCGTCGTGCTCGGCTCCGACAGCCTCGGCGCCCGTGCCGACATTTCCGCCGGCATGCTGGAGAAGGGCCTGACGATGCGCTCGGGCAAAGGAGTGACGCTCGGCCAGCTCCGCCCCTATGGCGAGACCCGCAACGTGGTCACCGACATTTCCGCGGAAATCTGCTCGAAGCATGCCGCCAAGGTGCGCAGCGAAGGCCGCGACGAGGCAGGCCGCCAGAAGCTGGTCTCGCCCTATATCCACGAGCTGGACCGGCCGTTGAGGTTCGTCTTCGCCGGGCTGCTCGGCGGCGATGCCGCCAAGACTGCCGGCAACGACAAGGTGGCGATTGCCGGCGACATGGGCGACGTCGCCAATGTGCCGATCCCGATCCCGCGCCCGACCTACTGACAGGCCCTACTGACAGGAATGACCATGACCATCGCTGAGCGGCGCGTGCCGGTTTCCGTGCTGACCGGATTCCTGGGTGCGGGCAAGACGACCCTGCTCAACCGGCTGCTGAAGGACCCGACGCTGACGGACACGGCCGTCATCATCAACGAGTTCGGCGAGGTGGGTATCGACCACCTGCTTGTCGAGCAGTCGGGCGACGGCATCATCGAGCTTTCCGACGGGTGCCTGTGCTGCACGATCCGCGGCGAACTGGTCGATACGCTGGCCGACCTGATGGACCGCATGCAGACCGGCAAGATCCAGCCGCTGAAGCGCGTGGTAATCGAGACGACCGGCCTTGCCGACCCCGCGCCCGTCCTCCAGGCGATCATGGGCAACCCGGTGCTCGCCCATTCCTTCAGCCTCGACGGCGTCATCACCGTGGTCGATGCCGTCAACGGCCTGTCGACGCTCGCCAACCATCCGGAAGCGGTAAAACAGGTCGCCGTCGCCGATCGCGTGCTGATCAGCAAAGCCTCGCTCACCGAGGTCTCAACGCTGGAGGCCGTGGAGCGCGAGATCGCCGCACTCAACCCGCGCGCTACCGTCTCGAACGTCGATGCGCCGGGCCTAGCCGGCCCCGATCTTCTTGCGAACGGCCTCTATGACCCCGGCAGCAAGATCCCGGATGTCCGCCGCTGGCTGCATGAGGAGGCGCACGATCATCACCATGATCACCACCACCCTCATGGGCACGATCATCACCACGGTCACCACGACGGCCACGGCCATCAGCACGCCCATGACGTGACACGCCACGACGCCACGATCCGCTCGTTCAGCATCGTACACGATCGCCCGGTCGATCCGATGGCGCTGGACATGTTCGTCGATCTTCTGCGTTCCGCCCATGGCGAAAAGCTGCTGCGGATGAAGGGCATCGTGCTGATGTCGAACAATCCGGAGCGCCCGCTGGTGCTGCAGGGCGTGCAGAGCGTCTTCCACCCGCCGGAGCGCCTCGCGGCCTGGCCGGATCCCGCCGACCGACGCACGCGCTTGGTGCTGATCACCAGGGACCTGCCGGAAGCCTTCGTGCGCGACCTCTTCGATGCCTTTACCGGCACGCCGAAGATCGACCGCCCGGATCGTGCGGCGCTCTCCGACAACCCGCTCGCCATACCGGGCCTCAAGCTCTGAAAGTCAGGCTTTCTTGCGGATCAGGAAACGGTGTCCCGCCTCGACGCGCTCGCTCGCTTCGAGCGCGTGGCCGTCCTCTTGGCAGAAGTGGGGGATGTCGATGACGGCGAGCGGATCGGTGGTCTCGACCCAGAGGCTGGCGCCTGCCGCCATCGCCGAAAGCCGCTTGCGCGCTTTCATGACCGGCAGCGGGCATTTCAGCCCGCGCAGGTCGTAGACCTCGGCTTCGGAATGCGCCGCTGCGGCCGTCATTTCTGCCAGAACTTCCAGAAGGGTTTCTTCTGGGTCTGCTCGACGACCTGGACATCGGGATTTTCTTCCGGCACCGGCAGCGTGCCTGCCCCCTCGACTGGCTTTTCCACCTTCTGCGCCGAGGCATCGACAGTCGGCGTTCTCGCTTCCTTGTGCGTCGTCTGCTGGCCGGCATCGAGCGTTGCCTGCTCGGCAGACTGCGTCACGCTTTCGGCGGGCTCGACCTTGCGCGGTTCCTCGTCCTTGGTCCAGAGCTTCCAGAAGGGCTTCTTTTCCTTCTTCTCGATGACCGCGACGCCCGGATTTTCCTCCGGCACCGGCAGGGCGCCTTCGCCGCGCGCCTGCTTTTCCGCCTTCACGGCGGCAACGTCGGCGGCAAGTGCCTCGGCTTCCTTGATTTTCTGCTGCTCGGCGTCGAGCTTGGCCTGCTCGGCTTGCTGCTTCGCACGCTCGATGGCGGCGAGCTTGCGCTGCTCGGCCTCTTCCGCCTTGCGCTTCTGCGCCTCGATCTCGCGCTCCGTCATCAGCTTGCCGGCATCGAGCGAATTGCCCGTCGGCGCATAGGCGAGCTCCCGCCCCTTGCGCTGGTCGGCGACGATCGCCTTGCGCTGGGCCTCCGACGGCTCGATCCAGACGGTGCCCTGATACTTGCCCATAGCCTTGGCATAGGAGGCGGCATAGGTCTTGTTGTAGCTCTTCAGCGCCACTTCCAGCGCGGCCGGCGTCGTCATCGCCGGGCAGGCGCCAGCCGGCGAGAAGGGCTTGTCGGCCTGCTGGTTGAAGACATACTTCTTCTCGCAGACATTGACCTCCGGCGGACGCTTCGTGACCTCGAAGTGGTCGTAGCCGACCTTCAGCATCTTCCAGAATTCGATGTTCGGATTGTCGCGGTGGCGCGCCATGTTTTCCGCGGTCATGCGGAAGGGGAAGGCCTGAAGCTGGATTGTCTGCTGTCCGCCGTCGAAGGCGTCGCGCGCGAAGGCGAAGATTTCCACCATCTGCTCGTCGGTCATCGAATAGCAGCCGGACGACGAACAGGCGCCATGGATCATCAGATGGGTGCCGCTCGCCTTGTTGGCGCGGTCGTAATTATTCGGGAAACCCGTATTGATCGCGAGGTAATAGCTCGAATTCGGGTTCATGTTCGCCCTGGAGAGCGGGTAGAACCCTTCCGGCGCCTGGCGGTCGCCTTCCCTCGTCTTCGGGCCGAGCTTGCCCGACCAGGCGCAGATCTTGTAGTTGCGCACCAGCTTGAAGCGGTTCGAGCGGTCGGACTTCCAGAGCTCCAGCCGCCCCTCTTCCTTGAAGATGCGCAGCATCATCGGCGAGGACCGGTCGATGTTCATCGAGGAGAGCTTACTGAGCACCGCCGGCGAAAGCTGGTAGCCGGTCTTGCTGGAAACCCGGGCAAGGTCGACGTCGACCTTGTCGAACGAGTCGAGCGTCTCGTTGGTGCAGCCCGCGGCGGCCACGGCGAGAAGCGATACGGCGGCAAGAACAGTCAGGCGCATTCGAAAGGTCCGTCAACAATCGTCAGATCGCAAGCGGTCGCGCCGGCGAGGCGGGACGCGCAGTCGTAACCGGCTTATACTTCATAAATTCTTAACCGGAAATTCTTTCGCGAGGCTGCCGGAGAACCGCATCCGTTTCAGAACACAAGGATTGTGGCCGAGATTTGGCATTGGCAGCACAGCACGCCGCCAATGGCGCTAAATCAGAGCTGGCGACCGATATTGAGGTAGCGCTGGCGGCGATCCTTGCGCAACTGGTCGCCCGGCTTGGCGGTGAGATCCTTCAGGGCGGAGGCGATGACATCGCCCGTGCGGCCGATCACCGCCGCCGGATCGCGGTGCGCGCCGCCGACCGGCTCCTGGATGATGCCGTCGATGATGCCGAAGGTCTTGAGGTCTTCCGCCGTGATCTTCATGTTGCTCGCCGCTTCCTTGGCGCGCGTCGAATCGCGCCAGAGGATCGAGGCGGCGCCTTCCGGCGAGATCACGCTGTAGATCGCATGTTCCAGCATGTAGACGCGGTCGCCGGTCGCAATGGCGATCGCGCCGCCCGAGCCGCCCTCGCCGAGCACGACCGAGACGATCGGCACGCGGACGTTGAGGCACATTTCCGTGGAGCGGGCGATGGCTTCCGCCTGACCGCGCTCTTCCGCGCCGATGCCCGGATAGGCGCCGGCCGTGTCAATCAGCGTGATGACGGGCAGGCCGAAGCGGTCGGCCATTTCCATGACGCGGATCGCTTTGCGGTAGCCTTCCGGCCGGGCGCTGCCGAAATTGTGCTTGAGGCGCGACTTGGTGTCGTTGCCCTTTTCCTGACCGATGATCGCGACCGCCTCGCCGCGGAAGCGGCCGAGACCCGCCTGGATCGCCTCGTCCTCGGCGAACTTGCGGTCGCCGGCAAGCGGGGTGAACTCCTCGAAGAGCTGCTTTGCGTAGTCCACGAAGTGCGGCCGCTGCGGATGGCGCGCGACCTGCGTCTTCTGCCAGGGCGTCAGCTTGGCGTAGATGTCGGCCATCGCCTCGCGGGCGCGGACTTCCAGCCGGCCGACCTCGTCCGTCGTGTCGATGCTCTCATCTTCTTCGGCGAGTTTCCTCAGCTCGTGGATCTTGCCTTCGAGATCCGAGATGGGCTTTTCGAAATCGAGGTAGTTGTGCATGAGATGCGTTTCCGATCGTTTGCTCAAACCGCGCCAGACTATCGTCGGCCAAGAGGCCGGCCGCAAGCGGCGGGGGTCCTAATCCGGTTTTTTTGCCTGTTTGGCAAGAGGGTGATGGGTTTGAACGAGCTCGTGGAGCCGTTCTTCCAGCACATGTGTATAGATTTGTGTCGTGGAAATGTCCTGATGACCAAGCAGTTCCTGCACCGCGCGCAAGTCCGCGCCGTTCTGCAGGAGATGGCTGGCGAAAGCATGGCGCAGGACATGCGGCGAGAGCGTGGCGGCCCGGATTCCGGCCCGTGCCGCAAGCGCCTTCAGGTCGCGCGCAAAAACCTGGCGCGGCAGATAACCCTCCTTGCTCTGGGCGGGGAAGAGAAAGGCGCCCGCCGCCGGATCGTCGCCGATTTCCGCCGCCAGCGCCTCACCATAGGTCTCGAGCGCCGCAACGGCGGCGCGCGACAGCGGCACCATCCGCTCCTTGTTGCCCTTGCCCTTCACCACGAGGAAGCGTCCGGTCTGCGCTAGCACGCTGGCCGGCAGCGAGACGAGCTCGCTGACGCGCATGCCGGTCGCATAGAGCAATTCGACAAGTAGATGCATGCGGCGCTTGAGGAGCAAGTTGCCGCCCGGCTCCGCCGCTTCCGCCTCCGCCCGCGCTATGAGGCGGCTGACATCCTCGACACTCAGCGTCTTCGGCAGTGAACGGCCCTTCTTCGGCGCGTCGAGAATACCGGTCGGATCGTCGCCGCGCAGGCCCTCGCCATAGAGGAATTTGAAGAACTGCCGCAGGGCCGAGAGCCGCCGCGCCTGCGAGGAGGCGGCAAAACCCTGCCTGGCGAGATGGCCGAGATAGGCGCGCAGATCGTCCGGCGTCGCCTCTGTCAGCCGCACGCTCCGCTCGTTGAGAAAGGAGCGGGCGTCCTCAAGGTCCCGTTCGTAGGATTGCAGCGTGTTCGTCGCCGCACCGCGCTCGGCGCTCATCATTTCCAGGAAGGACTCGACCTGTAGCGCAGACGGATCCCTCATGGCTGCGGATTTACCCGTTCGGAAGGAATGCGGATCGTCACCTCGCGCTCGGTCGGTTCGACAAAGGTCACCAGCGCGACCATCGTGCCGTAAATCGACCCGGCGATCACGGCACAGAAGAACAGGAATCGGAACAGGGTCGGCATCGCGCACTCCGGCAAGTCGCTCCCTATATCGCCCCGCCCCACGCCGAGCGCAAGGCCGGCACAATGGGATGACGCCTCGGGCAGGCTTGACGCTTCCGGCGCTTTTGTCGATACGGAAGGAAGCGAAACCCCGGAAAACGCCATGACCGAGCTGATCGACCCGGCCCCTCCCACGCTCGCCGAGCAGGCCCGTGCAGCGCTCGGCAAGCGTAACCTCGTCCTGATCGGCCTGATGGGCGCCGGAAAATCGGCGATCGGCCGCATGACGGCTCAGACGCTCGGCATCCCCTTCATCGATTCCGACCACGAGATCGAGCGCGTCTCGCGCATGTCGATATCGGATCTCTTCGCCGCCTATGGTGAGGCAGAGTTCCGGGCGCTCGAAACCCGCGTCATCAAGCGCCTGCTGCGCTCCGGCCCGCGCGTCGTATCTACCGGCGGCGGGGCCTATATCAACGAGAACACGCGCCGGCACATCAGGCGCGGCGGGCTCACCGTCTGGCTGAAGGCCGATCTCGACGTGCTCTGGGAACGCGTCAACAAGCGCGACACCCGCCCGCTGCTGAAGACCGAAAACCCGCGCCAGACGCTCGAAAACCTCATGAACGCCCGCTATCCTGTCTATGCGGAAGCGGACCTCACGGTGCTCTCGCGTGACGTGAAAAAGGAAACCATGGTGGAGGAGGTGCTCGCCGCGATCACCGCCGCCGGCCGCAGAACCTGACGAGATGACCATGACCGCCACTGCCACCGCCCGCCGCACCGTGCGGGTCGACCTCGGCGACCGCTCCTACGACATCCTGATCGGCCCCGGCCTGATCTCCGCCGCCGGCCGCGAGATCGCCAGCCGCCTCAAGGGGCGCAAGATCGCCGTCATCACCGACGCGCATGTCGCCCCGCTCTATCTCGGCGGCTTCATGGGCGCGCTTCAGGCAGAAGGCATCGATGCCGTCTCGCTCGTGCTGCCGGCCGGTGAGAAGACCAAGAGCTTCGAGCACCTGATCAGCGTCTGCGACAGCGTGCTCGCCGCCCGTATCGAGCGCAACGACGCCGTGGTGGCGCTCGGCGGCGGCGTCATCGGCGATCTCACCGGCTTTGCCGCCGGCATCGTGCGCCGCGGCTCGCGCTTCATCCAGGTGCCGACATCGCTGCTGGCACAGGTCGATTCCTCCGTCGGCGGCAAGACGGGCATCAATTCCCCGCACGGCAAGAACCTCATCGGCGTCTTCCACCAGCCCGACCTCGTACTCGCCGATACCGACGTGCTCGACACGCTCTCACCGCGCGAATTCCGCGCCGGCTACGCGGAAGTGGCCAAATACGGCCTGATCGACAAGCCGGACTTCTTCGCCTGGCTGGAAAAAAGCTGGCGAGACGTCTTTGCCGGCGGCGAAGCCCGCATCGAGGCGATCGCCACGAGCTGCCAGGCGAAGGCAGACGTCGTCGCCGCCGACGAGCGGGAGAACGGCCAGCGCGCCCTCCTCAATCTCGGCCATACCTTCGGCCATGCGCTCGAAGCCGCCACTGAATATGACAGCGCGCGCCTCGTCCATGGCGAAGGCGTTTCCATCGGCATGGTGCTCGCCCACCAGTTCTCCGCAAGGATGAACCTCGCCAGCCCCGACGACGCCAGGCGCGTCGAGGCGCATCTTGGCGAAGTCGGCCTTCCCACCAAAATGGACCAGATCCCGGGCGGCCTGCCGCCGGCCGAAAAATTGATGGATGCGATCGCGCAGGACAAGAAAGTCAAGGCCGGCAAGCTGACCTTCATCCTGACGCGCGGCATCGGCCAATCCTTCGTCGCCGACGACGTGCCACAGTCCGAAGTCATCGCTTTCCTCAAGGAAAAGCTGCCGAAATGAACAGCGACACGTCCGCTGCGCTTGGCTCTCCTGTCTGGCTGTGGATCGTCCTCGGCCTGATCGTCGTCGCCGTCGTCCTATTCCTTCGGCGCTCGTCGATCGCGGCATTGTGGCATTCGCATCAGGAGACGCGCGAGACCGAGGCAGAGCGCCGGCCCGGCCAATCCTCCCGGGACGGCACGCCGGCAAGGTCCGACCGCGACAGGATGCCCAACGCCCTCGATCTGGATGCGCTGGAAGTCTCCGACATCATGATCCACCGGACCACCATGCGAGCGCTCAATGCCGGCGATCCGCCGGAGGAGATCGTCAGGGCCGTGCTGGAAAGCCCCTATACGCGCATGCCGCTCTGGTTGGGTTCCGTGGACAACATCGTCGGCGTTGTCCACGCCAAGGATCTTCTGCGCGCCCTCACCGAACCGGGCGTCGAGCCGAAGAGCCTCGACATCACCCGGGTCGCGCAGAAACCGTGGTTCGTGCCGGACACGACGACCCTGAAGGAGCAGCTCGCCGCCTTCCTGCGCCGCAAGGAACACTTCGCGACGGTCGTGGACGAATATGGCGAGGTGCAGGGCCTCGTCACGCTCCAGGACATCCTCAAGGAGATCGTCGGCGATATCTCGGACGAGAAGGATGTCGACATGCAGGGGGTGCGGCAGGAGGCCGACGGCTCGCTCGTGGTCGACGGGGGCGTCGCGATCCGCGACCTCAACCGCGCCTTCGACTGGAGTCTGCCCGACGAGGAGGCGACGACCATCGCGGGCCTCGTCATCCACGAATCGAAATCCATTCCCGAAGAACGGCAGGCCTTCACCTTCTACGGCAAGCGCTTCACCGTCATGAAGCGGGTGAAGAACCGTATCACCAAGCTGCGCATCCGCCCGGTCTAACCGGCTACCAGCGCGTCGCCTCGCCGGGCGCCGCCGCCTCGACGGCGAGCGCATGCAGCCCGGCATCGAACTCCGCCTTCACCAGATCGTTGATCGCCCGGTGCCGCGCCACGCGGTTCATGCCCGCAAAGGCGGAGGAGACGATGCGGATGCGCATATGCGTCTCGCCCTCGCCGTCATATCCCGGCTGGTGGCCGGCATGCAGGTGGCTTTCGTTGATGACCTCGAGGCGCTCGGGCGAAAAGGCGGCATCGAGCTTCGCGGTTATACTGGATCTGATGGACATGGGTCACTTTCGAAGGCGTGCTTCGCCGACGGGAAAACGCACGGCGCAACGCAGGAAAATGGTCCCACAAAGCCAGCAACAATCCGCTTTGTCAATTCTTGTGGCAGGCCTTCCGCAGCCCCATAATTAGCGCCATGAAACTCGATTCCAAATACTTCGACCGCATCCGCACGAAGCGGCGCGTGGAACAGCGTCCCGAACGCTCCGCGCCGACCTGTCAGTGGGACGGCTGCGAGGAAAATGCCGTGCATCGCGCGCCTGTCGGCCGCAATGCCGAAGGGCAGTATTTCATGTTCTGCTTCGAGCACGTCAAGGAATACAACAAGGGCTACAACTACTTCTCCGGCCTCTCGGACGGCGAGATCGCGCGCTACCAGAAGGAGGCGATCACCGGCCACCGCCCCACCTGGACGATCGGCGTCAACAAGGCCGCCAAGAACGGCCCGGCGCAGGGCACCGCGCGCTCCGGCACGGCCGGGGCAAATCAGCGCATCCGCGATCCGTTCGGCCTGTTCGGCGAGGGCAAGGGGCGCGGTCCGCGCATGGAGCCCCGCGCGCGGAAACTGAAAACTCTTGAGGCGAAAGCCTACGAGACGCTCGGCCTTGCCGCCGATGCGACGGCGCAGGACATCAAGACCGCCTACAAAGTGCTTGTCAAAAAGCATCACCCGGATGCAAATGGCGGAGATAGAGGCTCGGAAGAGCGTTTTCGCGCGGTCATCCAAGCATATCAATTGTTAAAGCAGGCCGGCTTCTGCTAGAGCAGTCGCCGGACAACAGGATATTTGGGCGGACGCGCGGATGGCGGCTGCCGCGGAGACGTGATGAGCAAGATGGATCTCGATATTTCCAACCTCCCGGACACCACGGTTTCCGTACGGGAGGTTTTCGGCATTGATACCGACCTTCGTGTCCCGGCCTATACCAAGGCGGACGCCTATGTGCCGGACCTCGACCCGGACTACCTGTTCGACCGCGAAACGACCCTCGCGATCCTCGCGGGCTTCGCGCACAACCGTCGCGTCATGGTCTCCGGCTATCACGGCACCGGCAAGTCGACCCATATCGAGCAGGTCGCCGCCCGTCTCAACTGGCCCTGCGTGCGCGTCAACCTCGACAGCCATGTCAGCCGTATCGACCTCGTCGGCAAGGACGCGATCGTCGTCAAGGACGGCCTGCAGGTCACCGAGTTCAAGGACGGCATCCTGCCCTGGGCCTACCAGCACAATGTCGCGCTCGTCTTCGATGAATACGATGCCGGCCGGCCGGACGTCATGTTCGTCATCCAGCGCGTGCTGGAATCCTCCGGCCGCCTGACGCTGCTCGACCAGAGCCGCGTCATCCGCCCGCACCCCGCCTTCCGCCTGTTCGCGACCGCCAACACCGTCGGCCTCGGCGATACGACGGGCCTCTACCACGGCACGCAGCAGATCAACCAGGCTCAGATGGACCGCTGGTCGATCGTCACCACGCTCAACTACCTGCCGCATGAAAACGAAGTGAGCATCGTCGCCGCCAAGGTGAAGCGCCTTGCCGCCGGCAAGGACGGCCGCGACACGATCTCGCGCATGGTGCGCGTCGCCGACCTCACCCGCGCCGCCTTCATCAACGGCGACCTGTCGACCGTGATGAGCCCGCGCACGGTCATCACCTGGGGCGAAAACGCCGAGATCTTCGGCGATCTCGCCTTCGCCTTCCGCGTCACCTTCCTCAACAAGTGCGACGAACTGGAGCGCACGCTGGTGGCCGAGCTTTACCAGCGCGCCTTCGGCGTGGAGCTGAAGGAAAGCGCCGCCAATATCGTCCTGGAAGCGACTGCCTGACGGCAAGGTGAAGCGCATGGCAGCTCGCGGAGACAATTCGAAGCCGAGGCCCGGCGGGGTGGTGGACATGGAGCCGTTCCGCCGCGCGGTGACGGGCTGTGTGCGCGCCGTCTCCGGCGACGCCGAGGTGGAGGTCACCTTCGCCAACGAGCGGCCCGGCATGACCGGCGAGCGCATCCGCCTGCCGGAGCTGACCAAGCGCCCCTCGCCGGCCGAAGTCGCAATCACCCGCGGCCTCGGCGATTCGATGGCGCTGCGCAAGGCCTGCCACGACGCCCGCATCCACGCGACCATGTCGCCGCAGGGCGCCGATGCGCGGGCGATCTTCGACGCCGTCGAACAGGCACGCGTCGAGGCGATCGGTTCCAACCGCATGCATGGCATGGCACAGAACCTCACCACCATGCTGACGGAGAAATACGCCAAGGCCAATTTCGGCACGATTACCCGCCAGGCCGATGCGCCCCTCGAAGAGGCCGTCGCGCTCATCGTGCGCGAAAAGCTGACGGGCCAGGCCCCGCCCGCTTCCGCCGGCAAGGTGCTCGATCTCTGGCGCGACTTCATCGTCGACAAGGCCGGCAAGGACATGGACGGCCTTTCGGCCGCAATCAACGACCAGCAGGCTTTCTCGCGCGTCGTGCGCAACATGCTCGCCTCGATGAACGTCGCCGAGCAGTACGGCGAGGACGAGACGGAACCGGACGATTCCGAAACGCCCGAGGACGAGAACCAGCCGCGCAGCGACGAGCAGGAAGATAACAACAGCCAGGAGGACGCGGGCGACGACAGCGCGCCCGCCGACGAGAACGAGACGTCCGACGAACAGATGGACGAAGGCGAGATGGACGGCGCGGAAATCTCTGACGACGATCTCGTCGAAGATGACGGCGACGATACGGAAACGCCCGGCGAAGTCCGCCGCCCGAACCACCCCTTCACCGATTTCAACGAGAAGGTCGATTACACGGTCTTCACGCAGGAATTCGACGAGACGATCACCGCCGAGGAACTGTGCGACGAAGCCGAGCTCGACCGGCTGCGCGCCTTCCTCGACAAGCAGCTCGCCCATCTCCAGGGCGCCGTCGGCCGCCTTGCCAACCGCCTGCAGCGCCGCCTGATGGCGCAGCAGAACCGCGCCTGGGAATTCGACCTCGAAGAGGGCTATCTCGACAGCGCCCGCCTGCAGCGCATCATCATCGATCCAATGCAGCCGCTCTCCTTCAAGCGTGAGAAGGACACGACCTTCCGTGACACGGTCGTGACGCTGCTGATCGACAATTCCGGCTCCATGCGCGGCCGGCCGATCACGGTCGCCGCCACCTGCGCCGACATTCTCGCCCGCACGCTGGAGCGCTGCGGCGTGAAGGTCGAAATCCTCGGCTTCACCACCAAGGCGTGGAAGGGCGGCCAGTCGCGCGAAAAGTGGCTCGGCAGCGGCAAGCCGCAATCGCCCGGCCGCCTCAACGACCTGCGCCACATCGTCTACAAGGCCGCGGACGCCCCATGGCGCCGCGCCAGGCGCAATCTCGGACTGATGATGCGCGAGGGCTTGCTAAAGGAAAACATCGACGGCGAGGCGCTGATCTGGGCGCACGACCGCCTGCTCGCCCGCCCCGAGCAGCGCCGCATCCTGATGATGATCTCGGACGGTGCGCCGGTGGACGATTCGACGCTTTCGGTGAACCCCGGCAACTATCTGGAACGGCACCTGCGCGCCGTCATCGATCAGATCGAGACGCGTTCGCCCGTCGAGCTTCTCGCCATCGGCATCGGCCACGACGTCACGCGCTATTATCGCCGCGCCGTCACCATCGTCGATGCGGACGAGCTGGCCGGCGCGATGACCGAGCAGCTTGCCTCGCTCTTTGCCGACGAGGCGACCTCCCGCCGCCCGACCGGCCGCCGCCGTGCGGGCTGAACCGGCGGTCCCGCAACGGGCCGGCGGTCTGGCGCGAAGCCTTCCCGCCATCATTCTTTCCGCCCTGCTCTGCCTACCGCTTGGACGGCCGGCAGCGGCCGAGATCACGGACGTTCCGGTCTCCAGCCGTGCCTTTTCCCAGTTCGTGCCCGGCTCGGACCAGCGCGTCTTCGGGAAGCTCGAATTCCTGGGTGGCATCGGCTACGCCTCCAGCAATTCCCTGCTTGGCGCGATTTCCGCCATCCGCTTTCGCGAGGACAAGCAGCAATTCGTTGCCGCGCTCGATACCGGCCACTGGCTTACCGGCCGCGTCGAGCGCGATGCCGACGGCCGCCTGAGCGGCCTTGCGGACGTAAAAGTCCGCTCGATGTTCGACAAGGACGGGCAGGACGAGAACTTCAAGTTCAAGATGGACGCCGAGGGCCTTGCGCTCCGCGAAGGCGAAGTCCTCGTCAGCTTCGAGGTCTTCCACCGGATCGATGTCTATCCCGATCCCGGTTTCATGGAGGCGCGGCCGAAACGCCACCTGCCCTTCCCCTTCGACCCGCGGGAAATGCGCATCAACCGCGGCATGGAAACGCTTGCCATGTCGCCGGCGGCAGGACCGCTCGGCGTGACGCCGGTGGCCGTCACGGAGCGCAGCCTCGATGCCGACGGAAATGTCTTCGCCGCCGTACTGGAAGGTCCGCGCAAGGGTCTTTTCTCCGTCAAGCGCTCCGATCCATGGGACATCACCGACGGCGCTTTCCTGCCGAACGGCGATCTCCTGCTGCTCGAACGCCGCTTCCGCCTGTCGGACGGCATGGGCATGCGCATCCGCCGTATCGACGGCGACACGATCCGCCCCGGCGCGGTTGTCGACGGCGACGTGCTCATCGATGCCGATCTCAGCCAGCAGATCGACAATATGGAAGGGCTCGACGTGGTGGTGATGGCTGAGGACGACGTCCGCGTCATCGTCGTTTCCGACGACAACCACTCGATCCTCCAGCGCAACCTGATGCTGGAATTCCGCCTGAAGTGAAAAAGCCACCCGCTGGTCGAGCGGACGGCTTCAACTACCAGAGCGTTCCTTGCGTTCTCAGGCGATCTTCTCGATGCCCGGCATCGGCTTCAGCCGGCTCATCAGCGCGCCGTAGGGTAGCAACATGACTAGGCCGACCAGCACCTTCACGGAGAAATCGCCGAGCGCCCAGGAGAGCCAGCGCGGGGCTTCCGCGGTAAAGACACCCAGCACCGGCGCCCATTCGATCGCGAAGGCGTCGTTCGGCCCGAAGATCGAGAAGAAGGGCGCGAAGGCGAAGGAGAAGAAGATCAGCGTGTCGAGCACCGAGCCGATCAGCGAGGCGATCAGCGGCGCGCGCCACCAGGTCTGCCGGCGCAGCCTGTTGAAGACGGAAATGTCGAGCAACTGGCCGGCAAGGAAGGCCGAGCCGGAGGCGATCGCAATGCGCGGCGTGGAAAGCGCGAAGGAAATGATCACCGCCACGAGGAAACCGGCCGCCACGACGCGGCGCGCCACGCTCGGGCCGAACTGCCGGTTGGTGAGGTCGGTGATGAGGAAGGCGACCGGATAGGTGAAGGCACCGTAGGTCAGGAGATCGCCGAGCGCGATGCCGAACAATTCGCCCGAAAGCGGATACTGCACCAGCACGTTGGAGGCGACGACCACGGCCGTCATCAGGAGGACATAGATAAGGGTAATGCGGTTCGCTAGCATTTTTTTATCCTGGGTGATGCCACCAGTTGGAGTGATAATAATGTGCTCACAGCATTGAGGCCTGCCCGGAACCGGTCAAGCCTCAATGAAAGCGATCTGGCTTAGCGCCTGAAATCAGGCAGCAGCAGTCTTCTTGGCGATCTGGCGGCGCAGCAGGCGGGCGCGCATCGACAGTTCGTTCTCTTCGGCCTTCAGGAGGAAGGCGTCGAGACCACCGCGGTGCTCGACCGTGCGCAGGGCAGCGGCGGAAACGCGAAGACGGTAACGCTGGCCGAGGGCGTCGGAAATCAGCGTGACATTGCACAGGTTCGGCAGGAACTTGCGCTTCGTCTTGTTGTTTGCGTGGCTCACATTGTTGCCCGACTGGACGCCCTTGCCGGTCAATTCGCAACTACGGGACATGGTACACCTATTTTTTCTTGTTCAGGACAATACGTTTCCGGCACCGAAACCGGCCGCAGTCCGTCTGGCCTTTTTGGAAAGTTGCGGTTCTATAGTCACACTGCGCGACGGCGTCAAGCCAAACCTGTGCCCGCGCTGGAAATCAGTTGCCAAACGCCGCGAATTGCAGGCAATAGCAGCACGATCTGGAATTTTCCACGGCGTAGAATTGCCGTAATATCAGGCTAGGCGGAGCGTCTCTATGGGAGTCGTGCGGATGAACGGGCGAGGTTTTATTGCTGGCGCGGCCATGTCGCTCGCCCTTGCGGGGAGCGCGACGCCGCTTTCTTCCGCCGAGATCCAGCATCGCACCGAATATGCCATCCGCCTTTCCGGCCTGCCGGTCGCGACCGCCAGCTTCCAGTCGCAGTTCAGCGGCAACCGTTTCTCCATTTCCGGCAGCCTGCATTCCGCCGGCCTTGCGGACATCTTCGCCCGCACGAAGGGCACGACTTCCGTTTCCGGCACCGTCAGCCGTGACAAACTGCGCGCCACCTCCTATTCGGTGACCTACCAGAGCGGCAAGCGCGGGCGCGCCATCGACGTCACCTTCCGCAACGGCAATGTCGTGCATGCCAGCATGGTGCCGGCGCGCAAGAAGCCGGACAACTGGGTGCCCGTTTCCAGGGCCGACATGCGCGCGGTGCTCGATCCGATCTCGGGCCTCATCATCCCCGCCGGCAACCGCGTCTGCCCGAAGACGCTGCCGATCTTCGACGGGGAATCGCGCCTCGACCTCAGACTGACCTCCAAGGGCACCAAGTCCTATTCCACCAAGGGCTTCGAGGGCGAGGCCATCGTCTGCGGCATCCGCTTCATCCCGAAATCCGGCTACCGCAAAGGCCGCGACGACGTGGAATACCTGCGCAGGCTGAAGACGATGGAAATCTGGTTTGCCAAGGCGGAAGGAGCAAATGTATATGCTCCGGTCTATGTGCAGATTCCGACCAAGCTCGGCCCTGTCACCGTCTCGGCCACGCGCTTCGGCGGCTGATCCGGCCCCGGTCGGCAGACCGGAGCGATGGCCTTGAAGACGCGTGCAACCCTGATCGGCTTTACGGCGATCCTCATGTGGGCGCTGCTGGCGCTTTTCACCGCCGCCTCCGGCAAGATGCCGCCCTTCCAGCTTTCCGCCATCTGCTTCCTGATCGGCAGCCTGCCCGGCATTGTCGTGCTCGCCGCCCGGCCGCAGCGCATGCGCCTTCTGAGGCAACCGGCGAAAGTCTGGATCACCGGCATCCTCGGGCTCTTCGGCTACCACTTCCTCTACTTCACGGCGCTGCGCAACGCGCCGGCGGTCGAGGCGAGCCTGATCGCCTATCTCTGGCCGCTCCTCATCGTCACCGGATCGGCGCTGCTGCCGGGCGAGACGCTGCGGTGGAACCATGTGGTCGGCACGCTGCTCGGCCTCGGCGGCACCGCGCTCATCGTCGGGCGCAACGGCCTCACCTTCGACAGCGCCTACCTCATCGGCTATGGCGCGGCCTTCCTCTGTGCCTTCACCTGGGCCGGCTATTCGCTGGCGACCCGCAGTTTCGAGGCCGTCTCGACCGACGTGGTGACGGGCTTCTGCCTTGCCACCGCCATTCTCTCGTTCTTCTGCCACCTGATGCTGGAAACCACGGTCTGGCCGCAGACGAGCCTCGAATGGTTCGCCGTTGCCGGCCTCGGCCTGCTGCCGGTTGGCGCGGCCTTCTATGTCTGGGATTTCGGCGTGAAGAACGGCGATATCCAGATTCTCGGCGCCGCGAGCTATGCCGCGCCGCTGCTCTCCACCCTCGTGCTCATCCTCTCCGGCTTTGCCGAACCGTCCTGGGCGATCGCCCTTGCCTGCCTCCTGGTGACGGGCGGCGCGGTACTGGCCGCCAAGGACATGATCTTCCGCAAGCGGACAGCCCTCGCGGCCTGACGCTCAGAACCGGTCTTTTCGCGCCCGGATCTCGGCAAAGACCTCGGCGTCGCTCGCGCGCTCCATGCCGAGATGGCGGCGAATGGCCGGATCGCCCGCACGCAAAAAAGGGTTCGTCGCCTTTTCGAGCCCGATGGTCGTCGGCGCCGTGAACTCGCCTTTGGCGCGCAGGGCCTCGATCTCCGCGACGCGGTTCGAAAGGGCGGCGTTGTCGGGGTCGACGGTCTTGGCGAAACGCGCGTTCGAGAGCGTATATTCGTGGCCGAAATAGACGACCGTCTCGTCCGGCAGGGCGGCAAGCTTCTGCAGCGATCCCCACATCTGCGCCGGCGTGCCCTCGAAAAGGCGGCCGCAGCCAAGCGCAAAGAGCGTGTCGGCGGCAAAGAGCAGCTTGTCTTGCGGCAGGTGGAAGGAGATATGGCCGAGCGTATGGCCCGGGGTCGAGATCACATCGACCGGCCGGCCGGCAAAATCGAAACTCTCCCCCCCGTCCACCTTGCGGTCGATGCCGGGAATGGCCTCGCGCGCGGGCCCGATGATCGTCGCGCCGAAACGCGCCTTCAGCGCCGGGTTTGCCTCGACATGGTCATTGTGGTGGTGCGTCGTGAAGATGTGGCTCAAGGTCCAGCCCCGACGGGCGAGCGCATCGAGGATCGGCTTTTCCTCCGGCGCGTCGATGCTCGCGGTGGCGCCCGTTGCGGGATCGTGCAGCAACACCCCGAAATTGTCGCTGCGGCAGGCAAAAAGCTCGATTTCCAGGGCGGTCATGGCGCATCCTCATCATGGCGGTCGGGTGATCGAGGCGGAATGTAAGGCAATCGCCCTTGAAGTCCACCGGACCATCGCTAACATTCACGCCATGCATGCCGATATCGTCGACCTCCGGGAATTCTACCATTCGCAGCTTGGCCGCCTTGCCGATCAATCCATCGCCATGGCGCTCGCCTCGCTCTGGGCGCGCCTGCCGGACGAGCGCCTGGTAGGCCTCGGCTATGCCGTGCCCTATCTCGACCGTTTCCGCGCGGACACCGAGCGCACCTTCGCCTTCATGCCGGCCGGCCAGGGCGCGGTGAACTGGCCGCCGAACGAGCTGTCCTCGACGGCGCTGGTCTTCGACGAGGAACTGCCGCTGCCCGACGCCTCGGTCGACCGGGTTCTGATGGTCCATTCGCTGGAATTTGCGGAAAACCCGCGCGAGACCATGAAGGAGCTGTGGCGCGTGCTCGCGCCGGGCGGGCGCCTCGTCATCGTCGTGCCGAACCGGCGCGGCGTCTGGGCCCGCATGGAGCACACGCCGTTCGGCTCCGGCCGGCCCTATTCCCGCGGCCAGCTCACCGCGCTGCTGCGCGAGACGAACTTCACGCCCGGCGCCAGCGCCGAGGCCCTGTTCTTTCCGCCCTCCAAGTTGCGCAGCGTGCTGAAACTGCGCGGCGCCTTCGAGCGGCTGGGGCGCATGCTCTGGCCGATGTTCTCCGGCGTCATCATCGTGGAGGCGCAGAAACGGCTCTACCAGGGCCTGCCCGTCGCCGCCCGCGCCTCGCGCCGCGTCTTCGTCCCGGTGCTGGCGCCCCAGGGCGTGCCGACGACGCGCGAGCGCGCACCGCGCTGATCCCCTCGACAAATGCCGGGACGGTCGCTAGAGCGAAACGGCAGCAAAGAGGCGACGGACATGACGGATGGACATTTCGACAAGATCACGTTGATCGGCATCGGCCTGATCGGCTCCTCCATCGCCCGCGCGGTGAAAGCCAAGGGCCTCGCCAAGACCGTCACCATTTCGAGCCGCAGCCAGGAAACGCTCGACCGCGCCCGCGAACTCGATCTCGGCACCGATTATGTCCACGATGCCGGCGCGGCGGTGGAAGGGGCGGACCTCGTCATCGTCTCGGTCCCCGTCGGCGCTTCCGGCAAGGTGGCCGAGGACATCGCCCCCCATCTCAAACCCGGCGCCATCGTCACCGATGTCGGCTCCACCAAGGCATCCGTCGTCGCGCAGATGCTGCCGCACATGCCGAAGAACGTGCATTTCATCCCCGGCCATCCGCTGGCGGGCACCGAGCATTCCGGCCCCGATGCCGGCTTTGCGGAACTCTTCCAGGGCCGCTGGTGCATCCTGACGCCCGTGCACGGCACCGACAAGGACGCCAAGCGCAGGCTCGCCGCCTTCTGGGAAGCGCTCGGCTCGAAGGTCGACGAGATGGACACGGAGCACCACGACAAGGTGCTTGCCATCGTCTCCCACCTGCCGCACATCATCGCCTACAACATCGTCGGCACGGCCGACGACCTGGAGACGGTGACGGAATCGGAAGTCATCAAATATTCGGCCTCGGGTTTCCGCGACTTCACCCGTCTTGCCGCCTCCGACCCGACCATGTGGCGCGACGTCTGCCTGCACAACAAGGACGCGATCCTCGAAATGCTGGCGCGCTTCTCGGAGGACCTCGCCTATCTGCAGCGCGCCATCCGCTGGGGCGACGGCGAGAAGCTGTTCGATCTCTTCACCCGCACCCGCGCCATTCGCCGCTCGATCATCGATGCCGGCCAGGATACCGCCGCGCCGAACTTCGGCCGGCCGGTAAAGGACGAGAAACAGGGCTGATCAGAGCGGCGGGATTTCCGCGATCGGGAAGGGGCCGAGATAGACCGTTCCCTGCTGGACGTTGAGTTTCACCACGGCGCGATCCTGCCCGCCCGAGAGGCCCTTGATGGCGCCGGCGACGCGCTGCGCGGTCTCAGCCGCCTCCGGGAACACCTCGGAAACACGATCGCGCCAGGCCTCGATGCCTTCGATCGTCAGGTCCAGCGCGCCGGACACATAGCCGTCGTCGCCGATCTTGACGGGCCCGGACAGCGTTATCGTCTTGCCGTCGCCGAGATCGAGCGACAGGCCGCGCAGTTCCGCGCTCGTGCCGAGCGGTGCGGTGGGCGGCGGACCCTCGGTGGACATCCACTTGGCAGCGTCCGCGATCGTCAGGTCGACTTTGACATCGAGCGGCGGCAGCACCTTGTCGCCGAGGTCGAGCGACAACGCATCGAGCGAGGCGGCGACGTCGAGCGCCTCGCCGGACTGGCGGAGATGCTTTTCGCCATGGGTGGCGGCAATGCCGACTGACAAGGCCTGCGACGGCACGTTGAACCTGCCCTTCAGCCCGTCATAGGCGACGGAGGCACGGTCGAGCCCGTCCGTCCACGCAACGGCGCTGGCGCGCAGCAGATCCCAGTTCACGTCGAAGGCAAGGTCCGGCGTCACGCGCACCTGCGCGGGGCCGTCGAGTTCGATGACCGCGTGGCCAGGGCGATAGACCTGTGCGGCGGACCGCAGCGCGCCAAAAGATGCCGAAAGGCCGGTCGGCCGGTCGTCGATGCCGACCGAATCGCAGAAGATACCGATGCGGAACGGGAAGCCGCGGACGGAAAGACCGCTGCAAGAGGCCGAGTGCATGCCCTGCTGCGAGGCGGCAAGCGCCTCCGTCAGGCGATCCTTCAGCCGGCTTGCGGCATAGAACCAGCCACCCGTATAGAGCGCCGCGAAGACGACGACGGCCATGGCGAGCCAGACCAGCTTGCGCGTAACCCCTGATGTGTCGGCGCGGCTTGACGATGCCATCGTGTTCTCCAATGGTGGCAGCAATGATTTGCCTTTAGGCAGTTCCGGCAAAACCGCTTCGCTCTCTTGCCGGTACTGCCCTAGCGCGACAAAGCCGGCAATTGCGGCGGCTTTTTGAGAGATGATCCAAGTGACGGTGGATATGAACGAATTCTGGGTCTTTGGCTACGGGTCGCTGATGTGGAACCCCGGCTTCGAATTCGAGGAGCGGCAGGCGGCTCATCTCTTCGGCTTCCGCCGAGCGCTCTGCGTGCGCTCCTGGGTTCACCGCGGCACCGAGGAGAGGCCGGGCCTCGTGCTGGGCCTCGACCGCGGCGGCTCCTGCCGCGGCGTCGCCTTCCGCGTGGCGCTCGAAAGCCGCGAGGCGGTGGTCGATTACCTGCGCGAACGGGAGCTGGTAACCCACGTCTACAAGGAGCGTACCCTCCCCGCGACGCTCGGCAACGGACGCCGCGTGACGACGCTCGCCTATATCTGCGACCGGGCACACCATCAGTTTGCCGGCTCACTTTCGGTGGAGGAGGCCGCGGTCACCATCAGCTCCGCCATCGGCAAGTCCGGGCACAACATGGATTACGTGCGCAACACGCTCACGCATCTGCGCGATATGGGCATCCGCGATCACTGGCTGGAAGATGTCGGCCGCGCGGCGGAGAACCTTTACGCCGGCGCGCACGCCTGATCAGGCGGAGCGTGCCCTCAGTTCCGCCATTCGCTGCTGGGCCGTCGGCGGCAACGGAAGGTGCGGATTGGCCTCGACCGTCTCGATCAGCAAACGGTCGCTTGCCGTTTCCATCACCTCGACGAGGTGGGCGAGAAAGGCATCCGGATCCATGCCGGGCTCGATCGGCGGCAGGATGCGCACCTTGAAATGGCCCGGATAGCGGATGAACTTGCGCCGCGGCCAGAACAGGCCCGGATGCATGACGACAGGCACGACCGGGGCCGCGAGATCCCGATAGAGGCGGGCGATGCCGTACTTGTATTCCGGCGGTGCGCCCGGCGGGCGGCGGGTGCCTTCCGGGTAGATGATGAGCTGGCGGCCGGTATCCATCTCCTCCTTCGTACGCTGCATGACGGCGGCCATGACCTTGCCGCGCGCGCTGCGATTGACCGGCACCATTCGCTGCTTCTTGATGTACCAGCCGAAGAGCGGGATCCAGGTAAGCTCGCGCTTGAGGATGTAAAGCGGATCGTCGAGCCAGGGCAGCAGCGCGTAGGCGTCCCAGAAGGACTGGTGCTTCGGCGCGAAGATGTAGCCGCCCTTCGGAATGTTCTCCAGCCCCTCGATCTCGAAGGTCGTGCCGACGATCTTCTCGAACAGCCAGTGGCAGCTGCGCGCCCAATTCTTCGGGATCGCATAGGCCTTCTTGCGCGGCAGCAGGAAATAGACCGGCGTCAGGACGATCATCTGCAGGATGAGGTTCAGGTAGAAGACGGTATTGAAGAGCACGGAGCGGAGAACGATCATCGGGCAGCCTGTAAGCGGGACGCGTCCTTTCGCCCTACACGATATTCCCGGGCGGGGAAACTCCCGTCACAGCGATCTCAACCGCCCGTCATGTCGCCGCGAAGCCCCGACCAGCTACGGGCGCCGGCAAGGGCGCGCAACTGCGCGAGGCAGTATTTCAGGTATTCCGACAGCATGGCCTTCACCACGCCCGGCTGGCGCAGCCAGTTGCCGTTCTTCAGGTCCGAATTGACGACCGGATAGGCGATGAATTCCGTCTGCCGATCGCTGACCCGCAGCTCCAGCAGGCTGCGCGGCATATGATAATTGTTGGTGACGACCAGCACCCGGCGGAACTGGTGGTCGCTGATCCAGCGCGCCGTCTCGTTGGCATTGCCGATCGTGTCGACGGCTTCATAGCCCATGTCGACGCAGCATTCGAAGAGCGCCGAGGAGCTTTGCGTCAGCTTGCGGAGCTGGTTGCCGCTGGTGGAAGGGTTCGCGCCGGAGATCAGCAGCCGCCCGCCGGCTCCCTTCTTCAGGAGGCCGATCGCGCGGTCGATGCGCTGGTAGCCGCCGGTCAGCACGACGATAGCGTCGGCCTTGGGATCGCGCGGCGCTTCCAGCGCCGCGACGGTCTCGGCAAAATGCAGGAAGCCCGCAATCCCCGCGATAAAGGCAAGCAGGATGATCGCCAGAACCAGACGCACGACGAGCCTGGCGGGCCGCATGCGCCGGCGCCGCCTGTCCCCGTCCGGCCGGATGTCCTCGGACAGATCCGGTTTTTCCCGTTCCAGCGCGTTCATGGTTCCGTCCATAGAACCCGATTGCGGCAACGGATAGTCCGTTTCGCGGCGAGGATTCGTCCCGGGCACCTCATGTGTCGGGCAACTGATCGGTGCGGGACGGGTCGGAGCGGATGAGGTCGATTTCGTGGATCGTCCGCATCACCGTGAAGCGCGCCGTCAGCGTCGTCAGCAGCGCGATCACGACGATGGTCGCGGCAATGCCGAGATAGCCGGTGAGCCCCATGGAGAACGTGCCGAAGAGGGCGGTCGCCTGGTCGCTTTGGGGGGTAGCAATCGAGCGCCCCTGCCAGAAGCCGGCAATGAGGAAGAACAGCGCCGCCAGGACCCCGCCGGCAACCGAACCCTTGAGGCTGATCATCAGGAAGTGCTTTTGGAATTCGGAGGCGACGAAGCCCGCCTCGGCCCCGACGAAGTGCAGCACCTCCACGATGTGCCGGTTACCCGAAAGCGCGCCGCGCGTGGCGAAGATCACCGTCAGCACCATGGCGGAGAAGACCAGAACCAGCACGCCCGTGCCGATGAAGGCGGTCGTGCGCGCCATGGCGACGAGACGGTCGACCCAGGTGCGGTGATCGTCGAGGAAAGCCTGCGGGATCTTCTCGGCAAGCGCCGCACGCATGGCGACGAAGTCCGGGGGGCTCTGCTCGTCGATGGTGACGATGACGAGGCGCGGCACCGGCAGTTCGTCGAGGTTCAGCCCCTCGCCGAGCCAGGGCTCCAGAAGGCGCGCCGTCGCCGTCTTGTCGACGATCGTGCCGTCGCGCGTGCCGGTGAAGGTGAGCGCGAGGTCGCGCGCGTCCACGAGGGCCTTCTCCATGTCGAGCTCGTCGTCCGGCTTGATCTGGATGGTGATCTCGCGGGAAATCTGGCTCTGCCAGCTCGCCGCCGTCGCTCGCACCATGCTGACCGCCCCGAAGGTGAGGCAGGCGAGGAAGGCCATGATGGCGATGACGAGCATCAGCGCGTTGCCGGACACATTGGCCTGCGGCACGATGGGCGCCGTCGGGCGCACGCGCATCTCCGGCCGGCGGGTCGGCTGGGCGTCCTGTACGGTCTCCTGCGGCGCGTCAGTCATAGATGTCGAGCCTCCCCTGCGAGAGGATCATGCGCCGCGCCTCCACCTGATCCATCAGCGACAGGTCATGCGTGGCGATCACCACAGCCGTGCCGAGCCGGTTGAGCTCGAGGAACAGGCTGAGCAGCCGGCGCGCCATCGGCGGATCGACATTGCCGGTCGGCTCGTCGGCGAGCAGAAGCTCCGGCCGGTCGATGAGGGCACGCGCGATCGCCGCGCGCTGCTTCTCCCCGCCCGAAAGCACCGGCGGCAGCACGTTGATCCGCTCGCCGAGGCCGACCCATTTCAAGAGCTCCAGAACGTCGGCGCGGTAGCTCGATTCCTCCTTGCCGCGCACGCGCAATGGCAGCGCGACATTCTCGTAAGTCGTCAGATGGTCGAGCAGGCGGAAATCCTGGAAGACGATGCCGATGCGCCGCCGCAGCATCGGCAGCTCGTCGCGCGGGATGGTCGAGATTTCCCGGTCGAAGGAGCGGATGATACCGCGCGTCGGCTGGAGCGACAGGAAGAGCAGGCGCAGGAGCGTCGTCTTGCCGGCGCCGGACGGCCCCGTCAGGAACTGGAAGGACCGGCGCGGAATATCGAAGGTGAGGTCGCGGAGAATCTCCGGCCCCATCCCGTAGCGCAGTCCGACATTCTCGAAGTGAATCAATGGCCAATCCGGTCTCTAGAGCAATTCCAGCAAAAGTGCGAAGCGGTTTTGCGTCCGGAACTGCGTGAAAACAAAGAGCTAGAGCATTTTCGCGATTCGGGGAAAAGCGAAAATGCTCTGAAAGCGGTCACCCAGCGGTACCGCGGCCGACGTCGCATAGGAAAGCGGCTCTTTCACGGTCAGGTTTCCGAAGCATTAACCAGTATGGTTTACGTTTCGTAAGGATTTCATTCAATGCCCGACTTTTCGCCGATGATTTTGCGCGAAGGCCGGCAAGCGAGGAGTTCGCGATGAACGCCTTCCGAGCGAAACAGCAAGCCAAAGGCCGCGTCGACCTGCTTCCCCCGGAGCCGAAAGCCCCCGCCCGCAGGCATGCCCGGCCGTTTCCGGCCCGTCCCGAAGTGGTCGATGCCGATTTCGTGGTGATTCGCGGCGGCACGGCGCGGACCTCCAACGACAATCACCGCCCGGTCCGTCCGGTGCAGACCCGCCCCCTCTCGGAACACCTGCTCCTCCGCATCGCGGCCGCCGGCGCCCGGCTCTGCGAGGCAGGCTTGCAGCTTTTGCCCGGCCGCGCCTTCGCCGGCCTCGTCATGGCGGCCTTCATCTTCGTCTTCGCCACCGCCGGCGGCCTGTCGGCCCTGAAGGCGGCGCTTCCGACGCCCGATTCGACGGCCGTCCTGCGCGTCGCCGACGTCACCACGGCGATAAGCGACCGGAACGGCATGAAAGTGCTCTCCGTCTACGGCCGCGTGGACAATGCCGGCAGCGGCACGGAAATCGTGCCGCCGCTGGCAATCCGTGTCGAGGATGGCGGCAAGGGTCTGGAGCGGCATGTCGCGCTCGAGACGGCAATGCTCGCTCCCGGCGGCAGCGAGCACTTCGCCCTGCACATTCCGCATGGCGGCGGAAAAGTGCCGAAAGTCTCGGTTTCCTTTGTCGGCGAGGGTGCGCCGGCCGACTGACTGTGCTAATCGGCTCCTTTGTTTCCACCACGAAGGAACCGCCTCGCAATGCAGATTGTCCGCGGAAAGAAGATCGAAACGCTCTATGACGCCGGCCAGATCGCCGAGCGCAATGCGGAACTCGCCGCCGCCATCGCAAGCGGCCCGACGAAGGATCTCCTCGTCATCGCCGTCCTCAAGGGCTCGTTCATCTTCGCCGCCGACCTCACCCGCGCGCTGCACGCTGCCGGCCTTGCGCCCGAAGTCGAATTCATCACGCTGTCGAGCTACGGCACCGGCACGGTTTCGCAAGGTGTCAAGGTCGTCAAGGACATCGACAGCGACGTGCATGGCCGCGACATCCTGCTGATCGACGACATCCTGGAATCCGGCCGCACGCTCAGCTACGCCAAGGAGCTGATGTACGAGCGCGGCGCGCGCAACGTCACCATCGCCGTGCTGCTCGACAAGCGCGAGAAGCGCAAGACGGACCTGGAGGCCGATTATGTCGGCTTCGAATGCCCCGACCATTTCGTCGTCGGCTACGGCATGGATGTCGCCTATGCCTTCCGCGAACTGCCCTTCGTCGGCATCGTCACCGGCGACGCCGAATAAGGCCCTCTCAATTTCCCCATCGGGCGTTTACCGATCGACAAGGAAAGTCTGGTCTTTTCGTTGTCGGACGACCGAGAAGGGGAACCGATGGCGAAGATTCTGATCACCGAGGACGAGGATTCGCTGCGCATCTTCGTGGCGCGCGCCCTGCGGCTGGATGGCCATGAAACCGTCGAGGCGCCGGACGGCGCCGCCGGGCTCGACGCCCTGACCGACGGCGGCTTCGATCTCCTGCTTTCCGATATCCGCATGCCCGTCATGGATGGCATCGAGCTTGCCCACAAGGCGTCCGCCGCCCATCCCGCGCTGAAAATCCTGCTGATGACCGGCTACGCCGACCAGCGGGAGCGGGCCGACGACCTTTCGGCGAAAATCGTCGATGTCGTCAGCAAGCCCTTCAGCCTGCCGGACATCCGCCGCGCCGTCGCGCAGGCGCTGGCTGCCTGATCCCGATCAGCGCACTTTGAGGAAACGGCTTTAACGGATGCCGAGCAGCCGCTCCAGGTAATCCCGCTCGAAGCCGGGCGCGGCGCCCGTGCCGAGCCGGCGGCGGATCTCGTCGAGGATTTCGCGCGCCCGCTGGATGTCGATCTCTTCCGGGATTTTGGTCGGCCCGCCGAAATCGGGGCCCTGTCCGTTGACGTTGCGCTCGCGGCCGAGCGGATCGCGACCGTTGCGGCCCGCCTGCGGCATGCCCTCGCCAGGCCCCTGGCCCTGGCCCATCGCCTGCATCTGGCTCATCATGTTCTGCGCGCCCTGGCGCAGCGCTTCCAGCGCGCGGCCCTGGCTGCCGACGGCCGATTCGCCCTGCCCTTCGCCGAGCGCTTCCGAGGCGCCCTTCATCTCGCGGCCGGCCTGGCCGAAGCCTTCGCCGGGCTCCAGTCCCATGCCCTTCAGGGCTTCCTGCAGCTCGCCGAGCTGCTTGCCGAGCGCATCCTGCTGCTCCTGAAGCTTCTTCAACGCGTCGCGAAGCTGCTCGGCGGTCATCTGGTCGGTCGGCTGCTGGCCCGCGCCATCGTCGCCGGGCTGCTGCTCCCCGCCCTCTTCGCCTTCCTCGCCCGGCATCGGATCGCCGCGCTGCTGGCGATCGCGCAGGGCCTGGTCGAACTGGAAGGTCTGCTCCATCAGTTGCTGCTGCTTCTGCATCAGCTCGCCGAGCTTGTCCATCTGCTGGCGCATGGCATCGTTCTGCTGGCCCTGCTGCCCTTGCTGCGGGCGGCCGGCCTGCAGGTTGTTCATCATGCGCTGGAGTTCCGACAGCATCTGCTGCGCCTGGTCACGCGCACCGGACCGCGCCAGATTCTCGATCTGGTCCATCATGCGCTGCAAATCCTGCTGGCGCAGGATCTGGCCCTGCTGCTGGGCGTTCTGCTGCATCTGGCCGTTCTTGGCGGCCTGCCGGGCAAGCTCTTCCATATAGGCCTGCATCGCCTCGCGCAGCTCCTTCATCAGCTGCGCGATCTCCTCGTCGGAGGCATTGCGCTCCAGCGCCTCGGAAAGCGCCTTCTGCGCCTCGCGCAGGCGGCGGTCGGCGAGCGACAGGTTGCCGTCCTCGATGCCGAGCGCGATTTCCCAGAGATAATCCGCCGTCTCGCGCATCTGGTCGTCGGTGCGGGCAAGTTTCATGCGCGCGTTCGCCGACTGGAGCAGCAGGAAATGCGTGAGATTGGGGATCGTCTCTTCCGGCCGGATGGTCAGCGCCTCGTTGAGCGCGATCGCATGGGGAAGTTGATTGGCGTCAAGCGCGAAGACCTGCCGCTGGTCGGCGACGGCGGCGGCGAGCGGCTCGAAGAAGGCCTTGGCCGGCAGGATCATCTCGACCGGCTGGCTGCGCCCCTCCTGCCCCGCCGCGTCCGTGGCGACGAGCGTGATCTTCACGCGCTTGCCGGAAAGCGGGTGTTCGGAAAGGTTGCGGCTCGTCGTGCCCTTGGCGTCGCGCGCCGCACGGCGCGGCAGGTCCAGCCGGTATTCGGGCAGCGGATAGAGCGGGCGCGCATCCTTCGGCTGATCGACCGGCACGATCTCCGCATGGGCCTCCTGGAGGCCGTAGTCATCCTTGGCGATGAAGCTGATCTCCAGCGCCGAGGCCACCGTCCTCTTCGGAATGCCGTCGAAAGCGATTTCCGGTACGCGGTCCGGAATGACCGAGAGGGCCCAGTTGCGGCCGTCGACCGTCAGCGTGCCGTCCTTCACGATCTTGTAGCGCATCGTCCTCGCGTCACCGACGGCCGCGGCCGGCACCTTCGCTTCCGTCTTCGACGCGCCCGCCTTCTCGTCCTTCGGCTTTTCCTCCTCGGGGCGGATGACGGTCGCCGCGGCCTCGCCGGCCGCCTGGTAGTTCACCTGCTCGTCGCCGCTGCCGCCGGTCACGCGCACGGTGAGCTCGCTGAATTGCGGAATACGGATCTCGCTCTTCGCCGCCTCGGCCGGCTGTCCCTGCCCGTTGCCGGTGAGGAAGACGGGCGCGCGCGACGTGTGCGCCGGCGGCGTGACCCAGGCGTCGATGCGCACGTCCGGCGCCGCCTCTGCGGGGGTGCGCAAGGAAACGACGTCGGCCAGCATGCCGGCGCGGTTGGAATAGGAGAAGGCAAAGGCGATGGCGAGGAGCAGCACCGGAACGGCGCGCAGCGCATGGCGGTCGTGGCGGGCGATATCCGGCTCCGGCGCGCCCGTGCGCAGCGAACCGATCATGCGCGCCATGCGGGCCTGGTGCTCACGCCACAGCGCCTCACCAAAGGCATCGCCGCCTGCCGGCCTGTCGTCCTGCACGCGGATCGCCTGATGCGTCAGCGCATTGCGCGCTTCCAGCATGCGATCGGCCCTGTCGAGGGACGGCCAGTCCACGCCGCGTAGGCGCAGGATGAGCCCGACGAGACCGAGCGCAAAGGCGGCGAGAGTCGCGATATGCAGCCAGAAAGGCACATGGCGGAAATAGCCGAACCATGTCAGCGCCAGGAAACCGGCGACCAGCAGGAGGACCGGAAGCAGGCGCGGCGCGAGCGCTTCCAGATAAAGGATGGCCCGGGCGGCAAGGCGTTTGCCCGCAAGCCGGCGTGCCAGCGGATTGCCGGTCGCCTTCGTCTCGCGCTGCCTTTCAGTCGCCATCGTTCACCATTCTCCGCCGCTGGTCGTCACCGCCAAAAGATAACATGCTTTGTGGCGAAGACGAGGGCACGCGCAAAATCGTGAACGGCTTTGCCCCTTCGCGGCTCAGGCAAGCCAGTCCGGCAGGGAGTCGAGGCCGATCAGGTCGTCATAGGAAGGTCGCGGCCGGATGACGTGGAACTGCGAGCCGTTCACCAGCACTTCCGGGATGAGCAGGCGGCTGTTGTAGGTGCCGGCCTGCACCGCGCCGTAAGCACCGGCCGAACCGACGGCGATCAGGTCACCGGGCTTGGGTTGCGCCATTTCACGGTCCTGCGCCAGATAGTCGCCCGTCTCGCAGACCGGGCCGACGACATCGGCGCGAATGCGCGGCGCGTTCGCCGCGGAGATGACGACCGGCTGGACCTCGTGCCAGGCCTCGTAGAGCGTCGGGCGGATGAGATCGTTCATCGCCGCGTCGACGATGACGAAGGTCTTCTCCCCACCGTCCTTCACATAGATGACCTCTGTGACGAGGATGCCGGCATTGCCGACGATCAGACGGCCGGGTTCGGTGACGATCTTGCAGCCGAGCCCCTTGAGCTGGTTCTTGACGATCTCCGCATAGGCATCCGGCAGCGGGGGCGGCGCATTGTCCATCTTGTAGGGAATGCCGAGACCGCCGCCGACATCGACGTGATCGATCGTATGGCCATCGGCCCGCAGCGTCTCCACGAGTTCGCGCAGCAGCCGGAAGGCATCGTCGAAGGGCTGCAGCTCGGTGATCTGGCTGCCGATATGCATGTCGATGCCGGTCACCTTTATGCCCGGCAGGCTCGCGGCGCGGGCATAGACGGCGCGCGCGCGCTCCCAGGAGATGCCGAACTTGTTTTCCTTCTTGCCCGTCGAGATTTTCGCATGGGTGCGGGCATCGACGTCGGGATTGATGCGGAACGAGACATGCGCGATCTTGCCGGCCTTGACGGCGCGGGCGTTCAGGATTTCGAGTTCCGGCTCGGATTCGACATTGAAGCAGTAGATGCCGGCTTCGAGCCCCAGGTCCATCTCGCGCGGCGTCTTGCCGACGCCGGAGAACATGATGCGCGAAGCGGGAACGCCGGCGGCAAGCGCCCGGCGCAATTCGCCTTCCGAGACCACGTCGATACCGGCGCCGAGGCGGGCGAGCGTCTTCAGCACCGCCTGGTTGGAATTCGCCTTCATGGCGTAGCAGACCAGCGCATCCACGCCGTCGAACGCCTTGGAGAACACCTTGTAGTGCCGTTCCAGCGTGGCCGTCGAATAGCAGTAGAAGGGCGTACCGACCGCCTTGGCGATCTCCGGAACCGGTACATCCTCCGCATGGAGGATGCCGTCACGATGCTCGAAATGGTTCACGAGTGCTGTCCGTTAGAGAAGCGGGTCGAGGAGGAAGGGCTTGTCGTCGACCTGCTCGACCTTCTTGCCGTTGATGGTCTTGTAGACCGGCTGGACGCCCGGCCGTTCCAGATCGCCCTTGCGCCCGCAGGCAGTCAGAACCGCTGCGGAAAGGCAAAGCACGAGAGCCAGCCTGCCGATGTCGATGCGTGTCATGAAGCGTTCCCTGGAAATGCCGGTGGTCGAGTGGGCACCATCCTTAGCGAATTCACCCGGCCTTGTGCACCCTTAATCTGGTGATGAGTCCTGCAAGCGCCTTGATCAGTTCCGCTGCCGCCACCAGGCGATCTGCCTGCGGACTTCCGAGGGCGCCGTGCCGCCATAGCTCTTGCGGCTGGCGACCGAGGCCTCGACCGTCAGCACGTTGAAGATATCGGCGGTGATGGCGGCATGGATCGCCTGCAGATCCTTAAGCGACAGGTCCGCAAGGTCGCAGCCCTTGCTTTCGGCGAGCGCCACGGCGCGGCCGGTGACGTGGTGCGCATCGCGGAAGGGAAGGCCCGCCTCGCGCACCAGCCAGTCGGCAAGGTCCGTCGCGGTGGAGTAGCCCGAACCGGCGGCCGCCTTCATGCGGTCCGTGCGGATCGTCATGTCACGCACCATGCCGGTCATCGCGGCGATGGCGAGCTCCAGGCTCTCGGCGGCGTCGAAGACCTGTTCCTTGTCTTCCTGCATGTCCTTGGAATAGGCGAGCGGCAGGCCCTTCATGACGGTGAGCAGTGCGATCAGCGAGCCGTTGATGCGGCCGGTCTTGGCGCGCACCAGCTCGGCCGCGTCCGGGTTTTTCTTCTGCGGCATGATGGAAGAGCCGGTGGAGAAGGCATCGGACAGGCGGATGAAGCCGAACTGCGGCGTCGACCAGATGACGATTTCTTCCGCAAGGCGCGACAGATGGACCGACGCGATCGCGGCGATCGACAGGAATTCAAGCGCGAAGTCGCGGTCCGAGACCGTATCGATGGAGTTGCGCGTCGGCTCGCGGAAGCCCAGCGCCTTCGCCGTCATGTGGCGGTCGATGGCATAGCCGGTGCCGGCGAGCGCGGCCGCGCCGATCGGGCTCTCGTCGAGATGCTCGATGGCATGGCGCACGCGCTGGCGGTCGCGGCCGAACATTTCCACATAGGCCATGCAATGATGGCCGAAGGTCACGGGCTGGGCGGTCTGGAGATGGGTGAAGCCGGGCATGACGGTCTCGGCATGCTCTTCCGCACGGTCGAGGAAAGCGGCGATCAGGCCCGTCAGCGTCTTCTCGGTCTTCTGCAGTTCCTCCTTGACCCAGAGGCGGAAGTCGAGCGCCACCTGGTCGTTGCGCGAGCGGGCCGTGTGCAGGCGTCCGGCGGCGGGACCGATCAGCGTTGCCAGCCGCGCCTCGACGTTCATGTGGATGTCTTCCAGCTTGCGCGAGAACTCAAAGGCGCCGCTTTCGATCTCTGACAGGATCGTGTCGAGACCGTGAACGATCTTTTCCTTATCGTCCGCCGAAATGATGCCCTGGTGGGCGAGCATCTCTGCATGCGCCTTTGAGCCGCGGATGTCCTGGGCATAAAGCTTCTTGTCGAAGCCGATGGAGGCATTTATCTCCTCCATGATCGCATCCGGGCCCGAGGCGAAGCGGCCGCCCCACATCTGGTTCGAGGATTTCGTCTCGGAAGTGCCGTCGCTCATCGGTGCCTGCCCTGGAAAGTATCCTGGAGAATGAAATGTCAGTGAAGAAGAAAATCGGCCTGCCCGCAACCAAGCTGATCGCCATCGCGGGGCTTGCCGGACTTCTCGCCGGTGGTGCAGCGATATACGTGAAGGAAAGCCTGTCTGGCAATGGCGTGGTCGCCTCCGCCGATCCCGCCGCCTGCGCCGCAGCCGCCGCCAGGGCGGAGGCCATCACGCCCTTCTCCAAGGGGCAGGTCGCCGCCATGCGGACCGTCGACGAGCACCGTCCCCTGCCCGACCTCGTCTTCGACGGCCCCGACGGCAAGAAGAAGACGATCGCCGATTTTGCCGGCAAGACGCTGCTGGTCAATCTCTGGGCAACCTGGTGCGTGCCCTGCCGCGAGGAAATGCCGGCGCTCAACGCGCTGGAAAAGGACCTCGGCAGCGACAGGTTCGAGGTGGTGGCGATCAACATCGACACCGGTGACGACGAGAAGCCGAAAACCTTCCTCGACGAAACGAAGGTTCATGATCTCGCCTATTATCGAGACGCCTCGATGGGCGTCTTCAACACGCTGAAGAAGGAAGGCCTCGCCTTCGGCCTTCCGGTGACGCTGCTGATGGACGACAAGGGCTGCCTGATCTCCGCGATGAACGGCCCCGCCGCCTGGGACAGCGAGGATGCCAAGGCCCTGATCAACGCCGCGCTGGCAGCCCCGAAAAGCTGACTTTCACGCCGCAGCATAGACGCGCGGGCGGCGGATGCCGATGAAGCCGGCATCCCCCTTGCGATGCGGGAATTCCGGCGCGGTGTCGAACTCCACCGGCTGGCCGCTGCCGGTCATCGCGAGCACGCGGCGCGAATCCGGCCGGTCGATGACGCGCACTATCTTGGCGGCGATGCCATGCCCATCCTCGCGCCAGGTGACATCCGTCGGACGGAAGAGGATCTGGCCGCTGCCGTCGGCAACGCCGTCCGCCTCGAAGGCCACGTCCTCGACATAGGCCTTGCCGCCGCGGATATCCGCGTCGAGTCGGTTGGCGTCGCCGAGGAAATTCATCACGAAGGCATCGGCCGGCGTGCGGCAGACCGCTTCGGGCGTGCCCTCCTGCACGATCTTCCCCTTGTTGAGGATGACGACCCGGTCGGCGAGGTCCAGCGCCTCCTCCTGGTCGTGCGTCACGAAGAGCGTGGTGATGCCAAGCTCGTCATGGATCTTGCGCAGCCAGCGGCGCAGGTCCCGCCGCACATTGGCATCGAGCGCGCCGAACGGTTCGTCGAGCAGCAGCACGCGCGGGTCGACGGCGAGCGCCCGGGCCAGTGCCACGCGCTGGCGCTGGCCACCGGAGATCTGGCCGGGGAAGCGATCCGCGAGGCCGCCGAGCTGCACGAGGTCGAGCAGTTCCCTGACGCGCTCGGCGATCGCCTGCGGCGAGCGCTTCACCTTCGAGACCTTCATGCCGAAGGCGATGTTCTCGCCCACCGTCATGTGCGGGAAAAGCGCATAATGCTGGAAGACGAAGCCGACGCCGCGCTCGCGAACGGGAATGTCGGTGGCGTTCTCCTCGCCGAAATAGATCGCCCCGCCATCGGCATATTCGAGGCCGGCAACCATGCGCAGGATCGTCGTCTTGCCGGAGCCGGACGGGCCGAGCAGCGCGACCAGCTCGCCGCTCTCGATCTCCAGCGACACGCCGTGCACGGCGCGAAAGGTCTGAAACTCCTTGACCACGTTGTCGAGGCGGATCTTCACGGTTTTACCTCCGGGGTGATGCTGTCTGCGCCCGAGAGGGCGGAAGGACGCTGGACGCGGCCCGCGCCCTGCCGCTCGAGCGCCACCTTGGCGATGAGCGTGACGATGGCAAGGCCGGCGAGAATGGATGCGGCGGCAAAGGAGCCGGCCGCGTTGTAGTCGTGGTAGAGCAATTCGATATGCAGCGGCAGCGTGTTCGTCTGGCCGCGGATATTGCCCGAGACGACCGAGACGGCGCCGAACTCGCCCATCACGCGCGAATTGCACAGCACCACGCCGTAGAGCAGCGCCCATTTGATGTTCGGCAGCGTAACCGAGAGGAAGGTGCGCCAGCCGCTCGCGCCGAGCGACGTCGCCGCTTCCTCCAGATCGCGGCCCTGCGCCTGCATGAGCGGGATCAGCTCGCGCGCCACGAAGGGCGCCGTCACGAACATGCTGGCCAGCACGATGCCCGGCAGTGCGAAGAGGATTTTTATCTCCGCCGATTGCAGCGCCGGGCCGAACAAGCCCTGCAGGCCGTAGACGAAGAGATAGGAGACGCCCGCGACGATGGGCGAGACGGAGAAGGGCAGCTCGATGACGACGGTCAGCAGCCGCTTGCCGCGGAAATCGTGCTTGGTGATCGCCCAGGCCGCCGCCACGCCGAACACTGTATTGATCGGCACGGCGATGAGCGCGGTGATGACCGTCAGCAGGATGGCATGGCGCGTATCCGGATCGGCGATGGATTCGGCGAAATAGCCGACGCCGCGCGAAAAGGCCTCGACGGCGATAACGATGAGCGGCGCGACGATCATCAGCCCGACGAGCACGAGGACGACTGCCAGCAGGCTGCGGCGGAAGAGCGTGTTGTCGCCGACGCGCGGCGGCTTTCCCTTGCCATGGTGCGCCATGATCAGCCCCTCGCCGTATAGCGCAGGGCGCGGGCCTGCATCAGGTTGGTGACTGCGAGCATCACGAAGGCCGTCAGCAGCATGACCGAGGCGATCGCGGCGGAGGCCGGATAGTCGTATTCCTCGAGCCGAATGAAGGCGAGGAGCGCGGTGATCTCCGTCGAGAACGGCTGGTTGCCGGCGATGAAGATGATGGCGCCGAACTCGCCGAGGCTGCGCGCGAAGGAGAGCGACACGCCGGCCAGAAGCGCCGGCGTCAGAAGCGGCAGGATGACGCCGACGAAGATGGAGAGGTCGCTGGCGCCGAGCGTCTGCCCCGCTTCCTCCAGCGCCGGATCGAGCTCTTCCAGCACCGGCTGCACCGTGCGCACGATGAAGGGAATGCTGGTGAAGCTCATGGCGACGATGATGCCGAGCGGCGTATAGGCGACCTTGATGCCGAGAAGCGACAGCGGCCCGCCGAACCAGCCGTTGGTGGCGAAGAGCGTCGTAAGCGCGATGCCCGCGACCGCCGTCGGCAGCGCGAAGGGCAGGTCCACCAGCGCGTCGACGAGGCGACGGCCGGGGAAGCGGTAGCGCACCAGCACCCAGGCAAGCGACAGGCCGAAGAACAGGTTGAAGACGGTGGCGGCCAGCGCACAGAGCACCGTCACGCGGTAGCTGGCAAAGGCGCGTTCGGACGAGATGATGCGCCAATAGTCTTCCGGCCCCAGGCTCGCCGCCTTGAAAATGAGCGCGGCCAGCGGCAGCACCACGATGATGGCCACGTAGACGAGGGTTATGCCGAGCGCGAGCGGCAATCCGGGCAGTACACGCCGTCTCAACGGGCGTTCCTTTCTCAAGCAATTCCAGGAAAAGTGCGCGGCGGCGTTCCATCCGGAATGGCGCGATACTTTTCATGTCACGACCGGCGGGCTTTCACCCGCCGGTCGTCAGAAACGAAATGGATGGATCAGCGGCTGCCGTAGATCTTGTCCAGCGTGCCGCCTTCGGAGAAGTGCTCCTCGGAGACCTTCTTCCAGCCGCCGAAGACGTCGTCGACGTTCACGAGGCGGATTTCCGGGAACTGGTCCTTGAACTCGGCGGCAACCTTCTCGTCGAGGACGCGGTGGCCGAATTCGGCGGCAATCTTCTGGCCCTCGGGCGCATAAAGGAAGTCGAGATAGGACTTGGCGAGGTCACGGCTGCCGTGAGCGTCGGCCACCTTGTCGACCACGGCGACCGGGAATTCCGCGAGCAGCGAGACGGAGGGAACGACGCCCTCGAACTTGTCCGCGCCATACTGCTTGGCGATCGACTTGGTCTCCGCCTCGAAGGTGATGATGACGTCGCCAATCTCGCGCTCGACGAAGGTGGTCGTCGCCGCACGGCCGCCGGTGTCGAAGACCGGCACGTTGTCGAAGATCTTGGTGACGAATTCCTCGACCTTCAACGGATCGTTCTTGAAGGCTTCCTTGGCGTAGGCCGTCGCGGCGAGATAGGTGTAGCGCGCATTGCCCGAGGTCTTGGGGTTCGGGAAGATGACCTTCACGTCGTCGCGGGCAAGATCGGACCAGTCCTTGATGTTCTTCGGGTTGCCGGCGCGAACGAGGAAGGACGGGAAGGAGTAGAAGGGCGAAGCGTTGTTCGGGAACTTCTTCTGCCAGTCCTCCGCGACGAAACCGTTCTTCACCAGGAAGTCGATGTCCGTCACCTGGTTGAAGGTCACGACATCGGCCTCCAGGCCCTCGACGATGGCGCGCGCCTGCTTGGAGGTGCCGGCATGCGACTGATCAACGGTGACGCCCGGATGCGCCTTCACGAAGGCTTCGTTCTCGGCCGCGAAAAGCTCGCGCGCCACGTCATAGGAGGCGTTCAGCAGCTTGTCGGCGGCCTGCGCGGAAAGCGGAGCGGCAAGGCCGAGGAGAGCCACGCCGAGAAGGAGCAAACGTTTCATTTGGAAACCCCAATGCGAGAAGAATTGGGGCAGACAATAGCGGCCGGCCAAACGCTATCCGAGGCATGGCCTGTCATAGCTCTTATGACAGGCGAAACATTTTTCCCTGAAAGGCAGGCTTGGCGGATTCTTCCGCCGGTCAGCGGGTCGGAACCGGCACGTCACCGCGATAGTCGTAGAAGCCGCGGCCGGACTTGCGGCCGAGCCAGCCGGCCTCGACATATTTCACCAGCAGCGGGCACGGACGATACTTGGAATCCGCCAGCCCGTCATGCAGCACCTGCATGATCGAAAGGCAGGTATCAAGGCCGATGAAGTCAGCAAGCTGGAGCGGACCCATCGGATGGTTCGCGCCGAGCTTCATGGCCGTGTCGATGGCTTCCACAGAGCCGACGCCCTCGTAGAGCGTGTAGATCGCCTCGTTGATCATCGGCAGCAGGATGCGGTTGACGATGAAGGCCGGGAAGTCCTCGGCGACGGTGATCGTCTTGTCGAGGCGGCCGACGAATTCCTTGGCGGCGGAGAAGGTCTCTTCCTCGGTGGCGATGCCGCGCACCAGCTCGACCAGCTTCATGACCGGAACGGGGTTCATGAAGTGGATGCCCATGAAACGCTCCGGCCGGTCGGTGGCCGAGGCGAGACGGGTGATCGACAGCGAGGACGTGTTGGTGGCGAGCATCGCCTCCGGCTTCAGCACGGAACAGACCTGGCCGTAGATCTTGCGCTTGACGGTCTCGTCCTCGGTGGCCGCCTCGATGACGAGATCGGCATCGGAAAGATCGTTGATGTCGGCGGAGCCCTTGATCAGAGCGAGCGCCTTCTTGCGCTCCTCGTCGGACATCTTGCCGGACGAGACCTGGCGGGCGAGGTTGCCGTTGATCGTGGCAAGGCCGGCCTCGATGCGCTCGGGCGACAGGTCGTAGATATGGACCTTGTATCCGGCCATGGCCGCGACATGCGCGATCCCGCACCCCATCTGGCCTGCACCTACAATACCGACGTTCTTGATGATCATCGCGCCAATCGCCCCGTCATGTCAGCCCGCACCCATTGCGTGGGCAAAAAAACACCGGGCCGGTCAGGCCGGCCCGGTGAAGTGATAAAGGCACGCGACGCATATTTCCAGTGAAATCATCGTCGCAAAGTTGGACCGGGGTCGGCTCAGAGCGCCTTCTGCAGCTCCGGCAGGATATCGAAGAGATCGCCGACGAGGCCGTAGTCCGCGACCTGGAAGATCGGGGCTTCCTCGTCCTTGTTGATCGCCACGATGACCTTCGAGTCCTTCATACCGGCAAGGTGCTGGATCGCGCCGGAAATACCGCAGGCGATGTAGAGCTGCGGCGCGACCACCTTGCCCGTCTGGCCGACCTGCCAGTCGTTCGGGGCATAGCCGGCATCGACCGCCGCGCGCGAGGCGCCGACGGCCGCACCGAGCTTGTCGGCGACCGGAAGGATCACCTCCTGGAACTTTTCCGACGAACCCAGCGCCCGGCCGCCCGAGATAATGATCTTGGCCGACGTCAGTTCCGGACGGTCGGAGGAGGACAGCGCGTCCTTGACGTGGGTCGAGAGGCCGGGGTTCGCGGCGGCCGAGACGGTCTCGATGGCCGCGCTGCCGCCTTCAGGGGCTGCCGTGAAGGACGCCGTGCGCACGGTGATCACCTTCTTGGCGTCGGTGGACTGCACCGTCTGGATGGCATTGCCCGCATAGATCGGACGCTTGAACGTGTCGGCCGAGACGACCTCGACGATCTCCGAGACCTGCGCGACATCGAGCAGCGCTGCCACGCGCGGCAAGACGTTCTTGCCGACCGAGGTGGCGGCCGAGACGATGGCGTCGTAGTTGCCGGCGAGCGACACGATGAGCGCCGCCAGCGGTTCGGCGAGGTTGTTGGCAAGGCTCGCATCGTCGGCGACGAGCACCTTGGTCACGCCCGAGAGCTTTGCCGCCTGCTCGGCAGTCGCCTTGGCATTGCTGCCGGCGACGAGCACATGCACGTCCGAACCGATCTTCGATGCCGCCGTCAGCGCTTTCGCCGTCTGGTCGGAAAGGTGGGCATTGTCGTGATCTGCCAGAAGAAGAATGGCCATGGTTGTGTTCTCCCTTTCCTGCCTTACAGCACGCCGGCTTCGTTCTTGAGCTTGTCGACAAGCTCTGCGACGCTCTTGACCTTGACGCCTGCCTTGCGGCCCGACGGTTCCTCGGTCTTCAGCACCTTCAGGCGCGGGCTCGTGTCGACGCCGAAGTCGGCGGGCGTCTTCTTGTCGAGCGGCTTCTTCTTCGCCTTCATGATGTTCGGCAGCGAGGCATAGCGCGGCTCGTTGAGGCGAAGGTCGGTGGTGACCACGGCCGGAAGCTTGACCTCGATGGTCTGCAGGCCACCGTCGACCTCGCGCGTGACCTCGGCCTTGCCGTCGCCGATCTCGACCTTCGAGGCGAACGTCGCCTGCGCCCAGCCGAGCAGCGCCGACAGCATCTGGCCGGTCTGGTTGGAATCGTCGTCGATCGCCTGTTTGCCGACGATGACGAGGCCGGGAGCCTCAGCCTCGGTGACGCCCTTGAGGATCTTGGCGACGGCGAGCGGCTCGACGGCGTCTTCCGTCTCGACCAGAACGGCGCGGTCGGCGCCCATGGCGAGCGCCGTGCGCAGCGTCTCCTCGGCCTTGGCCGGGCCGATCGACACCACGACCACTTCCTCCGCCTTGCCGGCTTCCTTCAGGCGCAACGCCTCTTCCACCGAGATCTCGTCGAACGGGTTCATCGACATCTTGACGTTCGCAAGCTCGACACCAGAGCCGTCGGACTTCACGCGGATCTTAACGTTGTAATCAACGACCCGCTTTACAGGGACCAGGATTTTCATGGCTTCCTTCCTTCAAATGCCCGCGAGGGAAAATGCGCCTTTCAGGGGCGCCCTGATTGTCGGTTGGCGACATCGATACGCGTTTTTTCCCCAAACACAATGCATCACGGACCCTCCCCACGTGAAAACGAAAGGCTTATAAATTACCTTTACGTTCACGTCAATTTGTTCGTTTGCAGTGCGCGGTCACCGCCCCCAGTGGGTGGGCGGAACGGACGAGTGAGCGGCGGCCTCCTCGGCCGGCACCGGCGTCGCCTCCACATGCCGCACGGCCTTCGGCGTCACGATGGTCCGGTCGAACAGCGGCACGCCCCGCCGGCGCAGCACGAGGACGAGCACGGCTCCCGCCACGATGCCCCCGACATGGGCGCCCCAGGACACGCCGCTGTCGCCATCGACCAGCAGCATGTAGAATTGCTGGGCGATCCAGAAGGCGAGCGGAATGACCGCCGGCAGCGGCAAGGGAATGCGGAAGAACACCAGCACCCAGACACGCACCTTCGGATGCAGCAAGAAGTAAGCCGCCACAACCCCGGAAATCGCCCCCGACGCGCCGATCAGCGGCGCCTCCGAATCGGGCTGCACGAGACCGTGGACGAGAGCGCCGGCGGCCGCGCAGGCAAGGTAGAAGAGCAGGAAGCGGAAATGGCCGAGCGCATCCTCGACATTGTCGCCGAACACCCAGAGGAACAGCATGTTGGAGGCGAGATGCATCAAATCGCCGTGCAGGAAGGCGTAGGTGAGGTAAGTCGCATTCTCAGGCACCAGGACCAGGCTCGGCTCCAGGTCGGCGAAGTCGAAGACGACCGCGGGGATATAGCCGAGGCCGACCACCGTCGCATCGGAAAAGGACTGCGTCGCCGCAAGCCCCGTCACCAGCCAGACGACGACGTTGATCGCGATCAGGCTGATCGTGACATATTGGACCTTGATGTATTTTAGGGAATTCGTGTCATGCAGCGGTATGAACATGGGTCCCCTTCCCCGGCCGGCATTTTTCTGGCTCGGTACGAGCTTACCTGTTCTGCCCCGGAACCCACAATATGTCCGTGCGCCCCTTGTCGTTCACCCAGCGTGCGGCGACGAAGAGGAAATCGGAAAGGCGGTTGATATAGGCGACGGACACCGCCGACACCGTTTCGCCCTCGCTGTCCTGCAGGGCGACGATGCGCCGCTCGGCCCGGCGCGCCACGGTGCGCGCCAGATGCAGCGCCGCCGCCGCGGGCGTGCCGCCCGGCAGCACGAAGGAGCGCAACGGCTCGAGGTCGGCGTTGAGCTGGTCGATTTCCTGTTCCAGCCGGTCCACCTGCGCCTGCACGATGCGCAGCGGCTCGTAGTCGAGCTTGCGGCCCGTCTCCGGCGCAGCAAGATCGGCGCCGAGGTCGAACAGGTCGTTCTGGATGCGCACCAGCATGCGGTCCAGCGCCGGATGATCGGTAAGATGCTGGCGCACGAGGCCGATGCAGGAATTCGCCTCGTCGACCTCGCCGTAGGACACGACGCGCAGGTCGTGCTTCTTGCGGCGCGGCCCGGCGACGAGGCCCGTCGTGCCGTTGTCGCCGGTGCGGGTGTAGATCTTGTTGAGCTTGACCATCAGCCGCGCCCCCCGCCCGTGACCCAGAGGGTCAGCATGATGAGGATGATGGCGATCGCCTGCAGGAGCACGCGAAGCTGCATCAGCTTGTTGGACGTGTTGCCGCTGCCGCCCTTGGCCATGTTGACGAGACCGCGCACGAGCACGATGGCGACGAGGCCCATGACGAGCAGGGTCATGAAGGTGAGGAAGGAAGACATGCCCACGATCCGGTTTGATTTCTGTCAGCCCTATTCAAATAGGGTTTTCCGCGCAAAGTGCACGCGTTTTCGCAGAGAAAACCTGCGACGCCGCGCCGCGTCAGCCGAGCTTGCCGATCAGCCGGTAGAAGAACGCCGCCGGCAGCAGCTTCTTCAGAAGCACGCCCTGCTTGGCCGGCGAGGTCACGACGTAATGCGGCCGCGGCGACTTTGCCGTCAGCGCATGGCGCAGGACGTCGTGCACCGCATCCGGCCCGAGCTTGCCGCGCGCCGGCTTGCCCTCGCCGCGCAGCCGCCGAAGCTGCCTGCGGTATTCGGCGGCATGAACCGAATTCTCGACATCGATATGTTTCTCGATCTGGATAAGCGCGTTGGCGGTGAAGCGTGATTCGATCGGCCCCGGCTCGATGAGGCTGACATGCACCCCGGAACCGGCAAGCTCCATGCGCAGGGTGAGCGACAGGCCTTCTAGCGCAAATTTCGAGGCATTGTAGGCGCCGCGCCAGCGATAGGGCACGAGGCCGAGGATCGACGAGCACTGCACGATACGGCCGTGGCCCTGCCAGCGCATGACCGGGATCACTCGCCGCGTCAGGTCATGCCAGCCGATGACGTTCGTTTCCAGCTGGAGGCGCAAAGCCTCCACCGGAAGGTCCTCCACGGCACCGGCCTGGCCATAGGCGCCGTTGTTGAAGAGCGCGTCGAGCCGGCCGCCCGTGCGCGCCAGCACGGCCTCGACGAGCGCCGCGATCGTCTCCGGCTTCGTATAGTCCATCAGGAACGCCTCGATGCCGTCAGTGTCGAGCGGTGCCAGGTCCTCCTCGCGCCGCACGGTGGCGAAGACCCGCCAGCCCTCCGCCTTCAGCGCACGGGCGCAATGGGCGCCGATGCCGGAGGAGCAGCCGGTGACGATGATGCTCGGCTGCGGTGTCGTGCTTGGAGAAGACATGGCGGTTTCCTGTACAAATCTGCATCCGTTTCCCATATTCACCAGCGTGAGACAATGAGAGTCGGCCGGCGACGGCCGCACAAAGGAAACGAGCAGCGCCGATGCCGACCGCCATCCGCCTTGTCTACAAGGTCGTCTTCGATGCGATCTGGCATTTTTCCGAGGACGACGGCTGGGCAATGGCAAGCCATGTCGCCCTTTCGACGCTCCTCGCGATCTTTCCCTTCCTCATCTTCGGCACGGCGCTCGGCTCCTTTCTCGGCGCGGACCAGTTCGCCGAGACCGCCGTGCACCTCATCTTCGACACCTGGCCGGAATCGATCGCCGCCCCGATCTCCCGCGAAGTCGTCGCGGTCCTGACGATCCCGCGCGGCGGCTTGCTGACGCTCTCGGTGCTTGCCGCCGCTTATTTCGCCTCCAACGGCGTGGAGGCGCTGCGCATCTCGCTCAACCGCGCCTACCGGGTGGCCGAGACGCGCTACTGGTACGTGACGCGCCTCGCCAGCCTCGGCTTCGTCATTGCCGGGGTCCTGGCACTTGCCGTCATCAGCATCGTGCTCGTCGCCGCGCCGCTGGCCGTGCGCGCCACCGGCGACTGGCTGCCCTGGCTGAACTATCTCTATTCCTGGGTGGAAAGCTGGGGTCTCTTCGGCACCGTGCTCGTGCTTCTGATCGGCCTCCTGATCGCCCATCTCTGGCTGCCGGCCGGGCGCCGCAAGATCGCCGACGTGCTGCCCGGCATCCTGCTGACGCTGCTCTTCTGGGGCATCGGCGCCTATGCCTTCGCCTCGTATCTCGCGACCTTCGCCAACTACGTCTCGACCTATGCGGGCCTCGCCTCGATCATGATCGCCCTGGTCTTCCTCTACATCGTCGGGGCGATCTTCATCATCGGCGCCGAGATCAACGCCGCCCTGATGAAGTTCCGGGTGAAGCACCTCATCCTCGACCGGGTGCGAGGCGTGAAGAAGCCGCCGATGGAGGAAGCCTCAATGGAGGACGAAGCCATAGCCCGCGAGCAGGGCGCGAATGCCGGCAGGTGAGACGCCCTTTTCCCGATAGGCGGCAATCCCGGTATCTTCGTTGCTCTTCGAGAGCTTTCGCCCATCCGGCCCCGGCACGAGCCCGTGATGGTGATAGGCCGGCGCGGGCAGGCCGAGCAGGCTTTGCAGGAGGCGATGCACGGCCGTCGCGTGAAAGAGATCCTGCCCCCGCACCACGTGGGTAATGCCCTGCACCGCATCGTCGAGCACGACGGCAAGATGATAGCTCGCCGGCGCATCCGGCCGGGAGAGCATGACGTCGCCCCACCGCTCCGGCCGCGCCGCGACGAGACCCGTCTCGCCCTCCGGCCCTTGGCCCGCCTCCGACCAGTCGAGCGCCGCCGGCGCGAGCGCCCGCGCCTTGTCCATGTCGAGCCGCCAGGCATGCTGCCGGCCCGCCGCGATCCGGGCGAGCGCCTCCCCCCGGTCGAGCGCCCTTTCCTCCGTCGGATAAAGCGGCGCGCCGTCCGGGTCACGCGGCCAGATGCCACCCGCCGCCTCATGCGCTGTGACCCGCGACTTCACCTCGCCGCGGCTGAGGAACCCCGGATACAGCACCCCCATCGCCTTCAACCGTTCCAGCGCCTCACCGTAGAAGGCGAGGTGCTCCGACTGGCGGCGCACCGGTTTCTCCCAATCGAGCCCCAGCCAGCCGAGATCGCGGTAGATCGCCGCCTCGAATTCCGGGCGCGATCGCGCCGGGTCGATGTCCTCGATACGCAGGAGGAAGCGGCCACCGCAGGCGGCTGCGAGATCTTGGTTCAGGAGTGCCGAAAGCGCATGGCCGAGATGCAGGAGGCCGTTCGGGCTCGGCGCAAAACGAAAGACGCGATGTTTTGACAAAGGACTTGGCATGAGGTCTTCTGGCATGAAGAGGCGTGTCGCGTCACACTTTTTTGATTTGTCGCATGTTGTCACCGCAAAACCGCTGCACACTTTCGCGCAACATGCTCCAGCGCAAGGGCCGCTCGGAAAAATGCAATTGCACATGATCAGGACGGATGCGGATGTCGCCGCGGGTCTCGTCGATCTCGCGCTGCTCGACGCGCGCCTTTTCACCATCATCGACAAGGCCGGACCCGTGCCGCTGCGCCGCCTCCCGCCCGGCTATCGCGGCCTTGCCGGCATCATCGTCGCGCAGATGGTGTCGCGTGCAAGCGCCGATGCGATCTGGCGGCGGCTGGAAGAGGCGGCCGGCGACATCACCCCTCATCACATCCTCGGGCTTTCCGACGAGGCCTGCCGGACCATCGGCCTGTCGCGTGCCAAGGCCGAAACGCTGCGCCGAGCCGCCGAGGCCGTCGACCGCGGCGAACTCGACCTCGACGCCATATGCCATATGGAGGCCTCGGCCGCAGCGCACCGGCTGACCGCGATCAAGGGCATCGGCCGCTGGACGGCGGATGTCTACCTGCTCTTCTGCGCCGGCCATCCTGATATCTTTCCCTCCGGCGATATCGCGCTGCAAAATGCCGTCGCCCACGCGTTCGGTCTCGCCGTGCGGCCGAGCCCGCAGGAACTCGACCGGATCGCGACGAACTGGTCTCCCTGGCGCGGCGTGTCGGCGCGGCTGTTCTGGGCCTATTATTCGCGCGAGATGCGCCGCGAGGCGGCGCCGGTGCTCGAAGGCTGAGCCTTGCGAAATACCTTGTTTTCGCTTTTCCTTTCCCGCTTCACAATGCTGTAACAACGGGCCTAATATAGAAGGGCAGATGCCGAATCGATCAGGAGAAGCCCTTGACGATTTCTGTTTCACCACAGGCCCTGCCAGCCCTTGTATTGAATGCTGACTACAGGCCGCTGAGTTATTATCCCTTGTCGCTCTGGTCCTGGCAGGACGCGATCAAGGCCGTGTTTCTTGACCGCGTAAACATCATCGCCGAATACGATCATTCGGTCTCGTCCCCGAGCTTCACGATGCGCCTGCCGAGCGTCGTATGCCTGAAAACCTACGTGCAGCCTTCGCGCCATCCGGCCTTCACCCGGTTCAACGTGTTCCTGCGCGACAAGTTCGAATGCCAGTACTGCGGCTCGCCCCACGACCTGACCTTCGACCATGTCACCCCGCGCGCCCATGGCGGCGAGACGACCTGGTGCAATGTGGTTGCGGCGTGCTCCCCGTGCAATTTGAGAAAAGGCAGCAAGCTGCCCAAGCAGGCGGGCATGTTCCCGCATCAGAAGCCCTACCAGCCGACGGTTCAGGATCTGCACAACAACGGGCGACTGTTTCCACCCAACTATCTGCATGAAAGCTGGATGGACTATCTCTACTGGGACGTCGAACTGCAGCCCTGAAGCCTGCCGCGCAAAGCCGGGAGAGGCTTTTGCGGCGACGGCATGCGCCTCAGCCCCGCTGCGGCATCAGGCTTTCGCGGACCGCACGCCCGCAAAGGCGATCGCGGCGAGGATGAGGCTTGCGATCACATTCCAGCCGGCGAAGGAAAGCCCCAGCAGGCGGAAGGACGCTTCCGTGCAGGACGGGCCGTGCTTGGAATTGAGATCGGACAGCAGGTCGCCCGCGTTCTGGGTGACGCCCTGTGCCGAAGTCGCGCAGGTCGCCGGCCCTTCCCAGAAGCCCCATTCGACACCGGCGTGATAGACGCCCATGCCGGCCCCGACGAGCATCATGATCCCGGCGATGGCAAGCAGCAGCCGCGTCAGCCAGGCCGGTCCGCCGAAAAGGGCGGAAAGCAGGGCCGCCACCGCGACCGGAATGCCGTAGTAATAGGGATCGCGCTGCAACAGGCAGAGCGCGCAGGGAATGTAGCCGCCGACATGCTCGAAGGCGAGCGCGCCGCCCACGGTCGCCGCCATGCCGAGCGAAAGCAGGCCAGCATAGGTCTTGCGGGAAAGGGATGCCGTCATCAGGATCGTCCAATCGGGCCGGCGGACATGCCGGCGAAACGGCGCCGAGTTCTATCAGGTGCGCCCGCATTGTAAATGCACCGCACGGATAAGTGATCCTCCGCCCGCCCCGATTTGCCAGTTGCCGCCCGCAAGCGCATCGTGTAAACGGCGATGGCTGCAGTGCCGTGCCCCATTGGCGGAACTGGTAGACGCGCTCGACTCAAAATCGAGTTCCGAAAGGAGTGCTGGTTCGATTCCGGCATGGGGCACCAGCAGCTATTTTCATCATTGTTTTTCCTTCACTTTCTGGCTTTCAGTGTCCAGCAAAATTGAAGCAGTGCTATTTCTGGACACTTTTGTTCTCGGTTTCGCCTTCTGAGACATTGTCGCCTTCAGGCTTATGAAGCAGGGTCATCGCGCTCTTGGCGAGTCGTTTTTGCTCCGCCGCCTTGGTGTACCGCGTCACTTCCTTCGATGTGGAATGACCTGTCACGGACATGATCTGGTGCTCTGTCGCGCCGTTATTTGCCAAGCGGGTTGCTGCAACCTTTCGTAGGCCGTGGGCGCTGCAATGTGGCAGGCCCGCTTCATTGCACCGGCGGCGGAAATACGTGCCAAAACCGTTGGCGGTGAAAGGCTTTCCGAATTCTGTCACGAGGAAGCTCAGGTCGCCGCACTTCGTGGCATCGATGATCTTTTGGAGTTCCGGGTGGATGGGGATTACGAGCCGGACAGGTTTGCGGTTCCGGTTCTTCTGCTGCGTGAAGTGCAATGCTCCGTTCGACAGGTGCTGCCTGCCGAGTAGCACTGCGTCGCTTCGGCGCTGGCTCGTATACAGCATGATTGCCATCGCGAGGCGGGCTTTGGTCCCGATCGGGTGCCGTGCCTCGTATTGAGCGACCTCCTCCTCGGTCCAGGTGTGTACGCCATCCGTTTCCGACCGGAAGTATGCAACGTCCCGTGCCGGATTTGCTGTGAGGTGCTCCACACCCGGAGCCGTCGCCCACTTGAAAACCGCTCGCAGCGCCTTCACCCGGCCGTTTCCTGCCTCGGGGAGGTCAGCCTTGCGGTCGCGCAATACGCGCACCGCCTTGGCACCAAAGCTTCCCAGCGGGATATCCTCGAAGAGCTTGTCGCCTCCTGGCTTGGTAGGCTCCGCCCACATGTGTTCTATGATCTGCTTGCGGACGAGCTGGGTGCGCTTGTCGAGCTTCTTGTAGTCGGCCGATTGAAAGTATAGTTCGCAAAGCCAGCGCAGCGAGCCCTTTGTCGAGAGCTTCGGGCCGCCCTTGCCATCGACCATGACGCCGTTGAGGGCGTCATAGTAGGCCGCATTGAACTCGTCGCTCCCTGGGAGGCCTGGGAGGCGAACTTTAGGCTGGCCCTTCCTGCGAAAATAGAAGCGCAGGACGCCGTCGGTCTTATCTTCGACCACGTACTTTTTCGAGAACTTTCGCGGCATCAGAGCTCCACATCCCATTCGCCTGCGCCAGCATCGTCGGTGGTTCCGCCGGGCAGCTTGTCGAACGCTCGATCAAGCGCGAGGCGATCCCATACCGTGCGCGAATTCATGCGCTTGGGCGCCGGCATTCTGCCATCGCCGATCATTTCGTCAAACAGGGATGGTGACACGCCGATGTAAGCCGCGGCCTGAGCGCGGTTTAGACCGCGAGCGACCGGGAGGGGGCAAGGGGCGAAGTGCTCTCGCGGAGCCGCCTTGGTGCTCTCCGTCCTCATCGCGGATTCCTTTCATGCCAGGACCTGAATTCATCGCAGAGTGAGAACCAACGCTGCCGCGCCATCTCGTCCGTGTCGAGCTGCGCGCGCGAATCAACCTTGATCATCGTGCGCACGCGATTAGCGACGCGCTCGCGGTCAGAGGTGTCCACGTTGTGGCAGACGCTCAGAAATCTCAGGAAGTCGGCGTCGTTGCACATTCGGCCGCAGGCCTGCGCGACGGTTTGGATCTTCTTCTTCGTTGGTGCGGGAACGTCTTCTCGGGGGATGCGGCGCAGAGCCTCGTGGAGCAGAACCCAGACCGCGTTCAGGTAAACGGGGGCCTTCAGCATCATGCGCCGATCATCATAAGGGCAATCGGCCAGAATGTGCGCGATCGGCTCTACCTCACCGTTAAACCGATTGGGGATGCATATCTCGGCAATACCTTCGCGCAGATTATAGCTCTCGCTCCATTCCGGGCTGGCCAGCGGAAGCAAGCTCTTGATCTCGGGGTATAGTGCTTTGGCCTGGTCGAGGTTCACGGCTTCTCGACCCCTGCCGGTTCGTTGGCGTCAGGATCCCTGAAGGTGATCCGCTGCAAGGTCGCTTCGACAGCCGCGCGAAAATTGTCCGGGTTCGGGGTGCCGCCATCTGAGAGGACGCCGCACCCCGCAACCATCCATGCCGTTTCGACGAGGATGTTGGCGACGATCGATGCGGCTTCCTTGGCGGATTGGCCGGCGCTGATGAATTCGTTCGCCTGGTTAAAAGCGACCTCTTGGAAGGACTGCGCGAGCGTGGGCATCAACGCGCGCGACTTCTCGGTGGCGTCGAAATCAGCCATGGTCGGTGTCCTTTTGTTCGGATCGGAAGGCGCCTCCTAGCAGGCGGCCGGCGTGATACGGCCAGCCGAGGGAGAACCAGAACCGCCCGGTGCACTCATACAAACCGCTGAAAACAGCGGCGTAGATGAACGCTTCAATCATCGGCAGCGTCCTCCGCTGGGTCTTTGGTGGGCGTCCCGACGGTGGTCAGCTTAAAGAAATCGTCGGCCGCTACGACGGCGTGGCCTAGGCACTCGGCAAGCGTTGCCACAGTCTGCGCGACCGGCGAGCGGGAATAGGTTTGGGACAGATGGACTGCGGCGGTCAGAAGCATCATGACGCCCTCGGCCGGGTCCTGCCCGGTCTGTTCGCAAATCGCGCGGGTGACAGCCTCGATCGCAAGGATGCGGTCTTTCGGGTCGGCGGATACCTTGCCGTTGATGATGATCTCCATCACTCACCGCCCTTTTGCTGCTCTGGCGTCGCGCATGGACTGGCGGTAACCGCAGTCCCAACCGTTCAGCCAGATCGTTTCCATGAGGGCTGACACGCCCCATTCAGCCGCGCGCTGGCGCAGGTCGGCCGGCATTTGGCGATAGGCCTCGGCGATGATAGCCTGCTTCTCGGCGGCCACCTTTTCGGCGCGCAAAGCGTCCTGCGCTTCGTCGTTGGCATCTTGGAAAATGCCGAGCTTCGCCAACAGCGGGCGCTCGAACAGGGATTTGCTCTGGTCACCCATTGGTGTCGTCTTTCAGGAAATAGCACTTGGCGCTGGCGTCGTAGCGCATGAGGTGCGGGTGCAGTTTCTGAACCTTGCCGAAGTCGCTGGACGCCACCTGCTGGGTGACGCCGAATTTCTTGCTGACGTGGCTGCGGTTGATGAAGCCGAATATCTCGATGCTCTCGATGATCCAGCCGATGCGGAGTTGTTCGAAATACCGCATCACTCGCCACCCTTCGTGCCTGTGGAGGTGTGCCAGGTCTTGTTAATGAATCCGATCAGCGCGGCGGCATCTTCCATCGCCCAGGTTGGACCGAAGACTGCGGCGCACGCCCTGTCCTGATGCTTAGCTGCGGACCACGGCAGATTAGACTGGTCCCAGCCGCTCTACGCCGACAGGGCCGATGCCGTATCGCGCGGCACATCGGCAACCGCATCGACGACGAGCCGCAGGCAGGACGACGGGAAGACGTGGACGAACTCGCCGTAGCCGCCTTCGACGCGCATCGCGACCTGGTAGAGCCGATAGCCATCACCATCAAGATCCTCGCTTATGCCGACGATGCGGCCGGGACCGCCATAGCGGCCGCCGACCTTCTGGACGCGATCGCCGAGCACAAAATCGGGCGTATTGCGAAGTGATCCGAGCGAGATGTTCTGTGCGTCGCGTTCGCGCCGCCGGCCCTCTTCGATACCGGCGCGGAAGGCACCGCTTTGCCGGCGATGACGTTCTGCTGCGTGTTTGCCGTTCATCTTGTTACTCCGCGACAAATCTGGGCCGCATGGCGGACAGGAGGTAAAGTTCGGGAGTACCGTCGAGCGGACGCATGACGATGGCTGTCGTCTCGTCGGTGAGGCTGATTTCGATGTCGACGGACTGGATGCCGGAGAGTGTTTTCTCCAGGCGCGGCGCCGAATGCGCGACGATAAAGCCGTCCGGAGCGTTGATCTCTCCCTGCACGACGTCCGAGGCGAAGCCGCCCTCGGCGGTCAGCATGTCGATGTGCAGGCCATCCGACGCGACCTTCAGGCGGATGCCGTCGTTCTTGGCGTCGTCTACCATCGCCGCGACACGCTTGACGCCGGAGGCCAACGCCTCGCGCGGCACGATGATGGTCTGCTCCGTGCGCGCCGGAATGACACGCTCATACATCGGATAGGTTCCGTCGATCAGTTTCGACTGAATCTCGACGCCGTCATAGGCGACAGCGATTTTTGCCGCGCTGACCGCGATGCGGGCGCCATGCTTGGCGCCGTCCAGCAGCTTGCGGATCGGATCGGCACCCATCGGCGGCAGGATGATGTGCGGATAGGAATTCTCCACCTCGGGAAACGCCACGGCGCCGGAGCCGGGCATCTTGACCTGCACGAGGTAGTGCCCGTCGGTGGCCGCGACGATCATTCCGTCGCCGGATTCGGTTCCGTGCAGGCAGAAACCGCACAGATATGCGCGATCATCGGCCTTGTTCACGGCGTAGGCCGCTTTCTTCAGGGCCTCAGCCAGCTTAGCGCCGTCAATCTCGATCCAGTCGCCATCGATCCTTCCGCCCATCTCGGGGAAGTCACCCCCAGGCAGGCAGGGGAGCGAGAACGAAGAGCGGCCCGACCGGATGCCGACCTGATCTTTCATGCGGCCGGGGCCGAATATCAGTTCGGCGCTCTCCGGCATCTCCTTGAGCACGGCAGAAAGACGGCTGACGGGTAGCGCGACGGGCGGAAAGTTGGCGCCGTCCATCATTTCGCATTCCGCCTCGATCTGGAGATCGAGATTGGTGCAGCGAAGGCGCAGCGTTGCGCCGTCCGGCTGGAGCAGGACGTGGGCAAGGATCGGAATCTTGGATTTCGTGTCGATCGCGTCGGATACGCGCGAAAGGGCAGGAAGCAGCGACGAGCGGTGAATGGTGAACCATGCGTCAGCCATCGGTGCGACGCTCCGTGCCGCAGTTGCGGGCAAGCTGGATCTCGCTGACGGGGGGGGCGGAGATTGTATCTCTGGCCCCACCTGTCGTGGACGATCTCCAGTAGTTCCTCGCGCGGGGCATTGTCGGCGATGCGTCGATACAGATGCTCGACGGCCTCGCCATTATGCAGATATTCCTTGGCCATGCGGCGCACTCCTAAAGGCGGGTCGAGCCGTCAACCGGCGACCTCTTCGCAAACGGGGGGGGGTAGCGGACTGGCGGCGCGCGCGATCGCGCCGGCGCATGTTTTCACGGTGCGTCACAAGCTCGGTGTGTTTCGGGTCCGGATTGACGCAGAGGCGGTTGCGGCACTTGTGATCGAGCTGCTTTTTGCCTGGTATGAAGCCATGTTCGTTGGTCCACATCGCGAGATGCACGGCGACCGTCTGACCGTCGAGCGACATGCGCGGGTAGCCCTTGCCGCGACCGCGCTCTCCTGATGTCGGGCCAGTCCACAGCCAGCAGCCGGTCTTCGCATCGACGACGACGCGGGAAAGGATTTTGGCGCGGATGCGATCACGGCGGCTCATGGTCAAAGCCTTGCAAGGACCAAAAAGGTTGCCGTAAGCGCCATGGCGAGGAACCCGCCGACGATGAGGACAAGGACGATGAGATGGCGCCAGGCGCTTTTGCGCATGCGGAGCGCGTCGGCGTCGTGCTGCGCCATCCAGTCGGCGTGCATATCCTCCATCGTCAGACCCTCGCCTCGACGGCCATCTGGCGCTCGATCTTGACGAGCTGCAGCGTGCAGGCGAGGCCGAAGAGGCCCATGGCGAGGATGCCGACGATGATGATGTATCCGCTGGCGATGTTCGCGCTGCGCTCCAGGATGGACGGCTCACGCGGAATGTAGGGTTGCTTTTCCATTCGCTTCACTCCTTACCGCCGTCGACGAACGTCGAGACGATGCGCTTGCCGGGGTTGCGACGCTTCACATGCAGATTGGCGTCCTCGGCCCTCGCGGCCGAGACGACGTGTTCGGCGCCGCCGGCGAGGCGGACGCGGAAAATGTGATGGATGGCCTTCACCGGCACGGGCGGCCGGCGAAGGTGAAGGCGCTGATCGTAGATGTGATCGGTGAGCGCCATGGCGATCAGGCCGCCTTGCGGCCGGGGCGCACGGAGCGGGCGTTCGCCATCTCGGTTGCGGCCTCGCCATAGATCGAAATTTCGCGCCGCGTGAACTTGAGGCGGATCAGGCGCTCGATCGTGCAGTCGTCGCCGAGTTCACGCATGGCGTTCGCCATCTGGCGAATGCGGGTCTGCTGGGATTTGCTGGGGTGATGCATTGCGGTTCTCCGTTCTGGGGTGAACCGGAGAGGATGGCCGCCGCTGCGCTGGAGGGTGGGGGTGTGAACAGCGGCGGCCTACCCGTCCGGGAGGAACGAAGCAAATGTAGTTTTTACCTACGTAGGCGTCAAGCGGAAATTTGTAGGCAGCCCCTACAGAAAAGACTCGACTCTGATTCGCCTATGAGTCTTTATGACGTGAACGGAATGAGAACAAAGGAGCTATCGATGCTTACGTATTTCGTCGTTCAATCGTTCCAGCGCGGCAACAAGGGTATGCTTGTCCCGGACGCCCCAAAAGAGGCGCGAGATAAAAGACATTGCGAACAACTAGCATTGAGGCTTGCGCAATCTAGCGCCTCAGTGGTGGCATTTTCCCGTTCGGGCGATCCCGAAGTCGGTGCTTGGGACGACGCTGTCATCATTGCGCAGTACGGTGAAGATCCAGCGGATCTCTTGGAAGTTGCGTATTAGCGCGCGTCATATTTTCCAACAACACGATGACAAATAGGCCACTCGTGCCGAAACTCAGCATATTCGCGTGGAGGATTGTACTGCTGGAGTTGCCATTCACGCTCGTTCCAGCCGTTCAACTGCTTCACGATCGCCTCAACGTCGCCGCCGTGCGGTGGAGTGTGATAGAGGATAACGTTGCGCTGGCGCGCGGGTGGAAGGTGCGGGTTTACCAAGGCCATGTCGCCCGGCCAAAAGGCGGGGATCATGGATTCACCAACGATCAGCAACCCATATCCACCCTTTACGTTCTCTAATTCTGCCGGCCGCTTGACGTAGTCGATGGCATCGAACGTGATGATGACGTGACCGTCACCACCCATCGCGCCCGCGTAGAGCGGCATCTTTCCAGTGCCAAGGAGTTCGCGCCCTGGAACCAGCGGTACGACCGGGTATGAAGGTCTTTCGGCCTCGGCCCTTTGTCGGCCACCCGCACTTTTCGGCCTGGCAATCTTGGGTGGCGCCTCACCCTGCCCGTGCAATAGCCAGGCTTCTGTGGTTCCGTAGATTTGCGCCAGCGCAGGTAATTTTTCGAGGTCTGGCCGCGTATCCCCACTTTCCCAAGTCGAGATATTGTTGCGCTTGATCTCGAATTCGGCAGCGACCTGATCCTGCGTCAGGCCTTTGGCATTGCGAGCGTAGCGAAGGCGCGAGCCGAGAGTGTCAAGTTTTTCCATAGCAGAGTTGTAGCTAAAGGCTACCATTGTGCACCTACGTAGGCCATTGACACGTAGCGTAGGCATCAACTACGTTATGTGTCATGATAGAGATTGTTGAGATTGCGGCTGCGAAAGTCGGGGGCGTTGTCGCGCTCTCTCGGGAGCTAGGCATCAAGCATAGCTCTTTCCACTCGTGGCCTCGTGTCCCCGCGGAACGCGTTCTCGAATTCGAGCGTATTACTGGCGTTTCTCGGCACGTGATCCGGCCGGACGTATTTGGCCCAGCGCCGGAGCCCGCCGAATGAACCTCTCCACCCCCATGTGCGTAACGCAGCTCGGCTTGCCGGTCGATCTTGGCTTTCGCACCACCTGGCGCCGGAACGCGGTCCCGAAAGGTGTTGCGTGGCGGACTGTTCCGGCGCCGTTCTTCTTTTCGCCTGCATGCGGGCCTCCGTGAGTTGATGGCTCGACACTAGGCGGCGTCCGCGCGGCCTTCACGGAATCCTTTCAGTCCATTTTTTCCTTGACCGAACCTCAGGGGTGTCTTCGTGCGCTCATTTTCCGACTGCCAATCCATTATCAAGGCCGCGACCGTCTCCGCCTACGAGGCCGTCGGCGGCGTCACCGCGGCGGCCGACATCCTCGGCGTACGTTCGTCAACCCTTACCAAATACGCCTCGCCCGCTGAGGAATGGCAGGCGAGCTTCATCCGGCTCGACCTTGCCGTGCAGCTCGACCGGCAGAGCGCGCATCCGTTTTTATTGAGCGCCATGGACCGGCTGGTGAAGGCGGAGCGCCCGGCGGGGTTCGGCAGCGTCACGGCGAGCGCCATCCTGAAACTGGATGGCGTGCTCGACGACGTGGTGCGCGAGGTCGCGCGCGCGATCGAAGGCGACGACCATATCGACGCTGCCGAGCGCGTCGCCATCCGCAGCAAGATCGTCGCCGCCAAGCAGATCCTCGCACAGCTCGACGCGGTGCTGTGATGGCGGCGCACGACTATTCGGATTCCGAAGAGACCATTCGCCGGATCGAGGCCGTCCTGCCGGAAGAGGACATCAAGGCCCTTTCCGTCCTGCTCACCGCCTCCGCCATCAAGGCGGTCGATAGCGGCATATCCGACACGCGCGCGGTCTCCGGCCTGATCGCCTCGCTCGCCACCGTCCGCAACCAGTTGAAGAGACCGGGGAACCACTGATGATGGTCATCGAGAAACTTTCCGACGCGGCCCGCAAGGTCGTCCGCGACGCCCACGCCGACCCGCACGGCATGGTCCTCGGGTGCGGCGCCCGCTTCCGCGAGGCCTGTACCGCCGGATATCTGGTGCCGGTGCGCGGCGCCATTGACCGATGGCACATCACCGTCAAGGGGCGGGAATACTGCCTCAGGCTGATGAGGGCGCACTGATGACCCTCAGCGTGGAATATGCCGCCGCTACATTGCTTGATGACTTTACATCGCCCTTTGCGGACAGGCGATACAGCCGGTTTGCGATGATATTCCCTCCGCTCGCGGCGAGGGAAGTCCTGGAATTGTCACGCGACATCGCGCTACATGGACTCCGGTCTCCAATCGTATTGCTTGACGATGAAATTCTGGATGGACGCGCTCGCTTTGAGGCCTGCCGTATGGTGGGTATCGATCCAATCTTTGAAACTCACGACGGAGACGACCCGCTCGCGTTCGTCGTGTCGGGCAATCTCCATCGTCGCCATCTGAACGAGAGTCAAAGAGCGATCGTCGCCGCACGATTGGCGAACTGGCCGATGGGGCTTAATCAAACGACCGCCAGACCGGCAAATTTGCCGGTCTGGCGAGTTGCTGAGATGTTCAGGATATCGCCCCGGTCAGTCGCGACGGCAAAGCGTCTCCTGTCGTCACGGAAACCGGCTTTGATCGAGGACGTCAGCAGCGGCGTTCTTTCGTTGCATCGGGCGTCTCGAATGGCGCGCGGCCACGAAGACGTAGACACCGGGTCGCGTCTTCCCAAAAGCCGCATTGCTGGTGCGCCCTTCGCAAGTATTTGCCTGCGAAACATTCCTGATCTCATTCGCGACGCCGAGCGGGAGATAGCGGTCCTTCGCGCCCTTGCGGCGCATGCGCAGGCCGAGGACGCAGATGCATCGTCAGTGACGTGATCTCCGCTGAAGCACTCGCCAAGCTTCTTAACGCCGGGAGCACTAAAAAGTGACGACACTATCGCCGGCGCAATCCTCGATACTTGCCGTCGCCCTCGTGGGCGGCTCTTTCCATTCGCAGGAACCGCGAGATCTCATAAAATGCCGCGCGCTGAACGCCAAGGGGTATCTGCGGCGCGACCCACAGGACGGCTGCCGGTGGTATCCGACAGATCTCGCCGCTTCGCTTGGCCTTGTGCCGGCCGAGGAGAGTGAGGAAAGCCAGTCGCCCGCCGGGTGCGGGCCGCCGGCGCGCCTGCCACACCATCCGTTGGCGGCACTCTTCCCGATGTTCACCGAGGACGAGCTGCAGCGTCTTGCGGACGACATCGCCACGCGCGGACAGGAAGAGCCTGTCTGGCTGCTCGACGGCCATATTCTCGACGGACGAAACCGAGAGGCGGCCTGTGCGCTCATCGGCATCGACGCATGGACGAAGGACTACGAGGGCAAGGACCCGCTCGGCTTCGTCCTGTCGCTGAATCTGCACCGGCGGCATCTTTCGGAAAGCCAGCGGGCAATGGTGGCTGCGAAGGTGGTGGACACATACCAAGGCATGAACCGAAGCACCAGGCACGAAGGCGCCGTCACCGAGCGAGAAGCAGGCCGCCGTTTGTCTATCTCCGAAAGGGCAGTTCGTGCAGCCGTCAAGATCCGCGAAAGGGGCATCGAGCAGCTATCCGACGCCATCCGCGACGGGCGTATCTCGGTCAATGCCGGCGAGGCCATCAGCTTCCTTGAGCGCGAGGCGCAGGAGGAGGTGCTTCGCCTGGAGGAAAAGCAGATCGTCCAGCGTGCTAAGGAGATCCGCGAGAAACGGGCGAAGCTCCGCCACGCCGTGCGCCTCACCCACATGGCGCATGTGGTCGATCGCGGACAGCCGACGGCCGGGCGTGTCGAGACGAAATACCCGGTCATCTACGCCGACCCGCCCTGGCAGTTCGGCGTGCGCAGCGAGGTGACGGGACGCGAGAAGAGCGCCGAGAACCATTATCCCACCATGCCGACGGACGATATCTGCGCGCTGTTCGACGAGATCGGCGATCCGGCCAAGCGCGACGCCGTGCTCTTCCTGTGGGCGACCAACCCCATGCTGCCGGACGCGTTTCGCGTCATGGCGGCGTGGGGCTTCTCCTATGTGCACCACTGGATCTGGGACAAGGAAATCGCCGGCACGGGCTACTGGGGCCGCGACCGTCACGAGCTCCTGCTGATCGGCAAACGGGGACAGCCCGTCGCGCCGCTGCCCGGCACCCAGCCGGAAACCATCTACCGCGAACGCAAGGGGCGCCACAGCGCCAAACCGGACTGGTTCGCCGAACAGATCGAACGCCTCTACCCGGACATGCCGCGGCTGGAGCTGTTCTGCCGCGCGCCGCGTCCCGGCTGGCACGCATGGGGTTACGAGGCGGCGACGCCGGAAAGCGAGACGGCATGAACGCCACCCTTCACGACTGCCTTTCTGCCGTTACGGCAACGCCTCGCCCGGGCCGCCCGCTCATCATCGACAGCTTCGCCGGCGGCGGCGGGGCATCGACCGGCATCGAGATGGCGCTCGGCCGTTCCCCGGATATCGCCATCAACCACAATGCGGCGGCGCTGGCGCTGCACGCGGCGAACCATCCGGAGACGCTGCACCTTTCGGAAAACATCTACCGCGTCGACCCGCTCGACCATGTCGCCGGCAAGCATGTCGGCCTCGCGCACTTCTCGCCCGATTGCTGCCATTTCTCGAAGGCCAAGGGCGGCAAGCCGGTCAAGCGCAACATCCGCGATCTCGCGTGGATCATCGTGCTCTGGGCGGAGCGGGCCAGGCCCGACGTCATCACCATGGAGAACGTCGAGGAATGGAAGGACTGGGGGCCGCTCATGCAGACGGATCGCGGCCTGATGCCCGATCCCGAGCGCCGTGGCGAGACCTTCAAGGCGTGGCTGAAAGCTATGCGCAAGCTCGGATACAAGGTCGAGTGGCGCGAGCTGCGCGCCTGCGACTATGGCGCGCCAACCATCCGCAAGCGCCTGTTCCTGATCGCGCGCCGCGACGACAAGCCGATTGTCTGGCCGGAGGCGACACACGGCCAGCCGGACGATCCGGATGTCATTGCCGGGAAGAAGCTGCCCTGGCGCACGGCGGCCGAATGCATCGACTGGTCGTTGCCGTGCCCGTCGATCTTCGACACGGCCGAGGCGATCATGGTCAAGCACGGATTGCGGGCCATCCGTCCGCTCGCCGGCGCCACCATGGCCCGCGTTGCGCGCGGCATGAAGCGGTACGTGCTCGATGCCGAGCGGCCGTTCATCGTGCAGACTGGCTACGGGGAGCGGACGGGCCAAGCGCCGCGCGCGATGGATATCGACGCGCCGCTCGGAACGGTCGTGGCGGGCGGGATCAAGCATGCCGTCGTCGCGCCTTCAGTCATCCGGTTCAATACGGGCGCGACCGGTCAGGACGCCCGCGAGCCGCTGTCGACGATCACAGCGAACAGCTTCATCAACCGGCCCGGCGGCGCTGCGCCGCTCGGCGTTGTCGCACCGCATCTTATGACGATGCGCAATGCCGGAAAGCCGTTTAACGGCGCGGACGAGCCGACCCATACGATCACGGCGGGCGGGGCGGGCCTGACGCTCGTCGCGCCGGTGCTGACCGCCGCGCAGCACGGCGGTTCCGTTCGCAGCGTCGCGGATCCGCATCATACGATTACCGCCAGCGGCAAGGACCAGAACTCCGTCATCATCCCGACGCTGGTCGGGTGCGGCGGCCGGGCAGGGCAGAGCCGGCCTCGCGGCGGCGGCGAGCCGCTCGCGACGATTACCGCGAAAGCGGACGGCTGCGTTGCCGCGGCGTTCCTTGCGCAGCACAACAACGACAGCCGGCGCATCGGTGGCGTCAATCCGGGCCGCGCGGCGGATGAGCCCATGTCGACGGTAACGCAGGCAGGCAGCCAGCAAGGTGTCGTGTCGGCTTTCGTCTCGCGCCAGTTCGGGACCTCGACCGGGCATCCCATTGACGCGCCAAATGGCACGATCACCGCGGATGGTGGTGGGAAGTCCGTTCTCGTTGCACCGTTTCTCCACGCCTATTACGGGGTCGATCAGGACACGCCCGCAAGTGAGCCGATGCATACGCTGACGACGAAGCCGCGCTTCAGCCACGTCGAGGCGGGATGCTCTGCGCCACCCTTCACCGACGATCAGGCCGACCGTGCGCGCGAGGTCGCGGCGTTCCTGCGCGCGCACGGGTTCTGGGATGAGCGGGAATTCGTGACGATCGTCATCGGCGGCGAGACCTTCGTCATCGTCGATATCGGCATGCGCATGCTGACGCCGCGCGAGCTCTATAACGCGCAGGGCTTCCCGGCCGACTACGTGATCGACGGTGGCTGGGCAATCGACGAGGTCAGCGGCGAGCCAGTGTGGACGGCGTTCCCGAAGTCCGTGCAGGTCTCCTGCGTCGGCAACAGCGTCTCGCCGCCCGTCATGGCGGCATTGATCTCGGCGAACTGCCCGGACCTTGCAGAGTTCAGGGAGGCTGCGGAGTGAGCGACGCGCGCTTTTCCATCATTCCAGGCTGGATCGTAACCGATCCGCGTCTCAAGGGCCGCGACCTTCAGGTGCTTTGCCTTCTCGGCCGCCACACGAGCAGTAAGCACGGCTGGTGCCGCCGTTCGCAGGTCAAGATGGCCGAGGAGCTTTCCCTTGCGCGCTCGACCGTGCAGGCCTCGATCGACCGCCTCGTCGAGATCGGCGGCGTGGAGCGGCGCGTCGTTGTTAGCGAAAGCGGACGGGACAGTGCTCACTGGTATCGCGTGGTCTATGACCGCGAGGTTTCGAGCAATGCGATTGCTGCATGGGACGCCGATGACGAGAAGGAATTCGGTCCTATTGACGATGCCGATAGCGGCTCTACCCCCTGCCGGCATGTCGGCACCCCTGCCGGTATATCGGCACCCCCTGCCGACTCTGGACCGGCACCCCCTGCCGACTCTGGACCGGCACCTATTAACGACTCTACCTTAACGGCTTCTGATCTTCCGAGAGAGAGAGCGCAAGCGCGCGAAGAAGGGGAAGAGGAAGAAAGTCCCAAGGCGCTTGAGCGCCGTTTTCGGCAGTGGTGGTCGAAATGGCCAAGCTTCGAGGACGACGACGAGCACCGGACCCGCAATGCCTGGCTCGCCCTCTCTCCGCAGCAGCGACGGGATTGCGAGGAGAAGACGCAAATCTGGCTTGAACGGGTGTACGGGAAGAACGGGCTTTCCCGTACCAAGGTCAAAAAGTCCTCGACCTACCTGGCACAGCGCATGTGGGAACGTCTTCCGGAAACTGTGGTGCAGGCAGCTACGCAGGCGACGGAGCGGTACAAGCTCTTCAGCAAGGAATATCAGGCTCTGTGCCTAGCCATTCTGCTCGGGCCGGAAAGCCCGCTACCCCGCATGCCGTCAACGTTGGAAGCCATGGTGAAAGCCGGAGGGCCGGTGGCCGACCGGGAGCGCAAGGAGCATCGCCGTCGGCATGCATGGCCGAAGGTGAACAGCCTCTACGCCGATCGCCGAGGCGCGCTTGTGCCGGCGGACATAGCCGCATCCGCGGAAGACTTCCGCAGTTATCACGCCGCATCGCCTACGGTTGTGGCTTGGCGCGCGGTCTACGACGAAATGGGCTGGCCGTTCCCGCCTGTTGGCTCTGACGGATGGATTTGCTTCCCGAATATGGGCGGCGACTCGGTGGAAGCGGCATTGGTGGCGCTGGAGAGTTTCAGGGAACGTTTGAGCGAGGTCCGAGGCGATGAACATGCAGCATAAACGGTCGCAGTTCAGGTCTGCCGGAGCAATCGAGATTCGGGAGTTCTGCGACTTCAAGCAAGACAAGGCGATCCGGGAACGTCGCATGTTTATCGATCAGCTCTCCATGGCCTCCAGAGGTACAACAGAGCGAATCGCCTGCGACTATCCCGAGATGAAGCCCGGTTGGTATTGCCTCAGGGTCATGACCGGATGTGAAACGGCTGTGGAAAACAGGCTGGAGCGTAGCGATGTGGAGGCGCTCGTTGTCCGGTGCAAACCCTATCGAATCGTGCGCCGTGGCCGGATCAGGAACATCTCGGCAAGACCGGTAATCGCTGGATATGTCCTCGTTAGGTGCCTTCCTCTGCCGACCGCTATCGCCGGTTTGTTGGCGGTCGATAGCGTCATCGGCATCGTTGGCGATCCGATGAGACCGTTCCGCGTCGCTGACGAAGAGGTATCACGTTTCAAGGACTTCGCCGATGCCGGACGCTACGAACATCGCGAGGCGGTGAAGACAAAGTTCGGCATCGGGGAAGAGGTGCGGGTATGCGATGGGCCCTTTGCATCGTTCAATGCAATCGTCGCTGCGGTGGATATGGAGAAGTTCAGAGTATCGGTGGAGGTCAACATCTTCGGGCGGGAAACACCCGTCGAATTGGATATTGCGCAAATCGAAAAAGTGTGAGTAAGAATACTCCACGGAAGATCCTGGATCCCATGTGTGGGCTTTAGAGTTGATGGCCAGACCATCAGCGAACGGGCGTAGACCCGGAGCTGCTTACCGGCAGGACCCTCCCCTGACAGCCTCGCTTGAGAGGCATCGATTCAGGGCCGGTGCTACCGCTATGTCATATGACACCAGAGGCGACCAATAGGTCGCCTTTTGCATGTCTATTGGTATGGACTTCGCATTCCAGAGCAACATTGCCGAGTGGACGAAGAACCTGGAGGACATCTACCGTCGCCAGATCCCATTCGCGACCGCGCAGGCGCTGAACGATACGGTTGAAGATCTGCGCGACTATCACCGTGCTGTTCTCCCGATCGTCTTTGATCGGCCCACACGCTATACGCTCAACAGCCTGCGGGTGCTCAAAGCCAGTACACGCCGTGACCTTGCTGCCGGCATCTACTTCAAGGAGAGCAACCGCAAGGGCGGGCACTATCTCCTGCCGCAGGTCGAGGGGGGTGCGAGACCGCATAAACCGTTCGAGCGTTGGCTGATCCAGCGTGGCATCATGGCATCGAACGAATACGCGGTTCCGGCGTCTGGCCTGAAGCTCAATGCATACGGCAACGTCTCCGCCGGGGTTTTCACCAGCATACTGTCGCAACTGTTCGCGACGTCCGATGCGCACCAATGGGAAACAGCGCGCTCACGGAAGAGAGCAGGCCCATCCCGCAATCGGTACTTTGTTCCTCAACCGGGAAGTTCGTTGAGGCGCGGAATCTGGCGACGCAAAGGCAAGAAAGCCATCGAGCCCGTCTTCGTCTTCGTTTCGGCCGTGACCTATCAGGCACGCTACCAGTTCTACGAGATCAGCGCGGAGCGCGCGCGACAGTGGTTCCCCATGAACTTCGAGCGCCGCCTGCTTGCTGGCATTGAAGACCAGCGATCGTACAGATTGAGCCAGGGAATGACCGCACCTGCCTCCGGCTGGTCCATGCCCAGGTGAGAGTAGAATTTTCGTAGAGGCTAACCTCGTGTCCTTCGCCACGAAAATCGGGCGGACCGGAAAATTGGAAAAGTTATAGGGGCTAACCCTCTGCCCTGCTCGAAAAAACGGGGTCGGACGGCGGCCGGGCCACCCCTCTCGGGTCCTTCCAGCGGTCGACGGTCCCGCGAGGTGGTTCGAACCCCGATTTGATCCGCTATCTCGCCGCGCGGACGCGTTCCTTTTGCCATTGTTGTTGTTGCCACTAGAGACATGACAGACGACATCAGCCAGATGACCGAAACCCAAATCGAAGCCCTCGTGGAGCGATACCCGCTGCCCGAGGGTGTCGTGGATTGCGTCATGACGCGCGAAGAGCTTGCCGATGCGGTCGCCGTTTCCCTGCCGACTATTACCGAATGGATCGGGCGGGGAATGCCGGTGCGAGAAATGGGCGGTCAGGGGAAGCCTTATCAGCTGGTGCTGTCGCACTGCTGGGCATGGCGTCAGGCCTGGAAGGCACAGGAGGATCTGCGTTCCGATCAGGTCAAGCGCGCACAGGCGGCGATGCGCCTGGCACTGGTCGGCGGATCGGCCGGCGAAAGTCTGGAGGCGCTTGATCCGAAGACGCGTCGCGAGATTCTCGCCGTCCAGATCGAGCAGGAGCGCTTCCAGCGCGAACGAAATGAGTTGCTGCGCCGTGCCGATGTTGCCGAAGCGTTCGACACGCTCCTGGGAATGGTGCGCGACACCATGGAAAGCGCTCCGGACCGCATCGAGCGGCGAGAGGCGATCCCGGCAAAGGTGACCGACCAGCTCGTCGAGATCTGCGATGATCTGGTCGGCGAACTGCGGCGCCGGATCGAAGACTTCTGGTCGAAGCGGCCCGTAGCGTCGGCACACCAGGCGAGGGACCTGTTCGATGCATAGCGTTCCCGCTTGGGTGCGGTTTCTTCCATCGTCGCCGCCTCCTAACTTTGCCGATCCGGGCAACGTTATCATGGAGCGGCTCGGCGTCCTTCGACCGGCTCGCCGCATCGACGTGCCAACCTGGGCCGAGAGCAGCCGCTACCTCTCGACCAAAGACTACCAGGGTCTCTGGCGCAACGATTTCGCTCCCTACATGACAGAGCCGTCGCGTATGGCCACGTCGCGAAAATACAGCGCGGTTGTATTCGCCGGTCCAGCGCGAACCTCGAAGTCGGAGAGCCTTGTTCTCAACGGTATCGGTCATCGTATCGAATGCGCGCCGGCGGATACGCTTGTCGTATGCCAGACGAAGGACAGCGCGACTTCATTCTCCGAAAAGAAGCTGGCGCCGATGCTGCGGGCGAACAAGGATCTGGCCGCCAAGCAACTGTCGGTTCGGGGTGCTGACAACATCCACAAAAAGAAGTTCCAGGGCAACATGGACCTGGTTATTGGCTGGCCCGTCATCGGGTTCTTCAGTCAGAACGAATACACGTTCGTCGTCCTGACGGACCGTGACCGCATGCCTGACGACATCGATGGTGAGGGTGATCCCCTGACGCTGGCGAAGAAGCGGACCCAGCAGGCCGGCTCACTCGGGATGGTCGTCGAGGAAAGCTCACCTGGCCGCGTCATTGAGCAGGATGATTGGACGCCCCAAACCCTGCATGAGGCGCCACCATGCTCGGGGCTTCTCGGCGACTACAATCTTGGAACGCGCGGAGCATTCTACTGGCATTGCCCATCGTGCGGCGATCCGTTTCGTCCGGAATTCGAGCGGCTGCAGTGGGAAACAAAAGCGACGCCGGGTGAGAGCGCCCGGACGGTAGAAATGGTGTGCCCAAACGGGTGCTGCATCTCGCAGGGGCACAAATACGAATGCAATCGGGCAGGCATATGGCTGCACGAGACGAACGATGGAAAGAGCGTTTGCGAGATCGATGACCGCAACATTCGAGACACCGACGTCGTCTCGTATCGCTGCGAAGGACCGATCGCGGCCATGCAGAGTTGGGAGCAGCTAGTTTCACGATACCTGCAAGCCAAGGAGACGTTCGAAACCACGGGCGATGACAACGCCTTGAAGGCGACGATCACGCTGGACCAGGGCCGCCCCTACCTGCCCGTTGTGCGTTCCATCGGTGATTCCCTGTCGGAGGACACGCTGAAAGCCCTGGCCGAACGCTACCCGCTCAAGGTCGCCTCGCCCCAGACGAGGTTCATCACGGTGCAGGTCGACATCCAGATCAACCGGTTTGTCGTGCAGGTCGATTCCTGGGGTGAAGGGTTGGAGCGCTGGATGATCGACCGCTTCGACATTGCGCAGCCTCCTGCAACCGCGCCCGGCGCAGAACGTGACGAGAAGGGCAATGCGCGTCGTGCAATCGATCCCGCACGCTACTTCGAGGATTGGGATGCTCTTCGGGATCTACTGCATCGCGCCTATCCAGTCGCCGGCACGGAGTTTGCGCTCATGCCTGTCGCGATGATCATCGACTCCGGTGGGCGGCCCGGCGTCACCCCGAACGCATATCGCTTCCTTCGTTGGGCAAACAAGCATGGACTCGGGCAGCGCGTCTATCTGGCAAAGGGCAGCTCGCGTCTCAACGATCGCGCCCGTCACATGGAGCCGGAGAAGGTGCTCCAGCAGAAAGGGCGCAAGGTCAGCGACATTAAGCTCGTCTTCATCAACACCGACAAGCTGAAAGACGAGATTGTCGTCGGCCTTACGCGCAAGGAAGCGGGTCCGGGCAAGTTTCACCTCAGTGAACTTCTTCCGGCACAGGTGTTCAGCGAACTAGCATCCGAGGTTCGCACCGACAGCGGGTGGGAACGGCGCAAGAGCGGTTCTCCCAACGAGGCATTCGACCTTTCCGTCTACGGCAAGGCTTTGGTGATCATCCTCAAGGGCGAAAGCATCGACTGGAGCAACGGTCCGAGGCTTCCCCATTGGGCTCGCCCGGCGAACGAAAACAGCTTCGCCGTTCGCCAGAAGGGCAGCGAAGAACCGGATCAACTGATCCATCCCCCGCCGGTCCGTCGCCGGCGCGTCCTCTCGCAAGGTATTCGTTGATGGCTGGAATCACTCTCGACCAGGCCCAGGCGCAGCTAGATTTGTGGCTTTCGGCCAATTCGGCCGTTGCACGCAAGCAGTCCTACTCCATCGCCGGGCGCTCTCTCACGCTCGCGGACGCGGCCGACATACAATCCAATATCGAATACTGGAACGCGATGGTGCAAAAGCTGTCGGCATCGATCTCGGGGCGTGGGCGGATTCGCTACGGGGTGGCCGAATGAAAACGCCCCGGTTTCCGCAGAACGGTCGCAAGGTCGGTGGTCCGCACATGACTTTGCTCGACCGCGCCATTGCAGTTTTCGACCCGGTCCGCGCCGTGCGTCGCTATCAGGCACGATCCGTTCTGGCTCTTGCCAGCGGCGGATACAAGGGCGGCAAGAAGACCCGCCGACAGACGGCAAACTGGGATGTTGACGGCGGAAGCGCCAACAGCGACACCGTATTCGACCTAACGACGCTGCGGGCGCGTGCGCGCGATCTGCGGCGTAACGTCCCGATCGCCACCGGCGCCATAGCCACGCGCATTACAAACGTGGTCGGGGAAGGCCTCCAGGTCTATCCGCAGGTGGACAGGAAGGCGCTTGGGCTGTCGGTCCGGGAGGCCCGAGAGTGGAACCGCGCGGCAAAGGCGGAGTTCGAGCTGGCTGCATGGACGGCGGACTTCACGGGCGTCCAAAGCTTTGAGGAGCTTCAGGCGCTTGTCATGGGGTCTACGGACGAGTCCGGCGACGTCTTTGCGATCCGCCGCTGGAGAAAAGATCCGGGAGACACGTACGGCACCAAGCTTCAGATCGTCGAGGCGGATCGGGTATCCAATCCGAACTTCGGCATGGATACCGACACACTGGTCGCTGGTGTCGAAACGAACGGCGATGGCGTTGTTAGGGCCTACCATGTGAGTGACCGTCATCCAGGCGACATGTTTCGCAAGTCTCTCAACTGGCGGCGCGTGCCTGCCTTTTACAACGACGGCCGCCCCATCGTCCTTCACATGTTCAAGCGTCTGCGGCCGGACCAGGCACGCGGGGTGCCTTATCTCGCCCCGGTGATCGAAATACTCAAGCAGTTCGGCGAATATACCGACGCCGAGGTGCAGGCGGCCGTGATCTCCGCCTTCTTCACCGTCTTCGTGAAGGGCTCGCCCGATGCCTCGACGGGGCCGCTTCCCTCGTCGGACAACAATCCGGTTTCCGGTTTTGATGAGGTCAAACTCGGCGCCGGCGCAATCGTCGGGCTTGCCGAGGGTGAAGACATCTCGATCGCCAACCCCAACAGGCCGAACCCCAACTTTGACGCCTTTGCGATGGCGTTGCTTCGGCAGATCGGAGTTGCGCTTGAAATGCCGGTCGAGCTGCTCATCAAGCACTTCATGGCGAGCTATTCGGCAAGTCGCGCCGCGCTGGAAATCGCATGGCAGACCTTTCGGCGGGAGCGCGCCTGGCTGGTGAAAGGCTTCTGCCAGCCGTTCTACGAGTGGGTGATCGAAGAGGCGGTTCTTATCGGACGCCTCGAAGCGAAGGGCTTTTTTGACGATCCCGCCCGCCGGTCGGCATGGCTCAAGGCCAATTGGTATGGCCCGACGAAAGTCACGCTCGATCCCAAAAAGGACGCTGAGGCGGATACGCTCGACATCGGCAACGGTACGAAGACGCGCCAGCAGATCATTCAGGAGCGCACGGGCGGTGACGTGGAGAGCAAGTACGAACAGCTCGGCTACGAGCGCGAGCTTGCCGAGGATGCTGGCCTTTCGACCGCGCCTGCATCATCCGCAGTGTCTGATCCGAAAAGTGACAACGAGGAGAATGAATAATGAACCCGATGACACTTTCGCTGATCCAGGGCTTCATGCAACAGATTGGCGGCGGCGGACAGGACGGCCTTTCTCCCTGGGCAATCCGGGGCGATGCAATCGCCGCTTCGCTACAGACCGTCCGCGCGATCCGCCAGTCGCCGCAGGCGTCTACTGAGGTCGGCGCGGGCTCCCTAACTGTGAACCGCCGCGGCGCTTCCCTCGGAAACGGGTCGTTCGCGACCCGCATCGGCAATATCGCCATCGTTCCTGTCATCGGCCCACTGGTCTCGCGGTTCAGCTGGCAATATTGGTCCTATGACGAGATCGTGCGTGACCTTCGGCTTGCGGAATCGACGGCGGGAATCGAGGGCGTGATCCTCGATATGGATACGCCCGGCGGCATGGTCGACAATGTCGACGCCGTCCCTGCCGAAATCGCGCGCCTGCGCGAAAAGATGCCGGTCTTCGCTCATGCGAATTTCTGCTGCAGCGCCGGATACTGGATTGCCTCTGCCGCCGAGAAAATCATTGCCAGCAAGACCGGGCTTGTCGGTTCGGTCGGCGCGCTAATCCGGTACGTCGAGATGGAAGGCATCCTGACGCGGCTCGGCGCTAACGTGGTCGAGGTCATTGCCGAGCAAAGTCCGAACAAGCGACTTTCGCGCGATACGGACGAGGGACGCGCTGAATTGCAGGCCATCGCAGACGACGGCGCCGAACTGTTCATACAGGGCATCGTCGAAAATCGCGGCGTGACGCGAGAAACCATTCTGGAAAACTACGGGAAAGGCCTGGTTTTCACCGCGGGCGAAGCCATGCGTCGCGGCCTCGTCGACCAGATCGGATCGCTTGAAGAAGTTCTGACGGAAATGGCGGTCCGTCAGGAAAGTGCAAGCCTCGCGGGGCCCGCCACCGCGAAATCCGGAACCGAAAAGGAATCCACCATGCTGACACTTGAGACTTTGAAGGCGGAGCATCCGGATCTCGTTTCCGCCATTCGCGCAGAAGGTGCCGCCGATGCGGCACAGGCCGAGCGTGAACGGTTGATCGGGATCGACCAGCAGGCCGCCGGCCTTACCGGTCACGACGACCTCGTCGGCCGCCTGAAGGCCGACGGCAAGACGACCCCTGCGGAAGCCGCCCTGCAGCTCCTGGCCGCCGAGAAGACGAAGAACGCCGAGCGTCTCACCGGGCTGCAGCAGCTGGACGCCGCCGCAGCCGGCGTGCAGAGCCTGCCTTCGGCTGGCGACGGTTCGATCCAGCAGTTCGCCAAGACGCCCGACGGCTGGAAGGCCGAATGGGAGGCGACGCCGAAGCTGCAGGAAGACTTCCCGACCGCCGACTCTTACGTCGCAACGATGAAGCGTAAGGCCGCCTGACGGCGGCCGCCCCTCGATCAGGTTCGGCGCAGCCGGCCATTCTCCAAAAGGACCATTATCATGAAAACCGTGTATCTCGCGGTCGGCCTTGCTCTGCTCGCCGTCGGCTGCCTCGCTCTTCTTTCCCCTGATGTCGCCACCCATCTGGCGACGATCCCGGCCGCCGATGGCGTCGGCTTCGCGATGGCGACGCTTGCCGCCAACAAGACGCGCGACTACCAGCTGGGCGACAAGGAAGAGTATCCCGTCGTTGCTTCCGACATCATCTACCAGGGCGCCGCCGTCGGCGAGAATGGCTCGGGCTATGCGCGCCCCCTTGTGGCGGGAGACCCCTTTCTCGGCTTCGCGGAGGCGATCGCGGACAATTCCGCCGGCGCAGCTGGCGCGATCGGCGTGAATGTGCGCAAGCGCGGCAACATAGTCCTGCCGATTTCCGCGATTGCGATCACGGCGAACGATCGCCCGGCCGTCTATGCCAGTGACGACGACACGTTCACGCTCACGGCGTCGACGAACACGCTCATCGGGTACGTCTCCCGCTGGGTATCGACCGGCATTGCCGTCGTCGAATTCGACGCGGCGCTCTGCAAGGCCGCTCTCCAGGCCTGATTTCACCCCGACAATCTGACCGCTTTCATCGACGGGGTGCGCCCCGGTTTCGAAAGGACACCTTCATGCTTCCCCAGCAGCACCAGAAAATCACAACCCGAGGCGTGCGCGGCATGATCCTCGCACGCCTCGACACGGGACCTTCCGCGTGGCTCTCCGATATCGTCATGCGGGTAACCTCCGACCAGGCTGTCGAAAACTACGCCTGGCTCGGCGGCGCGCCGGCGCTGCGCGAATTCATCGGCGGACGCACACCGGCGGAACTCGCCGAAAACAGCTTCACGATCAGCAACAAGGACTATGAAGGTTCTATCCTGATCAAATCGAAGGACATGCGCCGCGACAAGCTGGGCATGATCACCGTTCGCGTGAACCAGCTCGCCGACCGTGCCAACGATCACCCGGCGAAGCTAGTTTCCGGCCTGATCCTGGCCGCAGAGTCCAGCCTCTGCTACGACGGCCAGTATTTCTTCGACACCGACCATGCTGAAGGCAAGAGCGGCGCGCAGTCGAACGACATCACCTCCGGCGCAACGACGCCAGCAGCCCCGACGGTGGCGGAATTCTCCAAGGCCGTCATGTCCGGCATCCAGCAGATGTATACGCTGAAGGACGATCAGGGCGAGCCGATGAACCAGAGCGCCACCGAATTCCAGGTGCAGGTTCCCGTCACCTTCATGGCCGTCGCCCTGGAGGCAGTGACCGCGCTGCTTGGCGACGGCGGCAAGAGCCAGACCATTCCCGCGCTGAAGGGTAAATTCACGATTACCGTCGTGCCCAATCCGCGCCTGACCTGGACGACCAAGTTCGCCATCTTCCGCACTGACGAGGCGGCGAAACCCTTCATCCTCCAGGAGGAGGACATTCCGGATGTGGTCGCCCTTGGCGAAGGCAGCGAGTTCGAACAGCTCAACAAGGAGCAGCTGTTCGGCATCGATTGGACCGGAAACGTCGGCTACGGCTACTGGCAGTTCGGCGTCCTTGTGACCTTCACCTGACGCGCGGTCGGCTCCCCGGCCCGCCTGAGGCGGGCCGTCCTTTTCTCAATCTCAAGGATGCTGCCATGAAGTATGTTGTCGTGGGTGACTGTGTACGTTTCGGCGTCGGTCAAGCGTTGATGCTTTCGGATTCCCAGATCGCCGCCCGCCGCCATGCCCTGGAGGATGGCGACAAGAAAAACAAGGTGGTCGTCATCACCTCGGTGGAATTTAAGCGCGGCGAAGTGATCGGCCTCGCCGATAAATATGACGACCTGCCGCGCAGCCTTTCCAGCGTGCTGGAGCCGGAATCGAAGGTCGACGGGAAACCTGGCAAGCCAGCCAAATCCGGCAAGCCGCCGAAAGCTGCCGCTGGCGATGATGATCTCGATGCGCTCGAAAAGGCGCTTGAAGATGCGGAGGACGCTGTGAATGCCGCGCGTGCCACGCATGGTATTCCCGATGGCGCCGAACTGACCGACGAGCAGTGCGCGCTGATGGCAGGCGACCTGGAGCGCCTGCGCTTGGCCAAGGAAGCCTTCGACGCGGCGATCGGAGAATAGCCTTGCCGATCGAAAACGACGAGGACAGGTTGCTGTTCATCGATCCGGACGAATTCGGCGCCACGGCAGTATGGATGTCGCAAAGTGGCGCCCATCCTCCGGTCAGCTGCATTTTCGACGACAGCTTCATCGCGCTGGCGGCTGGCGACATCGAGGTCACGCAAGAGGGCGGGCGCGTCCAGATCACGCTTCGCACCAGCGATGTTCCGGCAGACGGCGATCATAAGGACGCTGTCGAGGTGGCCAGCGACGTCATCGGCGTGAAGACCTTCACCGTGCTCGAATTCCAGCCGGACGGTACGGGATTTTCCGTCGTTCGCCTGCAGGAGGCCTGATTATGGCGCATATCCGCACCTCGATGCGCTCGTACATCGTCGCCATGATCAAGGGGAGCACGTTCGTCGGCGCGCGTGTCGAGGCCTCGCGCGCCCGCCCGCTGCGGCGATCAGAGCTTGCCTCGGCTTTTGTCTATTCCCCCTCCGAGCAGTCCGAGGACATGGACACCGACGGCATCCAGAACCGGCGGGTTCGCGTGAAGATAGACGTGGTCACGAAGGGCGAGGAAGACGCGCGCCAGGACGACCTCGATAGCTTTGCGGTTTATGTCGAAAAGCAATTCGCTGCCGACCCGCTTCTCGGCGGACTGGCAAGCGCAATCGAATACCGATCGACGGATTTCGCCGCCACGACGGAGGGCGAAAAAACGTTCCAGGTGATGTCCATCACATACGAGATCACCGCATTTACCCTCAATTCCGACCCTGAAACCACTCTCTAGGAGGCGACGATGGCAGTCCATCATGGAAAGAACGGCAAGGTGAAGCTGGCGGCCAACGCCGTAGCCTCCGTACAGAAATTCTCCATCAACCAGAATGTCGAGGCAGCCGATACGTCCGTCATGGGTGATGCATGGCAGACGCACCTGACCGGAATTCCCGGCTGGTCAGGCTCCGTCGAGTGCCTCTACGATCCCGCTGACACGAATGGTCAGGTCGCGCTGGCGATCGGCGATTCAGTCACGCTCGGCCTCTATACGGACGGCGACGCCGTCGGCAAGCGGTATCTGACGGGCACGGCGTCGATCACCAGCATTCCGATCGAGTCCGACATGAAGGGCGCGGTGAAGGTCAGCTTCAATTTCCAGGGCAACGGGCCGCTGGACAATGAGACGGTCGAAGCATGAGCTCCGCCATCTCGGGCGCGAAGGCGCATTTCGCAGGCCAGGGCATGCTATCCCATGACGTCCCGGAATGGGGGCAGCCCGGTCATCCGCTCAAGATCCACTATCGCCCGCTCACGGTTGCTCAGCGGCGCAAAATCTGGCGGGACGACGGCGGAGCCTCTGTCGACGGAAACGTCGCCGTGGTGAGAGCCGTGCTCTTCAGTGCTCTCGATGCCAAGGGCGTCCGCCTGTTTGACGACATGGACGAACATGCCCTCATGTATGAGGTCGATAGCGACGTCGTTTCCCGCGTTGGAGCCTTGATCCTTGGCTTTTCAAAGGGGGCTCCCGTCAGTGGTGCCAAGCAGGTAGACGACGCAAAAAACGCCTGAACGGCGATGCGGAACTCATGGTGATGTATTCGCTCGCCGCCAGACTGAACAAGACGCTCGCCGAGATCGAGGCGATGACGGTCGACGAATTCGTTGGCTGGATTGCCTATTTCGAGATCACCAAGCCAGCCTGACAGCGCTCATGTAGATGTGAAGGAACGATCATGGCCGGGCAGATGTCCGATCTCATGTTCAATATCGTCGCGCAGGATAGAACCCGCGCGGCCTTTACCGCGGCGAACAGCAATGCGGACGCCTTCGCGAAAAAGGGGGCCGCCGCTGCGCGCGAGGCATCGAAGGGAATCGATGTCGCGCGCGGCAGCGTCGCCAATCTGGCCGCGCAGTTCAGCGATATAGGCGTGCAATTGTCGGGCGGGCAAAGCCCTTTCCTGATTGCGCTTCAGCAGGGTTCGCAAATTGGCCAGGTGTTGGGGCCAATGGGCGCGGCCGGTGCTGCCCAGGCGTTGGGCTCCGCCTTCCTCTCGCTTCTGTCTCCCGTGAACCTGTTGACGATCGGCACGATTGCGCTCGGCGGCGCCGCGTTCGCCTATTTTTCCGATCTTCTTTCAGGTGGAGAGGACGCCGAAGAGACGCTGGAGCGTCAGCTTGATCTCGTCAGGCAGGTGGCGAGCCAGTGGGGCGAGGCTGTCCCAGCATTGCGTGACTACGTCGCGGCGCTTGAGCAGGCGGAACGTATTTCGCAGATCATAGACGCAAACAGCGCGGCTGCGAGCAGCCAGTGGGCAGGCCTGCGGGGTGAGGTCGCGGACCTGAATGTCGAATTTGCCGATGCCATCTCGCAGATCATGGCCTTTGGCGGGCATGATGCCGAGGTTTCCAAGCTTCAGGCAGCGTTCAACGATCTCGCCTCCGGAATTGCCGACGGGAGCGCGACCGCGCAGGAGGCGGAGGCGATCCAGGCCGCGCTGTTCGCCTTGTTCGAAACGACCGGAAATTCCGCGGTCGAAGGCCTCATGGCGCGTTTTGCGGCCCTCGCCGAGCAGATCGGCAATGCCAGCGCCGCCGCCTCGAAGTTCAACCTCACCGGCGCTTTTCCTAGCCGGGGCGCATATGGCAATGTCGAGCGTAGCGCCGACGGGCCGATTCAAGGCGCGAGCTTCCTTCCCTCTGGCGCCATTCCAACGCCGGAATCGCGCGGTACGCCGGAGCTTTCCGGCTTTCCCTTCGAACGTTTCGGTTCGGGCGGCGGGCGCCGTGGCGGAGGGAAAAGCGAGGAAGAGCGGCAGGCCGAGAATATACAGCGCGTCATCCAGTCACTTGAGGATGAGCAGGTGGCGCTCGGTAAGTCAAAGACGGAACAGCGGATCATGCAATCCCTGCGCCGCGCCGATGTCGATGCGACCTCGGCGCAGGGGCAGCAGATTGCCCAGTTGATCACGCAGATCGAAAACGAGAAGGAAGCCCTGAAGCTTGCCACGGACGCCGGCAACTTCATGCGCGACGCCCTGAAGGAGAGCTTCTCCGAACTTATCCCGGAGATCGAGACCGGCAATCGCGCGCTGGACAGTTTTATCAACAAGCTCATTCAGGCGAGCGCCGAGGCCATGTTCTTCGGTTCCGGACCGATGGCCGGTCTCTTCGGAACGTCCGGCGGCGGCCTGCTTTCGGGTCTTTTCGGCGGCGGACGCGCGCTCGGCGGCGCCGTCGATCCATGGCGCGATTACCTGGTCGGCGAGAATGGGCCGGAGATTGTGCGCATCGGCAGCCGCGGCGGCCGTGTGGGCGAGGCAAACACCGGTGGCGCAGCCGGAATGGTCTATGCTCCCGTCACACATATCGACGCCCGCGGCGCAGACCAGGCTGCCGTCATGCGCATCGAGCGGGCGCAGGCCGAGCGAGATCGGACCGAGGCGCGCCGCTTCGCCGGATACCAGCACATGCAATCCACCCGGAATGTGAGACCCTGATGGGACGCTTGATATCCATGCCTGTCGGGTTGCGACCCCGTTCAATGGTTCCGCTGTCAGGGCCTCGAACAGTGGGTGCGTCAGCGAGCATTTCAGTAGGAAACTTCGCGCAGACGATCGCATCGCCGTTCGGAGGCTGGCGGTGGCAATTCGTCTTCCCGATTTCGCGGGACGCGAAGTTTCGTCGGTATCGCGGATGGGTGACCGCGCTCCACGCCGGCGCAAATGCGACCCGCGTTTCCTTTGGTGACCCTGACATGATGACTTTGTTGGACGCAGGCATTGTCGCTAGCGACTCGCAAAAGAGGTTCGGTCTTCCGTGGGGCAATGACATGCCATGGGGCAATGGGGAGAACTGGGGCGTCACGGCGCCAAACGTATCGCTTGCGGCGCCTGCCGCGCTCGATGCGACAATCATTCGCCTGACCGATATGTTCTGGGGGCATCGCCTGCAAGTAGGTGACTATTTGGGGTTCTTTCCCTACCATTTCGGGCTCTACACGGTGACGGAAGAGCGCCGCGACGGCGAGTATCGCATATGGCCGCCGCTTCGACGGGCGCTGACGGCCGACGACTTCGCGACGCTCTACCCGGTCATGGCGATGCGCCTTGAGGCGGAGGACGCGGCGAGCGCGGCACGCGGGGTCGCCTATGCGGAAGAGGCTACCGTCACGTTGATCGAGGTCTTCGACTACGACGTGCGCGACTATTTCGCGGATTGATGATGGCGGATCTGTTTACAGAAGCTGACCTGGCGTTTCTGCGCCGTCCGCATATTGCTCGGGCATGGTTTGCCGATCTCGACCTGCCATCCGGCCGCTGGCGGCTGCACAACGGGGTGGGGCGCAAGGTCATCGGCGGGCATGAGTGGCGCGGTGTCTCCGACCCCGGCGGTGGGCAGCTCGTCTCGATCGGCGCCGTCGAAGACCCCCGCTTCGGGCAGGCCGCAAAGGTCGGGATCGTCATTTCCGGCGTGAACATGGCTTTCCTGCGCTCCGTCAAGGATCAGGGGCGGGAAATCGAGGGGCGACTGGCCGATATCTACTGGTGCGCCTTCGACCAGGAAACGCAGGAAATCTGGTCGGCCGGGCTGAAGAAGATGTTTCCGGGGTTCCTGTCCTCGCCGAAGATCGGCTGGAGCGGTATCGGCAGCCGGACCGTGTCCCTGACAATCGAAAGCTTGTGGCATTCTCAGAACTACCCGTTCGGCGGCAAGTGGACTCCGGCCGACCAGCGGACACGTTATCCCGGCGACAAGGGGCTCGATTATGTGGGCGTGAAGGTGCAGGAGATCATTCGTGCGTGACCACCTTGCCGAGCCGCTGCGCGCCTATCTCGATGCCGCCGGGGATGCGCCCATGGCGTGGGGAATTTCTGATTGCAGCCGCTGGGCTGCGGGCTGGGTGGCCCTTGTTCACGGCAGGCCTGTCGATCTGCCGCGCTGGACAAGCCGCGAAGAGGCGCATGGACTGATCCGCGAGGCGGGGTCGCTCGCTGCGTTGTGGGCCGACGCTCTTTTCGCCTTTGGCCTGGATGAGGCCGGCGTGCCCGACGCGGGCGATGTCGGCATCATCGATACCGGCCGCTTCGGTCAGGTCGGCGGCATCTTTCTTTCCGGGGGGTACTTCGCCTGGCGGGCGGAGCCGCGCGGTATTCTCATTCTTCTGCCCCGCAGCATTGTCAGGGTCTGGTCCATCCGATGAAATCCGTTCGCCTGCTGTTTGCCTGCGGCGCTTCCTACGTCGCCATGACCGCGCATGCGCATGCGGACCCGGTTTCGCTGCTCGCGACGGCGATCCACGGTTTCCTGCTTTCGAGCACTGCGGTTGCCGCCGCGGCGACGGGAACGATCGCGACGATCGCCGCCAATGTCATCGTCGGCGGCGCGCTAATTGGCATTTCGATCGTCGGCGGGCGACAGCAGCGCTCCGGCGCCGTGAACGCGGCGGATGCGAAGAGCACATTCGAGACCAGCGAGAGCAGCGTCATCGAAGGGCTCGGCCGCGTTCGCGTCGGCGGGATGAAGGCTTTCGGCAATACGGATGGCTCGACACGCTGGCGTCTTGTCTGTCGGCTTCAGGGTCCGATCGACGCCGTGGAGAACTATTATGTCGGCGGGCGCGAGGTCACCATCGACTCCGACGGAAGCGTGACGACACCGCCCTGGGCGCGGCCGGGCGGCGCCTGGATGAAGATCGAGGATAAGAAGGGCGACGGAGCCGAGACGGCCTGGGGCGTGCTTGTCTCCGCCTTCCCGTCGCTCTGGACCGCCGACCATCAAGTGCGCGGCATCGCGCAGTCGCTGGTGACCTATTACAATCCGGGCCTCAGCGAAGAAAAGTACCTGGCGCTCTATCAGAACGGTGTGCCGGATACCGAAGAGGTGCAGCGCGCCTCCCTGATCTACGATCCACGCACGGGCCTGACGGCCTGGAGTGACAACGGCATCATCTGCGCCGCGCACGTCCTACGGCGCGACCCGGCTTTTGTCGCTGATCGGTTCGACTGGAGCCTCATCTCCCAGGAGGCAGACCGGGCCGACGGGCTTGTCGCCACGAAGACCGGGACGGAAAAGCGGGCGCGATGCTCCGGAATGTGGGCATGGGAAGGTGCGCGCAAGGATACCATGGAAGATATTCTGCGCTCGATCGGCGCGGAAATCCGCATGACGACCGAGGGCAGGATATGGTTCGAGCTGATCGACGACGATCCCCTGGCCGAAATCGCCTTCACACCGCGCGACTTCATCGATTTCGACTGGGCATGCGGGCCGGAGGCGGTAGAGCGGCCGAACATCTGCCGCGTCAGCTACTATGCACCCGAGCGCAATTACGAGATGGCCGACCTGGACATGACCGGTATTGCATGGGCGCGCGTCGATGACGAGGTCACGCAATACGGGCCGAAGATATTCGACGTCGTGCTGCCCTTCCAGCCTTCGGCAGCGATCGCGCAGCGCATCGCGCGCCGGCTCTTCCGGCTGGCGCGCGCGGAAAGCGGCATCGCGGTTACGAACATGGCCGGGCTTGCCGCCTGGGGCAAATATTACGGCACGATGGAACTGCCCGATCTCGGCGACGTAGAGAAGGTCCGCATGCTCTCTCCTCGCGTGGACGACGGGCGCGGCTCGGTGGAGATACCCTTCTCGGTCTGGCCAGACCTGCCGGCGTGGAACCCGGAAACGGACGAGGCGGATGCGCCTGACCCAATCCCGGAAATGGCCTATGAAAGCACGCTTCCGACGCCGGACGCGCCGACGGCGATGGTGCAGATCACCTATCCCGTTTCCGGGGCCAAGGAATTCCGCATTGCTTATGCGCTCCCTGGCGTTTCCTTCGACACGGCGGAGGCCACATGTCGGGTCTATACGGGTGGTCTGCCGGGGCCCTGGCTACCGATGGCGGAGCAGCCGACCTTTGCCCATATCACGGCCGACTTCCTTGGGCAGACCGTGGATGCGCGCGTGCGCATTTTCGCGGGCGACGAAGGCAGTTATTTCTCGCCGGTGTTCAGCCAGACCGGCGTTGTAGACGACACACCCTGCGGCCTGCCCACCCACATCTCCGGTGATGCAGAGAGCAGCACGACCGGCAACGGAACAATCAACGTGACCGTCGAGGCCAGCGAGCTTCGCTGTGCCTCCATTCGATTGTCTCGCCGATGGGGCCCGGAAGGCGGCTCGTTCGGCTCCTGGTCGATTATCGACGAGAAAGACCTGCGACCAGGCGAGGATGCCACCTTTTCCGACACGTACACGAACATGACGGCCGCCGTGCACATCGTGGAATGGAAGCTGACGACAATGACGAGCGGCGGCATCGAGGGGGCTCCTCTGGTCTACTCAATCGAAGTGTCAAACCCCACCCCGTGACACTCTCCGTCCGGCCTCGCAATCCCGAAGTGACTGCGCAGCGGCGCGCTCATGATGATCCCAGGAGAATTTGATGCCTGTGTATACGAAGACGGCAAACGATGTGTTTGCGCCTTATGACGGCGGAGGTGATGCCCGCTCCCCGACTCCCCAAGATGCGCAAACTTGGGGAACTGAGGTTGAACGACTTGTAGCGTCGCTGACGATGTCCCTTGGAGCCGCCGTAATCAAGGGTTCGCTTGCCGAACTGGCGGCAGTAGCTGCGGACTACGAAGACGGCGACATCGGTTTGGTTGTCGTGGATGCGACAGTCATGAACCGCGGCATCTACAAGCTGTCGTCGGGCGCTTGGGCAAAGCAGGCGGAACTGCCTGCGGATGTCGCTGAGGCCGCGGCGGATGATGCATTGGAAGCCCGTGATGCTGCTGAAACCGCCAAGGCTGATGCAGAAACCGCCCGAGACATTGCGGCCGGTTATGCCTCCGACGCCGTGAGCCAGGGAAACGTTCCGATCTATGGGACGATCGCAGGCATGGCGGCCATTGAGGTTCCCGCAGGCATCAACGCAATCCTGGTGAATGGCCGAGCTGCGGCGGGCGATGGCCTCGGCGGTCGCTACACTGACAGTGATAACGGGAGCGTCGACACCTTCGCCTCCGGCGGCGCTACTACGCGAACGTGGTATCGCGACAACGGCACAGGCCGCGATATCGCCGTGACACTCACCGTTGGGGCCGGCGGCGATTTCGCGACCATCAATGAAGCGGTTGTCGCGGCGTCTTTGATGGGGCCCCCACGCTACGTGCTTGCCGGGATTGTCGGGTCTACCAGCTCACAGCCATTGATCGTGATAAAGCTCCTGTCCGGCTTCGTGATGGCGGAACAGGTCTTGGTTCGCGGCCTCAACCTGTCATTCATTCGCATCGAGGCGGAAGACGCCGAGACCACCATTCAGCGTTCGGCCCTCACTCAACGGATCGATACGCAACCTCGTATTCCTGCTTTCGGCGTCACCGACGGTGGCTTCCTTCCGATCATTGCGGCGTTGTTCAGCATGGACACGAGCGGCACGGCAACGGGACGCGATGGCGTCTACGCAAGCATCGGCTCGCGCGCGATAATTGAGGAAAACCCTAGTGCACCATATGGGGTGAAGAATGCCGGCGGTGACGGCTGCTCCGCTCAGCGCAACAGCCATATCGTCGCCCACCAGACAAATTTCTCTGGCGCGGGCGAAAATGGCATACATGCCGGCCGCACGTCGACTATTGACGCATCGCTTTCCGACGTAAGCGGTGCGGCCATCGCAGGCCTGTATGCTTGGCGGTCATCGAAAATCAACGCGTATTCCACGACCGACTGCTCTGACTGTGGCTCATATGGGATCTACGCCACGAATGGCGGCGATATAGATGCGCTCCAGCCGGATTGTTCAGGCGCTGGAATCCATGGAATCTATGCACTCAACGGCGCGACGATCAACGCTAGCCAAGCAAACTGCGACAATGCCGGGACGGATGGCGTTCGCGCGCACGGCGGGTCGCGGGTCAACGTTGCTGGCGGGCACGCGAATGGATGCGGGCAGAAGGGGCTCCATGCCCTTTATACCTCCGACATCTCAGCACAGAGCTTCAACGCCAGCGGCAATATCGGAAACGGTATCTATGCCCTTTCTGCCACGATCAACATCAACGGCGGCAATGCTCAAATGGGCGGTAGTCCGGCCGCGACGGACATCGTCGTCCAGCAAGGCGGGATTATCCGTGCATCGACAGCTACGGGCGGCACGAACGTCACGAAAAACATTATGGCCAGCCAAGGCGTCATCTTCGGCTAAAGGAGACTGGAATGCTCACAGCCCTTCAATCAGGCGCTCAATATCCAAGCATTTCCGACGACATTCTCGCGCACCATAAGGGCGAGACCTTCGCCTGGATCGCAGCGACCGCAGTATTCGGGGAGGAAGGGCCCACACTTCCGGTCGAGGCTACACAGGAGCAGATCGCGGATGGTTACCGACGCATACGGCAGTATCTTTTCACGTCGAAGACTGATCCGATGTTCTTCAAGGTCCAGCGCGGCGAGATTGAGATGTCGGAATATCTCGATGCGGTGGATAGCATCAAGAACGAATGGGCGTGGCGCGGCGATGGGACGCCTAGAGACCCCTAGGTTCCGGGCCCGCGCCATGATAGCCGGCCGCAAGCGTCTCCCACCGGTCCATCGTGGCATCAAGCAATTGGTCGGCTCCCTCTAGGGGGCTTAGGTATCTCGGCGCGTTCGTTGCCATGTCGGAGCACAGTTTTGCGGCTTCGGACTTCGAGAGAGAGCCGGCCTTGACGAGGGTGCTGATCAGAAGCTCACGGAAGAGACTTCCGTGGGTCATCTCGTAGATGATCATGCTTTCGGTTGAGACTTTCGCCACCGCGAACTCCTAACTTTATGTCTGCGTATTCGGTCTTGTCCCGCGGTAGTTACCTAATAGGCTAGAGGTCTGCCCTCAATGGTTGGCGGAAGCGTCAGGTGTGTCGTTCCGTGTTTCTATCCGAGAAATGTAGTAGCTGCCATCTTCGCCCTTCACGATTGAGAGTTGAACGGCAATGCTGTCTTTGTCGAAGAGTTGCACTTTATGTTCGACAAGCTGCTGCAGCTGTGAGAGCGGTGCCAAGCCACGAGTATCTGCGTTTCCAGACGTTTTCGACCGCCTGTAGCCTTTGCCATCTCGTTCCACGATCTCGTCGTGAGACATGCCAATCATATCGGCAATCGCTGCGATCCGGACATCCGTCAGCCAAAGATCGCCCTGGTTTATGTACCGGTTCACGAGAGAGGCGTCTACGCCCCAGCGGGTGGCCAAGTCGGCTTGGGTGTAGCCATTGTTTCTCAGGGCGCTATGGAGCCAGGCATTTTTTTTGGTGCGATCAGTCATGGCGGACGCCTAGGGATAGGCCCTGCCAGCAGCGATAGCTGCATGGCAGGGACTCCGCAACGTACTAGCGCTTCGACGCTTTAGAACCTTGCAGAGTTTTACGGTTTGTGACAGGTACATGACATTTAGATAAAGAGGTAGCAAGGATATGAAGCGGTTGGCCACGACGGTGATCACATTTGGGACCTATGATCTGTTTCATATAGGACATCTAAATCTGATCAACCGTGCGGCCGCTCTCGGTAGCAGGCTGGTTGTGGGAGTATCAACTGACGACCTCAATTTCAGCAAAAAGGGTAAACGCCCGTTTGTGTCGGAGCAGAATCGGATCGAGATCATCCGAAACCTCAAGGCTGTCGATGCTGCATTTTACGAAGAAAGCTTGGAACTCAAGGGCGAGTATATAAAAGAGCATAGCGCTGACGTACTGGTCATGGGGGACGATTGGAGTGGCCGGTTCGATCACTTCAAGAGCCTGTGCGAAGTCATCTATCTTCCGCGCACCGACGGCATTTCCTCCACCTGGATAAAGGCCGAATTGGCTCTGGGCCGCACGTAGTCGTAAATTATGGAGTACCTCGTGACATCAGACGATCTTTGCGACCTTTTGCCCGGACTGGTTCATTTTGGAACGTATCCGTTCGTCGTCCCTGTTTTTGCGGAAGTGACGCGAGTGACAATCACCGCGAAGGGCCACACATTCCTTAACCTATCTGGGGTCCGATGGGTTGTGGACGGAATCCAGCATGATTTTCCGGGATCGGCCGAAGCGTCCTCCAAGCATATAAAGAGCCTTCCAGCTGGCAGCCTTGTCAATTTTCGGGGCTACCACTCCGAACTGGAGACGAATCCAACGTGGACATTCGAGTTCGATCGACCCCAACGCCTCGATGAAATCCATGTCTTCAATAGGAGGGGCATCTACGCCGCGAGAAGCTACGATCTCGAAGTGATGGTCGAGACCGGAACGGGCGATCGTATAAGTACATCAAACATAGCACATCCAATCTTGGCAGCTCGCGCCGCAATTTTTGCAGACCGTGCCCGCAGGTTCTACGGTCTGTACCCTGACGATGCTGGGCGGAGGGTTGCAACAGCCGGGGCGGAACTCCAGCACATTTGCGACAGGGCAATGATTGGAGGAGCTTGCGATAGCGCTCGATCCGTTCGGCTGAGGTCCGACATCCTTCAGTCTATCCATCACTGCCTCAAGAAGTCGCAGGATATACTGGCGGTCAAGGCTCTACCTGTCGCTGCATCGCTGTGTGAGTTTCTCTTGGATCGCCGACCGAAAGATAAGAATTTCATTGCATCCGACGATGAGTTGTTTGCAGTGAGCGTGATTCTCGTGGATGCTATCGAAAATTTCCGCAAGGCTGATATGATCTATCTGTCAGACTTGGTGATGTACCTCGCTGGAAGAGGTACGCCAGAAAGAGTCGAGCGAGAGGTCAACAAACTGTACGCAAGGGTGGGGAATGGAAATGTTCCTCAACCGATCATGTTCCGGTCTCATGCGATGGCAGGGGCGGACTTGCAAGCGAAGGCCGCTTCTCATCTAAACGCAATTGCGGAGGTGAACCGCGTCTTCGCAAGCATTGGGTACGTCACAGCCATCTGTTATGGGACTTATCTGGGGGCGATAAGAACCGGTGAGTTTATTCCTCACGATGACGATGTTGATATGGTGGTGGCTTTGGATGTTGTCGGAAGAGACAAGATCAAACCTTCGCTAGACGCGATCGTTGCGGCGCTGACGTCTATGGGAGTTCGCGCATCGGTTTTTGGCGAGCACGAATTTCTGAAGGTGATAGCGCCTTCTGCCGGTCACGAGATCGACGTGTTTCCCATCGCTCATTCTGAGAAAGAGGGTTTCGTCCTCATGCACATGGAGCAGTTGACTATTCGCGAAGTGCGAAAGGATCACATCCTTCCCTTCCGCATGATCGATTTCTATGGACGGGCAATGCTGGCACCGTCAACTGATAGCGACTTCCTGGCTGATCGGTATGGCCCCAACTGGATGGTTCCGATGAGGCCTGTCGCAGGGGAAATGCGGGAGGTGGTGGAGCTTCCCGATTAACGCGAACGTGGACCGGCAACCGCCGGTCCAAATTGTTCACGCAGTTACTCTTACCGCTACCTGCATCCACTCTGTTCGCCAGAGATATTCAAAATGGCGCGACTTTTGTGCCGCCCAATCGTAAAGCGCTCGGTGTTCATCGTCCGAAGTCTCTCCGTCGGCAACCATCATGTACTCATCGAAGAGAAGGATCGTTCCCGGAACGATGAGGTCATCGAGGCCCATGAGGACATCCATAGCCGAGCTGTAAAGATCGCCGTCAATATGGAGGAACGAAAGAGGTTCTGTTTGAGTGGCGCGAAATGCTGGAACCGTTTGATTGAACCAGCCTTTATGAATCTGAATACGGGGATCGCTGAAAGAGGGAATTTCACTCTCGTCCATCTTAAACGCACCCGCTCTCCATTGCCCGATCCAATCGGCTGGCAGCCCTTCGAAGCTGTCAAACAAATGGAGTTTTCTCTTCCCCGTCAGGAACGATGAAATAAACCGAGCGCAACGTCCCTTGTAGACACCAAACTCCGCCCAATCTCCAGGTAAGGAAATCGCGCCCATGGCGTGGAACAGTGATACTAGCTTATAGCTGTAGAACCGATCCGCATCATTTTGCAGCGCGGGCGCGTAGACCTTGCGCAAGCGGCTCATTACGTCTTTGGCGGATTCGTGTTTCGTCGCTATGTTCATATGCGCAGTTCCTGATTTTGGTGACGCCTATTCAGTAACCCTATAGTGAACCCTCAAAGGTGTGTCCACCAACTTCAACGCCGATCGGCGCGAACCAGCCACTACAAGCAATTGCATAGGAAAAGGGCGATTCTCCCTACGCAGGTGGAGGAAGGATTATCCATAGCGCGACGATCGCCGCACCGATCAAATACCCGGCGATCTGCAGCCTGCTAGTTTGACGAGATTGATGGTTGCTCATTTCTCGCTGCCCAACTCAAGAAGCTATTGTCAGTGACGACTTCCCCGACAGCTTGCGAAGTACCAGATCAGCCGGCTCCTGGACCTTAAGCGTCTTTCCCACGACTGAATGATGGGTCAATATTTCGGTGAAATTGTCGCGCTGCCGCACACTTACTACAAAGGCGGGATTCACATACACCCATTCGCCTTTTGGACCTACGAGTGTCAACTGACACAGTTCAACAGTCATGCGTGTTCTCCAAACTTTGTTCCGAAGCTTGATAGGGAAATTCGCATCAACGCGTTGCATTATTTAGCAACGGTGAAGGTTGGGCGGCGTTACATCTGCACCCTGATCCGCCACGTTTTCCGTAAGGTGGAGCTCGATATCGCCGGAAAAATATAACCCATCCTCCAGAGGAGATATCGTCAGAACAATTCTAGGCTTGCCCGGTCCGATGCTCAATGGCGGCCGGAAAAACACTGTTCTGTCGGGATCTAGGGCGCCAGAGAATGTGATGCGTCCGGCAATTTTTACTTCAATTTGCGTCCCGTAAAGACCGCTCTCCACCTCCTTAAGGATTGGAGTGGCGGCGTAGATGGAAACCGGCACGGGTATTCCGCGTGACACCTCGATCACGAGCCGCCCGTTCTTGGAAACCGCTGAAAAGCTAATCTTGATATTCAAGACATCCTCTTATGACGTGTTTGTCGCGTACCCGAAGTTCATTCCATCTTGGTTTATTAGACGCTTTCAGCACAGCCAATTGGAAATTGCAACTAGGCAAGAAACTTAACGTTAACCGTGAAGTTTCGCCGAGGGGCTATCATGCGCGTCACGCTGTCCCATGTTCACCACCCGCCCATTGCCAATGGGGCGGCAACCCTGCCTGCCCAACCTTGAAAGGACTATCATTGATCACCGCAGCACATGTGCGCGCGGCCGCGAAGGCGCGCGTTAACGACAGCAACCTCAACTCCGTCATGACGGCGCTCGATCGCCACGGCGCGGCGGCCGGCCTCGATCTACCGCACCGCGCCGTGCACTTCCTCGCGCAGCTCATGCACGAGAGCGGATCTTTCCGCTTCGACCGGGAAATCTGGGGGCCGACGCCGGCGCAAAAGCGGTATGACACGCGCACCGATCTCGGCAATACGCCGGCGGTGGATGGCGATGGCTTCAAGAACCGGGGGCGCGGCCCGATCCAGGTGACGGGCGGCTATAACATCCGGGCATTCCATGCCTGGTGCGTCGCCAAGGGGATGAACCCACCGGATTTTGTCAGCGACCCCGATCTCATCAACACCGATCCATGGGAGGGGCTCTCGGCGATCTGGTATTGGGATGAGGGCAATCCCGACCGTCGCAGTCTCAACCGCTATGCCGACCGGAACGATCCGGAAATGATCACCCGGCGCATTAATGGCGGATTGAACGGCTATCCCGATCGCCTGGACTGCTACACCCGCCTGGGGGTGGTTGTGCTCGGTTATCGCCCCGATGATCTGCGCGGCTTCCAAGGGGCGGCGCGCGCGGCGGGCAAATATTCCGGCGCGCTCGACGGGCTGGACGGCCCGCAGACGCGGGCGGCGATCCACCTCATGCTCGTCGATCTGGCGCCGCAGAAGGTGCTGGCCACCAAGGCGGCTCCAGTGACCGAGGAGAAGCCGGTGGCCGTGACGCCGCAGAGCCTCGATGCGCCATGGTGGCAGTCGAAGGAAGTGCTGGGTCCCGCCGTCGGCGGTGGCGCGGCAACCACGCTGACGGCGCTCGGCTCGATCCCGTGGCAGAACCTGCTTCTCATCCTTGCCGCCTTCGGCGCCGTTGCTGGCTTCCTCTATTGGCGCAAGCGTCTCGATGCGCGTGACGTGCGCAGCCGCGCGGCCGAGGTGGAGGCATGATCCCCTGGCCGAAGATCCTGCTGGGCACCGTCGTCGCCGGCGGCCTCATCTGGCTCTATGCCGAGATCCGCGGCGAGGGCGCCCGGTCCGTCACCTCAAAGATCGAAAGGCAGAACAATGAAGCAAGAAACGCGGCTGACGATGCTCGCAGCGCTTATGACCGTTGCCTTGACGGCGGCGGGCTGTGGAATTTCGGGGCCAGTAGATGTGACGGGCCTGCGCCGCGTCGTGGGCACTGATCTTGTCGGCGCGCGCGGGGCGAACCCGGCCGATCAGCGGAAGATCGACAGAACCGTCGTCGGCTTGTGCGCCGGCAAGGTGTGGACGGATGCGGAATGCCGGCGCCACGGCGAAATGGCGGTCCCTTGATGGAGGAAAAGACCATGGGCATCACCCGCGCGCCGAAGCTTGAGGTCAACCTCAACACCTTCATCCAAATATTCACCCTCGCCAGCATGATCATCGGCGGCGTGGTAATCTGGGTCGATAAGAGCCGCGATATTGAAGACCTGCAGGCGTGGCGCTCCGGACATGAGACCTTGCACAAGGATCGTCTCGCGGAGGTTAAGGCTACGGAAGCTCGCGTCGAAGAGCGGTTCCGGGGGCTTGAAGCCGATAGCCGAAAGGTCGCGTCTCAGGTCGATAACCTATCGTATCGCGTCACGGTGACGGAGCAGACGACAACCTCTACCGCAATGGCGATCAAGGAACTGCAGAGCCTCGTCAGCCAGCAGGCGGGTGACATCAAGGTCGTACGCGAAATCCTTCAGCGGATCGAGGCGGGGCAACGGCGAGGGAGTGAACGGCAGTAGCCGTCACGCGTCCCTAATAAACACGTTTGCCTCGTCGGCCGCTCTCAGAAATGCCGATCGAGCGACTTCCGGGTCACCCCGGCCTTCCAGTGCATCGAGGCACGCCTCGCATGCCGCGCGTAGGGCGCTGCCATCCTCGATGGGCCATTCTCCCATCAGGATGCCGGCCGCCTCTTCCGCGCTGATAATTGTGCGATATTGGCCAAGGCGTTGCGTCTCGAACGTGACGGGCTCGCTCCATGCACCGCGTCTCATCGCGCCTCCCTCCTTTCCCACCATCCAAACCTTCGGCCGCGCTCCTTCAGGTCTGCTATCCGCCTCGAAAGGGCCGCGGGCTTCGGGCCTGTCCGCGCGGCTCCCTCATCGTACCACTCTTCCACGCGCTTGGCAGCTTGCCATGCCTCGGCCTCGTGCCCGGAATGCGGCATTGGGCGTTGGAACTCCCACCAACTGGAGCATCCGCCGGCCCAGATGAACATGCCGGATTTGAGGCTGGTTTTGTCGCGATGGATGCGGCCAATGAACAGGTCGTCGTCGTAGGCTAACCAGTCTTCCAGTTCCTCACCAGGCCATGTCAGCCTCCAGCGATACTTTTTCCGCCATCTCCTTGCGTCCGCGGTCAACGCGGCAGCTTGGCTGTTATCCATGTGTTCGATCCCTTATTGCCGCACTTCAGGCAGCGCAACCACGGGCGCAGCTCGTAGAGATAGACGTCGCCGCCCACCTCGCGTTGCAGCTCCCACCGGTTAATCCAGCCCTCCCGTTCGCAATTCGAGCAATGTCCACCAAGGGCATACCAATCGGGTAGGCTCGACAGTGTCGGACGGTCACGGCCGAACAGCGATTCCAGATCAAGCGGAACTAGATTGTCGTGGCGCATGTTCTTTTTTCGTTCCGCCAGAACGAAGAGTCAATGGCCTTATAAATCGGGATCGAATTGGTAGCGGCCAAGGGTGTCGGCAACGATCCTGCCGGCGTTTGGGTTGGCATGAACGTAGGTCCCGAGGAATACTTCGACGCTGCGCCAGTCGCCAGCCATCATCGTCGTACGGATGTCGATGCCAAGGCTTATGGCCGTCGTCGCAAAAGTGTGTCGTCCACATGCGTGGCTGGATTTGTAGCTTATGCCGGCACGCTCGCAGACCGCACGGATTCTTGCGTTGACGGCCTGTCTGCCGGAGTAGCCGAAAACCTTATCGTTCAGCCCGGCGTCGCCCCTTATCTCGGCGAGGCGGGCGGACACTTCCTTACTGAAATCCCGTCGCGAGTTTCTGCCGGTCTTCGTTTTTAGCAGCAATGCAGAACACCGTGCCAGGTCCACCTCATTCCAGCGTAGATTTATCGCCTCCGTCACCCGCGCGGCTGTTGTGGCCATAAAAAGCACCAGGGCTGCGAGATGCGGCAACCCGTCCTTCTGGCATTGCCTGACGAAGGCATGCAGCCATGTCTGTGACGCCGGACTCTTACGCTTCGGCGCCTCCTCTTTTAGGCGACGGATAGGACGTGACGGGCACCATCCCCGATCGGCCGCATGGCGCAAAACTGCCTTGGCCGGAGAGATGGCCTGACGATTTCGCGTCGAGTTCTTTTGGCTTGGATAAAGACACGCCGCCATCTCATGCACGTCAAAGGGGTAGATTTTGCCCAGAGGTCGCTTGCCGAAGTGCGAAATAATCAAGGGCAGGTAACGACCGTCGCCGCCATGCTGGATGAAGCTTTCCGCCGCGTCGGCGAACGTGCGCGAGTTCTTCGCTGCCATCATTCTACTCCTGCCAGCAGCACACCGGCCGACCGTTGTGCGACACTCGAAAGGCGTTGGACACTCTTCAAAATTCGTTTGTAAAAACAGCGGGACGTTTCTGGGTCCAGCTTTTTTGCAACTATCGGAAAACGCTCAATTTACGCTGCCCGGCATGGGGCACCAAAATCCAGACCGATCGCTATTGTTCGACACGCGTTCTGCTGAACGCGCGGCCATCACATTTCCCGCCGATCCAAAATTCACATTTTAGCGGGAACAAATTTTGCAGAGCGGCATTTCTTGGGTGCAACTGCTGACACCCCCGGATGCGGTTGTGAGGGGGACCCAAGAGCGATGTGCACGCTCTTGGGTCTCAACCATTTCGGGGATGCCTCTTCACAAGCCGTAAGCATTGTTCGCCCTGCGAGGAGCGAACAAAATCGCTTCTCCTGCATTTCCTTGCAGCAAGAGCAAAGGAGCGCGTCATGGTCTTCAAGGAAGGTACGTTCAAAGGCGAACCGCCGGAACATTTCGATGGTCCGCATCCCGCCTGGCTGGAAACCGCGGTGGCGGATGCGCTTTCGGTGGCCGGCGACGTGGATGCTTCGGACATCACCGTGACCTGCAAGGGCACCCGCATCATCCTCTCCGGGAGCATCGGCTCCGCTGAGGAGGCGAGCCGCGCCACGGAGATCGCCGCGTCGGTGAAGGAGGTCAGCGAAGTCGACAACCGGCTCTCCTGGCTCTGACCCCCGCAAAAAGCCGCCATTGCAGGCAGGCCCTTCAGAATGCTAGGTGCAATGCAGCAAACTGGAGTGACGCCGGATGCTCGCCGAGAGACCCACCTTTGACGCGCTGTACCGGGATTTCCGCTGGCAGATCCCGGATCGTTTCAACATCGGCACCGCCGTTTCCAACGCGTGGGCGGCACGCGAGCCCGATCGTATCTGTCTCCAGCATTTCCTCCCGGATGCCCCGCCGCTCTCGATGACCTATGGCGAGCTTGCCGCCCGGTCCGACGCCTTCGCAGCGGCGCTGGTCGCTGAAGGCGTCGCGAAAGGCGACCGCGTGGCGATCCTCTTGCCGCAGGGCTTCGAGACGGTGATCGCCCATCTCGCCATCTACAAGCTCGGCGCCATCGCCCTGCCGCTCGCGCTGCTCTTCGGTGCGGATGCCCTGCTCTTCCGGCTTCGGAATGCCGAGGCGAAGGCGATCGTCACCAACCGGTTCGGCGCGGAACGGCTGCAGCCGATCCGCGCGGATCTCCCCACGCTCGATCTCGTGATCACGACCGAGCCTGCCGCCGATCCCGCGGTAAGGTCCTTTCACGACCTGATTGCGCAGCATGCCGGGCCCTTCGAGGCCGCCGACAGCGGCCCGGACGATCCGGCGATGATGATCTACACCTCCGGCACCACCGGGCCTCCGAAGGGCGCGCTGCATGGCCACCGGGTGCTGCTCGGCCACGTGCCGGGCTTCCAGATGCACCATGAATTCCTGCCGCAGCCCGGCGACCGCATCTGGACACCCTCCGACTGGGCTTGGGCGGGCGGGCTGTTGAACGTGCTCCTGCCGGCGCTGCTGCTCGGCGTGCCGGTCGTCTCCTCGCCCGGCCAGAAGTTCGACCCCGACATGGCCTATCGCATCATGCAGGACATGGATGTGCGCAATGCCTTCATTCCGCCGACGGCGCTGCGCCTGATGAAGACGGTCGCCAACCCGCGGGACAAGTACCGGCTGAACCTGCGCACCATCGGCTCCGCCGGCGAATCGCTCGGCCGCGAGACCTGGGAATGGGTGAAGGACACGCTCGGCATCACCATCAATGAGTTCTACGGCCAGACCGAATGCAACATCGTGCTCGGCTCGATCGGCAAGCTCGGCGTGTCGCGGCCGGGGCCGATCGGCAAGGCGGTGCCGGGCCATGTGGTCGCCATAATCGACGCCAGGGGCAACGAAGTGTCGCGCGGCACGGTGGGGCAGGTGGCGGTGAAGCGCCCCGATCCCGTGATGTTCCTCGGCTATTGGAAGAACGAGAAGGCAACGGCGGAAAAGTTCATCGGCGACTGGATGATGACCGGCGATCTCGGCCGCATGGACGAGGAGGGCTACGTCACTTTCTTCGGCCGCGACGACGACGTGATCACCTCCTCGGGCTACCGCATCGGGCCGAGCGAGATCGAGGATTGCCTTGCCGGCCACCCCGCCGTGCAGCTTGCCGCCGCGGTGGGCAAGCCCGATCCGGTGCGCACGGAAATCGTCAAGGCCTATGTGATGCTGCGCCCCGGCCATGCACCGTCGGAGGCGCTGGCGATCGACATCCGCGAATGGGTGAAGTCGCGGCTCTCCATGCACGAATATCCGCGCGAGGTGGAGTTCGTCGACGCGCTGCCGCTGACGACCTCCGGCAAGGTCATCCGCCATCTGCTGCGCAAGCGCGCGGCGGAGGAAACGTCTTTTGCGGCTTAACGCCGCGCGAGCGACCTGATCTTCTCGCGCAGCAGCCGCGCCACGTTGCGGGTGTTGCGGTAGAGGTGAAGCTGGGTCGCCACCTGCCGCACGTCGCGGTCGCGATTCTGCTGCAGGCCGACGACGAGCGTTCCCATGTCCTCGCGCTCCTCCCAGAACCGGCTCATCACCGGATGATCCGGCACCGCGCAGGAATCTGACCGTGCGATATTGGCGTCGTCGAGGTGCCATTCGGTGAGCTCGGCCACCAGCAGCTTGCCCGGCGAGTATTTCGCGAATTCCTCATCATAGGCGGTCTTCCAAGTATACGCCTCGCCGCCGGTCAGGAAGACCACCATGGAGGCGATGGCGCGGCCGTCGAGGTCGAGCGTGTGGATGCGCACGCCGTCGGTCTCGGCGAGGTTGGAGATCGCCTCGCGGGCGAAGGCCGCGCGGTAGCGGTCGTTGATCATCGCGGTGCGGCCGCGACCCTTCCAGCCCGCCGCTTCCAGCAACAGGAATTCTTCCATGCGCAGGCGGATGTCGGCCGGCTGGCGGGCGACGTTGTAGCTGAGCGCGCCGAGCTGATCGAGCCTGCGCCACTGCCGGCGCAGCTCGCGGAAATGCTCGGGCGAGATGGCGTGCTGGAGATAGCTCTGGCCGTCGAGCAGGCTTTCCAGCATCGGCCGGCGATAGGTGTCGGTGACCGTGACGGGCAGGTTGCGGCCGATCGCGACGGCGCGCATCAACTGCGCGAAGGGCCCGTTGAGACGCAGATCCGGCAGGACGAGGATCGGCGGCAGGCCGGAGCCCGCGCTGCCGAGCGCCTCCAGGAGGTTGTCGAGCGTTTCGGCCGCATCCTCGGCGTCGACGAGCGGCGTGCCGAGCGGGCCGAACGGGTTCGACCAGGCACGCAGGATGCTGGAGCCGATGGAAAAGCCCGGCTTCTCGATGGAGAAGGGCATGAGGAAGCGCATGCGGCTGCGCCCGTCGCTCTCGTCGCGGATGACGGAGAGGCGCACGGTGCGGTCTTCGAGCCGTGGCATGGCGGGCGCGAGGAAGCGGCCGGTGAAGAAGACGTTCGGCTCCATGACGCGGTTGGACAGGAAGTCGAGCTCCTGCTGCAACTCATAGCCGGCCGTCGCCGGATAGAGCGCCAGCGAACGGCCCGGACGGCCGGTCGCGATACGCTGGTCGGCCGGCGGCTGCGCCAGCGGGGCGGCCGGGGGAACGGCGGCCTGGGCACGCCCTGCCGCGATCGCATGGTCGAAGCCGTGGCTATCGGTCATGGTGGTCCATCCCGTTGATGAGGCTTGCCTTCACCGGATTGGCGAAGGCGAAGAGAATGATCGAGAGTTTTCCGCGCACGGCGAGGTGCAGCAGCATCGCTTCCAGCACCATGGCGCTGGCCGTGGCGACGGCCGCGCCCGTCACGCCGAAGAGCGGGATGAGCGTGACGTTGAGGCCGATATTGGCCGCGAGCGCCACGGCATAGACGAGCGCGCACAGCCGCTGCTCGCCGGACATGGTGAGCAGCACCTCGCCGGGGCCGACCAGCGCCTTGGCGAGAATGCCGGCGAAGAGGATGGCCATCAGGCCGTGGCCGGCCGTGAAGGCCGGCCCGAAGAGCGACAGCAGCACATGGCCGAGCGCGAGCACGCCGAGCCCGACGGCAAGCGACGGCCAGAAGCTCCAGCGCACCGTCTCGCCGGCAAAGCGCGCGAGCGCTATCCGGTCCCCGGAGGCGAAGAGCGCGGAAAAGCGGGGGGCGGCAGCCGCCTTCACCGAGAAGAAGACGAAATGCACCAGCGCCATGGTCTTGGCCGCCGCAAAATAGATCGCCACGCTTTCCGGATCGAGGAACAGGCCGACGACAATGACGTCGGAATTTGTGAGCAGAAAGCTGAAGCCCTCGATGACGAAGATCGGCAGCGCCGCCTTGATCCACAGGGCGAATTCCAGCTTGCGCGGCCCGGCGACATAGCGTTTTCCGAGCCGCCGCACGATGCTGACGAACTGCACGACCGTGGTGAGGTAGGTGGCGGCCAGCGCGGCGACCATGGCGGTCAGCGCGGTGTGCGGCTCGTCCAGCCACACCGCCAGAACCATGAAGACGAGGATCAGCAGCGGGCGGATGATATAGGTCGGACTGAGCGCGGCCAGCGCCCAGCTATGGGCGCGCGCCGTGCTGTCCAGCACGTCGCCGAGCGCGATCATCGGCATGCAGAAGAGGCCGACGAACAGCGGCACGACATAGTAGTCGGCGAAGGCCTCGTGGAACATCCAGAGGCAGAGGAAGCCGAGCAGTGCCAGCGCCGTCGAGGACAGCATGGCGAAGACGCGGGCCGTCGAGGTAAGGCCGCGGATCTCCGCATGGGCGCTGCGGCCGGCATAATCCGGCAGGAAGCGCACGACGGTGGTGTGAAAGCCGAGACAGGAAAGGTCGCCGCAGATCACGACGAGCGCCCAGACGAAGACGAAGATGCCGTATTCGAACTCGCCCATCACGCGGGCAAGGATGATCTGCGAGATGAAGGCGATGGCCGCACTGATGACGCGGATGGCAAAGGTGATGAGCGCCATGCGCTGGGCGAGGTTGCGCGGATCGTCGCTGGCGAAGATCGTGGCGAGTGACCGCGTGAACGGTTCCGCCTTGCCGCGCAGGCCCGCTGGCAGCAACCTTTCCGCCGACTGAATGACCGCCATCAACACAGGAACCCGAACGCCACGCAAAACTGAACGAAAGCCAGTCTTGTCAGATCAGGGTTAACAAACGGTTGGGTAAGACCCTCTCATCCCCAAAAGAAAATGCCGCCCGGAGGCGGCATCATCGCTTTTTCTCAAGCCTTCAAGCCTGCTCGAAAGCACCGTGGCAATGCTTGTACTTCTTGCCCGAGCCGCAGGGGCAGGGTTCGTTGCGGGCGATACGGCCCCAGGTCGACGGGTCGTTCGGATCGCGGTCTTCGACGGCCACGGCCATGAAGCCGCCGCCTTCGTTGAAATCGTCCTCGCCGGTCGTGCCGTCGATGTGATGGCCTTCCATTGTCGGCGGCACCGGCGCCGGAGCATCGGCGGCCTGGCGCACCAGTTCGACGCGCATGAGCTGCGCGGTGACGGTCTGGCGCAGGTTCGCCAGCAGCGCCTGGAAGAGTTCGAAGGCCTCGGCCTTGTATTCCTGCAGCGGGTCGCGCTGGGCATAGCCGCGGAAGCCGATGACGGAGCGCAGGTGATCGAGATTGACGATGTGCTCGCGCCACAGATGGTCCAGCGTCTGCAGCAGGACCGAACGCTCGACATAGGTCATGATCTCGGGGCCGAAGCGTTCCGCGCGATCCCGTGCCGCTAGGTCGGTGGCCGTGCGCAGGCGCTCCAGGATATCCTTTTCGTCGATGCCTTCCTCAGCCGCCCAGGCGTCGATCGGCAGGTCGAGGTTGAGCTGCTCCAGAACGCCCGTCTTCAGGCCGGCAACGTCCCATTGTTCGGCATAGGCGTTTTCCGGAATGTGCAGGCGCACGAGGTTCTCGACGACTTCGTGGCGCATGTCCGCGACGATTTCGGAGAGGTTCTCGCTGTCCATCAGCTCGATGCGCTGCTCGAAGATGACCTTGCGCTGGTCGTTCAGCACATCGTCATATTTCAGCAGGTTCTTGCGGATATCGAAGTTGCGGGCCTCGACCTTCTTCTGCGCCCTTTCGAGCGCCTTGTTGATCCAGGGATGGACGATCGCCTCGCCTTCCTTGAGGCCGAGCTTCTGGAGCATGGAATCCATGCGCTCGGAGCCGAAGATGCGCATCAGGTCGTCCTGCAGCGACAGGAAGAACTTCGAGCGGCCCGGGTCACCCTGGCGGCCGGATCGGCCACGGAGCTGGTTGTCGATGCGGCGGCTTTCGTGGCGCTCGGTGGCTAGGACGTAGAGGCCCCCGGCGGCAAGCGCCTTTTCCTTCAATTGCTTGACTTCGGCGATGATCGCCGCGCGCTTGGCGTCACGCTCCGCCCCCGGCTCCATTTCGGCAAGCTCGCGCTCGAGCCGCATGTCGACATTGCCACCGAGCTGGATGTCGGTGCCGCGGCCGGCCATGTTGGTTGCGATGGTGACCGCGCCCGGCACGCCGGCCTGCGCCACGATATAGGCTTCCTGCTCGTGGTAGCGGGCGTTCAGCACCTGGAAGTCCTTGAAGCCGGACTTCTTCAGGATGTCGGCAAGATGTTCGGACTTCTCGATCGAGGTCGTGCCGACGAGGACCGGCTGGCCCTTCTCGCTCGCCGCCTTGATCTCCTCGATGATCGCCTTGTACTTCTCTTCCGCCGTCCGGTAGACCTCGTCGTCCTCATCGAGGCGCTGAATGGGCAGGTTGGTCGGCACTTCCACGACTTCGAGGCCATAGATGTTGCCGAATTCCTCGGCTTCCGTCGAGGCCGTGCCGGTCATGCCGCCGAGCTTGGAATACATGCGGAAATAGTTCTGGAAGGTGATCGAGGCCAGCGTCTGGTTTTCCGGCTGGATCGTGACCTTTTCCTTGGCTTCGAGTGCCTGGTGCTGGCCTTCCGAATAGCGGCGGCCCGGCATCATGCGCCCGGTGAATTCGTCGATGATGACGATCTCGTCGTTGCGGACGATGTAGTCCTTGTCGCGCGTGAAGAGCTTGTGGGCCTTCAGCGCGTTGTTGATGTGATGGACGATCGCGACGTTCTCGACGTCATACAGCGATTCGCCCTTGAGCAGCCCGGCCTGGCGCAGCAGGTTTTCCAGCTTTTCCGTGCCGACTTCGGAGAAGTTGGCGGAACGCTGCTTCTCGTCGATCTCGTAGTCCGCCTCGTCCAGCATGGGGATGAAGGCGTCGATCGTCGTGTAGAGGTCGGAGCGGTCGTCGAGGGGACCCGAAATGATCAGCGGCGTGCGCGCCTCGTCGACGAGGATCGAGTCCACTTCGTCGACGATGGCGAAGAAGTGGCCGCGCTGGACCATCTGGCCACGCTCGTACTTCATGTTGTCGCGCAGATAGTCGAAGCCGAGTTCGTTGTTCGTCGCGTAGGTGATGTCGCAGGCATAGGCGGCGCGGCGCTGGTCGTCGTCGAGACCATGCACGATGACGCCGGTTGTGAGGCCGAGGAAGCTATAGATCCGGCCCATCTGCGCGCTGTCGCGGCTGGCGAGGTAGTCGTTGACGGTGACGACGTGCACGCCCTTGCCGGCGAGCGCGTTGAGATAGACGGGCAGCGTCGCGACGAGCGTCTTGCCTTCGCCGGTCTTCATCTCGGCGATGGATTTCTCGTGCAGGATCATGCCGCCGATGAGCTGGACGTCGAAGGGCCGGAGGCCGAGGACGCGGAAAGCCGCCTCGCGGGCGACGGCGAAGGCCGGCACCAGAATGTCGTCCAGCGTCTTGCCCGCGGCGAGCTGTTCACGGAATTCCACGGTCTTGGCGCGCAACGCCTCGTCCGAGAGCGCCTTGATCTCGGGCTCCAGCGCATTGATGGCATCGACGCGGGGATTGTAGGAACGGACACGGCGATCGTTGGAAGAGCCGAACAACTTGCGGGCGATGCCGCCGAGGCTGACCATCAGAATGGTCCTTTCTTTATGGGCGCCCGGCGCGTGACAGGTCGCACGATAATTGCGCGCAAAGCCGTGAAACGCCCGGAAACTGTTCTGGACGCGGGATTGCGTGACAGATAAGAGGGGGGTCGAATGATGTCAACGGCTCTGGCGGTTGCACAACTGCCACATTCTGGTGGTGTTGAGCCGTCTGGCACCGGATATCGGCCCGATTCCGGCGAGGATGTGAAAGGTCTTTTCAATATGTTCAAGTACAGCAAGCTCGCGGCAGTCGCCCTCATCGCGATCGCCGCCGCCAGCGGCAGCGCCCGCGCGCAGGACGCCGCGGCCGATCCGGTCGTCGCCAAGGTCGGCGCGGTCGAGATCCACGAATCGGAGCTGAAGCTGGCGATCGCCGGCCTCGACCCGCAGCTCGCCAACCTGCCCGACGACCAGAAGCGCGTCGCCGCCCTCTCCTCGATCATCGACGTCAAGCTGCTTGCGGCCGACGCCGACAAGGAAGGCCTGAAGGACAGCGCCGACTTCAAGCAGCGCCTCGCCTTCCTGACGGATCGCGAACTGCACAATGCCTATTTCAAGAAGCACGTCGTCGATGCCGTCACCCCGGAAGAGGTGAAGGCGCGCTACGAGAAGGAAGTCGCGGCCATCACGCCGGAAGACGAGATCCGCGCCCGCCACATCCTCGTCAAGACCGAGGAAGAGGCCAAGGCCGTCATCAAGGATCTCGACGCCGGCAAGGATTTCGTCGAGATCGCCAAGGAGAAGTCGACCGACCCGAACAAGTCGGAAGGCGGCGACCTCGGCTATTTCGCCAAGGGCCGCATGGTTCCGGAATTCGAGAACGCCGCCTTCGCACTGGAAAAGGGCGCCTATTCCAAGGAGCCGGTGAAGACGCAGTTCGGCTTCCACGTCATCAAGGTGGAAGACAAGCGCAAGCAGCAGCCCCCGGCGCTCGACCAGGTCGAAGCCCAGGTTCGTCAGCTCGTCATGCGCGACAAGTATCTGGAGCTTCTGGAAAAGGCCAAGGCCGCGGCGCCCGTCGATATCCAGGACGCCGCACTGAAGACCGCCTATGACGCGGTCAACAAGCCGGCAGCCGAGGGTGAGGGCGAAGCCGCACCGGCCATCGAAGGCCAGCAGTAAAACGGCAATGGCCCGGCGTTTTCACCGGGCCTCTTTCACGCAGGAAAACAAGATGTCCGGTTCCGTCTCCCCGCTCGCTCCGAAAACCTATGCCGACATGCCGCCGCTGCGCGGCGTGCGCATGGCGACCGCCGCCGCCGGGATCAAGTACAAGAACCGGACGGACGTGCTGATGATGGTCTTCGACCGTCCGGCAGCGGTCGCGGGCGTCTTCACCCGCTCCAAGTGCCCCTCGGCCCCGGTCGATTTCTGCCGCGCGAACCTGGCGCACGGCGTTGCCCGCGCCGTCGTCGTCAATTCCGGCAATGCCAATGCCTTCACCGGCCGCAAGGGCCGCGAATCGACGCGGATGACCGCTGAAGCCGCCGCCAAAGCGGTCGGCTGCCGCGAAGACGAGGTTTTCCTCGCCTCGACGGGCGTGATCGGCGAGCCGCTAGACGCAACGAAATTCTCCGGCGTGCTCGATGGCCTCGCCGCCGCCGGCACGGAGGATTTCTGGTTCGAAGCCGCCAAGGCGATCATGACGACCGACACCTATCCGAAGGTCGCCACCCGCACCGCCGAGCTCGGCGGCGTTAAGGTCACCATCAACGGCATGGCCAAGGGCGCCGGCATGATCGCGCCCGACATGGCGACCATGCTCTCCTTCGTCGTGACCGACGCGGATATCCCGGCCACCGTGCTGCAATCCCTGCTCTCGGCCGGCGTCGGCCCGACCTTCAATTCCGTCACGGTCGACAGCGACACCTCGACCTCCGACACGCTCATGCTGTTTGCGACCGGCGCGGCCGCCACCGACGGCCAGGCGCCCGTCACGGCCGACGACGCCACGCTCGACGGCTTCCGCGCCGCCCTGAACGACCTCCTGCGAGACCTCGCGCTCCAGGTGGTGCGCGATGGCGAAGGCGCCCGCAAGATGGTGGCCGTCACCGTCGAGGGCGCGGAAAACGACGACGCCGCCAAGCGTATCGCGCTCTCCATCGCCAACTCGCCGCTGGTCAAGACCGCGGTCGCCGGCGAGGACGCCAACTGGGGCCGCATCGTCATGGCCGTCGGCAAGTCCGGCGAGATGGCCGACCGAGACCGCCTCGCCATCTGGTTCGGCGACGTACGCGTCGCCGTCGACGGCGAACGGGACCCGACCTATTCCGAAGCGGCGGCGACGGCCGTCATGAAGCAGGAGGATATCCCGGTCCGCGTCGAGATCGGCCTCGGCAACGGCCGGGCGACGGTCTGGACCTGCGACCTCACCAAGGAATATGTCGAGATCAACGGCGACTACCGCAGCTGAGGCCCGGACAGCGTGCCCCTTTCCGGACAGAACACGATGAGCGATCTTCCCAAAGTGCGGCGGCTGGAAGCCGTCGGGTTCCGGGCATGGCCCGCGGCAACGGTCCAGTATGACGGAAGCTGGCTCTGCCGGCTGACCGCCGGCCACCCCTCGCGCCGGCTGAATTCCGTCAATCCGCTCGACCCGTCCGATATCCGCGACATCGACATCCGCCTGGAGAAGGCGGCGAAGCGCTTTGCCGACTACGGCCGCCCGCTGCTCGTGCGCCAGACGCCACTCGCCTCGCCGCAGCTCGTCGCCTTCATGGACGAAGCCGGCTGGGCCGATATCGGCCGCACCGTGGTCATGATGGCCGACCTTGCCACCCTTCCGCGCGACGAAGGCCTCGATCATCTGCCGAGCCGCGATGTCGGCCGCTTCGTCGATGCACGCATCCGCGTCGCCGGCGACGATCCTGCGCTGAAGCCCGGCCTCACCGAGATCATCAACGCCATCAAGCCGGAAGCCGGCCTCTTCATCGTCGAGGAGCCCGACTTCGGCCCGACCGCCGTGACGATCGCCGTGCAGGACAACGACCTCGCCGGCATCCTCCAGCTCGGGGTTGCCGGGGAGCGCCGCGGTCGGGGCCTCGGCACCGCCATCCTGCATGCGAGCCTGCGCTGGGCGAAACTCAAGGGCGCCCGCCAGGCCTGGGTACAGGTCGAGGCCGACAATGCCGCCGCCCTTGCGCTCTACCGCCGCGCCGGCTTCCATGACGTCTACGAATACAGCTATCGGGGGCCCGACGCGGCATGACCGAGACCGTCACCAAGCCACACCCCATCCTGCTCGTCGCCGCCTGCGCGCTCGTCGATGCGGATGGCCGTATCCTTCTGGCACAGCGCCCGGAGGGAAAATCGCTCGCCGGCCTCTGGGAGTTTCCGGGCGGCAAGGTGGAGCCCGGCGAGACACCCGAGGAAACGCTGATCCGCGAGCTGGACGAGGAACTCGGCATCAAGACGAAGATCCCGTGCCTTGCACCGCTCACCTTCGCCAGCCATACCTATGACGATTTCCATCTTCTTATGCCGCTCTACGTCTGCCGGCGCTTCGAGGGAACGGCGCACGGCCGCGAGGGTCAGGCGATCAAGTGGGTACGCTCGAAGGCGCTGCGCGACTATCCCATGCCGCCCGCCGACGAACCCCTCATTCCCTTCCTGATGGACCTGCTCTGAGCATCCTCCGGCAGGAAATTGCCTCGAATTTTTCGGTCCTCGTTAAGCAATCCTTTAGCACCATCGTTCAAAGATTGGGCCTAACGTTGCAATGAATGCTTACGAGACCCTGTTATGCGTGACGAAGACTTCTGGAAAACCGTTCAGGAGAAGGATTTCACGCCGGCCGGCGATACCCGGACCGGTGCGCTCAACCTCGCCCTGCTCTTCGGCACCGCCGTGATCGCCCTTGCCCTGGTCCTGACCCCGGTTCTTTCCGCAAAGACCGACAAGCGCATGATCGCGAACGTGCCGGATGATTTCGACATGATCTCGACCGGCTCGATCCCGACGGAAGGCGCCAAGCGCTACACCGTGCGCCGCAGCGTGTTGCAGGAAATGCCCGGCGCCGTCTGCATCGTCAACGGCAATGGAACGAGCAGCGGCTGCTGAGACGGCAAACAATCTGGTGCAAACGGCACCCTGGAGAGTGGAATGATTGCAAGATTGCTGACGTCATTCCTCTCCGATGAGAAGGGCGCGACGGCCGTGGAATACGGCCTTCTCGCCGCGCTCATCTCGGTCGGCATGATCGTCGGTCTGACGAATTTCGGCGGCGCGCTGAACAACACGTTCGTCACGCTCAGCAACACGATCGAGCAGAAATAGACCTCACTCGCGTCCGGTCTGCTTCAGCGCATCGGCAAGCCGCATCGTCGCCGATCCCGGCTTCAGCGGCTTCTGCTGGCTTTCGTGCGGCGCCCATCCGGAAACATAGATGACGGAGAACGTCGCGCGGATGCGCCCGTCCGGGTCGGAAAAACGTTCCGCGTAAAGCTCCGCCGCCCTGAGCAGGATGCCGCGCGTCAGCGGACGGCGGCTGCGGCCGGTCAGCGGATTGGCCATGCCCATGGCGCGCAGGTCCTTCATCAGCGGGAAGATCGAATCGTAGCGGACCGTGTAGCTCTCCTTGTCCGTCACCGGCAGGGCGAAGCCGCCGCGCTGGAGAAGCGCCCCGACATCGCGCACGTCCGGGAACGGAATGACCCGTGGGCTCGCCCCGCCCGTCATCTCGCTTTCGGCCGCCAGCAGCACCTCGCGTAATTCCTGCAGCGTACCGCTGCCCGGAATAGCCGCCAGGAACAGGCCATCCGGCTTCAGCGCGCGGCGGATTTGCACGAAGACGCCGGGCGTGTCGTTGGTCAGGTGCAGTGCGAGCGGCGAGATGATGAGGTTTGCCGATTGCGGCTCCAGCGGCACCGTCTCGAGCGGCGAGACGGTCAGCGCCTCGCCCGGCGCCGCAAAGCGTCCGTCGCTCTCCACACGCTCCATGGCGTCCACCTTGCCCGTCTCAGTGATCGCCCGCGCCACGGCGCCGGTATGGCCATGCAGCTCGACGGCTCGCTCGAAGCGGCGCTCGATAACGCTGAGCCGTTCGGCCAGTTCCCGCGCCACTACGTCGAGCAGGAAATCCGCCGGGCCGGTGCGAAGGGCCCGCAGCCGGTTGGTGTCGATCAGGGCGTGGTCGAAGAGCGTTTCCATGGGCAGATATCCAGTTCGGAATTCCTTCGCTTTGGCCGCTAACTACGACTATTGTCAACCGCATGGGCGAAATCGAGGCGGAGAGCATGCCGGCAATCCCGCTCCGGCAGGCGCTTGCCCGCCGGCTGCGCGGCCTTGCGGGCGCGGCGCTCGACGTGGTCTATCCGCCCGCCTGCGCCGGCTGCGGCGTGCTGCTCGGCAGCCGCGCCAGCCTCTGCCCGCAATGCTGGGGCAAGCTCGCCTTCATCGAACGCCCCTATTGCGAGGTGCTTGGCACCCCCTTCTCGCATGATCTCGGCCCCGGCATCCTCAGCGCCGACGCCATCGCAAACCCGCCGCCCTTCGACCGGCTGCGCTCCGTCGCGCTCTACGACGATCTCGCCCGCGGGCTCGTTCATGCGCTGAAATACCGCGACCGCACCGACCTTGCGCCGATGATGGCGGGTTGGATGCTGCGGGCCGGCGACGGCGCCGTGCAGGCGGCGGACCTGATCGTGCCGGTGCCGCTCCACCGCTTCCGCCTGCTCTGGCGCAAGTTCAACCAGTCGGCCGAGCTTGCCCGCGCCCTCGGCACGCTTTCTGCGACGCCCGTTCTGATCGACGCCGTACGCCGCACGAAACGCACCCGCCGCCAGATCGGCCTTGGCCCGCGGGCGCGCGAGGAGAACGTGCGCGGCGCCTTCTCCATCACGCCCGCCGGACGGGAAGCCCTGTTCGGCCGCCGCGTGGTTCTCGTCGACGACGTCTACACGACTGGCGCCACGGTCGCGGCCGTCGCCCGTGCGCTGAAACGCGCCGGCGTGGCGGACGTCACCGTTTTGACCTTTGCAAGGGCACTTCCCGGACCTATATGAAAGACATGGCAATTCCAGCGAAAGTGCACAGCGGTTTTACGTGCGGAATTGCACAAGAACAACAAGTTGGAGCAGTATCGCATGGCTTCGGTCGTCATCTATACGCGTCAGTTCTGCGGCTATTGCAGCGCCGCCAAGAAACTCCTGGAGACGAAGGGCGTCACCTTCGAGGAACACGACGCGACCTATGCGCCCGAGCTTCGCCAGGAGATGATCAAGCGCGCCGGCCGCAGCACCTTCCCGCAGATATTCATCGGCGAGCGCCATATCGGCGGCTGCGACGATCTGCATGCGCTGGAGCGTGCCGGCGAACTCGACGCGCTGCTGGCGGCATAGGGGTACACGATGACCGTCACGATCGCCGCCCTCCAGATGTGCTCAGGGACCGATCCCGTCCGCAACGTGGAGACGATGCGGCGCCTCGTGCGCGAGGCGGCCGCCAAAGGCGCCACCTATGTCCAGACGCCGGAAATGACCGGCGCTCTCCAGCGTGATCGCGCCGGCCTTCGCTCCATCCTGCGCGCGGAAGCCGACGACCTCGTCGTTGCCGCCGCCTCGCAGCTTGCCGGCGAACTCGGCATCCACGTGCATGTCGGCTCCACCGCCATCGCGCTCGACGACGGCAAGGTCGCCAACCGCGGCTTCCTGTTCGGCCCGGACGGCGGCAAGATCTGCAGCTACGACAAGATCCACATGTTCGACGTCGATCTCGACAATGGCGAAAGCTGGCGCGAGAGCGCGGTCTATTCGCCGGGCACCGTGGCGCGCGTGGCGGACCTCCCATTCGCCAAACTCGGCTTTGCCATCTGCTACGACGTGCGCTTTCCCGAACTCTTCAGGACGGAAGCCGTGGCCGGCGCCGAGATCATTTCCGTCCCCGCCGCCTTCACACGCCAGACCGGCGAAGCCCACTGGGAAATATTGCTGCGCGCCCGCGCCATCGAGAACGGCGTCTACATCATCGCCGCCGCGCAGGCCGGCATGCACGAGGACGGCCGCGAGACCTTCGGCCATTCGATGATCATCGACCCCTGGGGCCGCGTGCTCGCCTCCGCCGGCGGCACCGGCGAGGCCGTCGTGCTTGCCGAGATCGACATCGCCGCGGTGAAATCCGCACACGACAAGATCCCCAACCTGCGCAACGGGCGCGCCTTCACCCTCGAAATGTCCGGCGAGCCCGCGAAGGGAGGCGTTGCCGCTTGATCCGCTACGAACTCTCCTGCGACAACGGGCACGCCTTCGAAGGGTGGTTCGGCTCGGCGGACGATTTCGACCGCCAGCAGAAGATGACGCTCGTCTCCTGTCCGTCCTGCGGCTCGACCCACGTCGCCAAGCGTCTGATGGCGCCGTCCGTCTCGACCGCGCGCAAGAAACAGCAGCGCCAGGAGCTTGCCGTGCAGACCGGCCAGAAGGAGATGATGGCGAAGATCCGCGAGATCGTCTCGACCATCCGCGCCAATTCCGAAGACGTCGGCGAACGCTTCCCCGAGGAGGCGCGCAAGATCCACTACGGCGAGAGCGAGCAGCGCGGCCTGATCGGCAAGGCGACCGCGGACGAGGTACGCGATCTGCTCGACGAAGGCGTCGAGGTGGCGCCCCTGCCCACCCTGCCCGACGATACGAACTGAAGCCCTCGATCAGGCCGAGGCGCGGCGCGCCACCAGCATGTAGTTCACGTCCATATCCTTCGACAGGTTCCACTGGTTGAGCAGCGGATTGAAGAACACGCCCGTCCGGTCGGTGACCGTCAGGCCGGACGCCGTGAGCGGCTTTTCGATCTCTTCCGGACGCACCAGCTTCTCATATTGATGGGTGCCGCGCGGCAGCCAGCGCAGCACGTTCTCCGCCGCGAAGATGGCGAGCGCGGCCGCCTTCATGGTGCGGTTGATCGTGGCGACGAACGTCATGCCGCCGGGGCGCACCATGGAAGCGCAGGTAGTTAGGAAGAAATCGACGTCCGAGACGTGCTCGACCACTTCCATGTTGAGCACCACGTCGAAGGTCTCGCCGGCTTCCGCCAGCGCCTCGGCCGTCACGGCGCGGTAATCGACCGCAACGCCGCTGCCGGCCGCATGGGCCTTCGCGATGCCGATGTTCTTTTCGGATGCGTCCGCGCCGAGCACCTCCGCCCCCATGCGCGCCATCGGCTCGGAAAGCAAGCCACCGCCGCAGCCGATGTCGAGGATGCGCAGACCCTCCAGCGGCCGGTGCGCCTTCGGATCGCGGCCGAACTGGGCCGAGACGAGATCGCGGATATAGGTGAGGCGGACGGGGTTGAACTTGTGCAGCGGGCGGAATTTTCCGGTCGGATCCCACCATTCGGCGGCCATCGCCGAAAAGCGGTCGACTTCCGCCTGGTCGATCGTCGTGCGGGCTGCCTCGCTCATGGCTCGTCTCCTTCGCGTCCGTATACCCCCGTGAAGTCGGCCTCTACGGGGCGGATGTCAAGTAGGCGAAGTGAAGCGGCTCACTTGATGCGGGTCGCTTCAAGCCTCTCTTCGTCCAGTAGAATGCCGAGGCCGGGCGCCTCGCCCAGCACCAGCCAGCCGTTTTCATGCCGCAAGGGAGAGACCAGCGGATAGTCGCGACGCTCCTCGCTCCATTCCGGCGCATCATAGGGATATTCGAGGAAGGGCGCGTCTCCCGCGCCGGCCGTCAGATGCGCATTGGCAAGCACGCCGATGCCGTTCGTCCAGGAATGCGGGGTGAAGGTGACGCCCGCCTCGCGCGCCTGGAAGGCAAGCCGCCGACAGCCCGTAATCCCGCCGACCAGCGCCACGTCCGGCTGGATGACGTCGAAGGCGCGCTCTTCGATGATGTCGCGGAACTCGTAAAGCTCGCGCGTCATCTCGCCGCCCGCGATGCGGATATCCGTCGCCTCCTTCAAGGCCTTCATGCCCTTGCGGTCGGAGCGGTGCAGCGGCTCCTCCATCCAGTAGATGCCGAGCCGTTCCAGTTCCCGCGCGACGGCGAGCGCGTCCTTGAAGGTCCAGGGCACCGTCGTGTCCCAGGGCATGCGCCAACCCTGGTTGCAGTCGACCATCAGCTCCAGCCGGTCGCCGACGCGCGCGCGGATTGCCTCCAGCGCCCTGACGTCCTCCCGCCAGCCATTGCGGCCGCCGGCGGAGGAGGAAAAACGCACCTTCATCGCCGGGAAACCCTCCGCGATGTAGCGCTCCGCCTGCTCGGCCATGGCCGAGGGATCACGCAACACGCCGGAGGATGCGTAGAGCCGCACACGGTCTGCCCGTCCGCCGAGCATGCGCCAGACCGGCTCGCTCGTCACCTTGCCGGCGAGGTCCCAGAGCGCGAGATCGAGCGGCCAGCAGCGGCCGTAATGAAAGTTGATATGGGAGAGCACTTCATAGTGCCGCTCGATATGGCGCGGGTCCTGCCCGACGAACAGGTCCTCGTGCCCCTCGAAGCCCTTCATCAGGTCGCCCGAACCGATGCCCTCGCGGCCCTCGTCGTCACGCACGCGCACGATCGTCGCGTCGAAATGCCGGCGCGGACGGCCGTCCCAGCTGGCCTTGAACGGCGGATCGAGCGGCAGCCGGTGATGACTTATCCCGATGGAAACGATCCTGCTCATGCGCTCCTCCTCCTCAGCCGAACTGCTGCCAGATCGTCTTGTAGTCGCAATATTTGTCGATCGCGTGCACCGATCGGTCACGCCCGAAGCCGGATTGCTTGAAGCCGCCGAAGGGCGTCGCGAAATTCGACATGTCGTAGGTGTTGATCCAGACCGTGCCGGCATGGACCGCTTCGGAGAAGCGATGCGCCCGGTCCATGTCGCGGGTGAAGACAGCCCCGGCAAGGCCGTAGATCGTGTCGTTGGCGATCCGCAGCGCCTCCTCCTCCGTGTCGAAGGCGATCGCCGCCAGAACGGGGCCGAAAATCTCCTGCCGCGCGATGCGCATGTCGTTCGTCACATCCGTGATGACGCCCGGCGAGACATAGTAGCCGCCGGTCTCCGCCAGCACCCGCTCCGCACCGAAGACGCGCCGTCCGCCATCCCTCTCGCCCGCGGCGACAAGGCCGAGCACCTTGTCCATATGCTCCGCCTCGATCAACGCGCCGATCTGCGCCGAGGGCTCGAAGGGATGCGCCAGCATGATCTCGCGCTTCACCACCGCCTCGATCTTCGCGATCAGCATCTCCGCGACCGGGCGCTGCACGACGAGGCGCGTTGCGGCATGGCAGGTCTCGCCAGCATTGTAGAAGCAGCCCCAGGCGGCGGCGCTGGCGGCGGCATCGAGATCGGCATCCTCGAAGACGACGAGCGGCGACTTGCCACCCAGTTCCAGCGCCACGCGCTTGAGGTTCGATTGCGCCGCATAGCCCATGATCAGCTTGCCGACCTCGGTGGAGCCGGTGAAGGCCACCATGTCGACATCCATGTGCAGGGCGAGCGGCTTGCCGACCTCCTCGCCGAAGCCCGTCACCACATTGAAGACGCCGGCGGGAAGGCCCGCCTCGACGGCGAGTTCCGCAAGCCGCAGGGCCGAAAGCGAGGACTGTTCGGCCGGTTTCAACACGACGGAATTGCCGGCCGCGATCGCCGGCCCGAGCTTCCAGGCATCGATGATCATCGGATAGTTCCAGGGCGTGATCGCCGCGACCACACCGAGCGGCACCTTCCTGACCAGCGCGCGTGCCTTCGGCCCGGTCGGCGCGATCTCGTCGTAGAGCTTGTCGATCATCTCGCCGTAATACTGAATGCCATCCGCGCAGAGCCGCACGTCGATGCCGAGCGAGGCCTGCACCGGCTTGCCGACATCGAGCGTCTCCAGAAGCGCCAGTTCCTCGCGATGGGCGCGGATCAGCTCCGCCCAGCGCAGCATGATCTTCTTCTTCTCCATCGGCTCCTTGCCGCGCCAGACGCCGCTTTCGAACGCCGTGCGGGCGGAGACCACCGCCCGGTCGACATCCGTCGCATCGCCCCGCGCGAGCACGGCGCCCGGCTGGCCATCCATCGGCCTGGTGCGGGTGAAGGTCCGGCCGGACGCCGCCGGCTGCACCCTGCCATCAATGAAGTGTCCGCGTTCGAGCGAAAGGCCGGAAAGACGTTCTTCCCAAAAGGCGCGGCTGTACTGTTCGGTCATGGTCGGTCCTCAGAGCGTCCGGGGCAGCGCCATCATCGCCGCCGCGAAGGCATCGATATCGGCATCGGAAACGTCGCGGATCGTCGAGCGGCGCATCGGCTGGTTCTCCGGCGCGCGCATCTCGCGGGCGAGGTCATCGGCGGTGAAGCCGGCGAAGGATTTCGGCAGTGCGCGCACAATGGCGCAGCGATCCATGAGATCGCTGACGAAGCCCGGCAGCATCGCCGCATCGGAAAGCCCGCAGACGCGCGCCGCCGCCGCAAGAGCGTCCGTATCCGCCTCGATGAGCCAGGCAAGCGTCGCCTCGAAGCCGAGCACTGTCGCAAGCCCGTGATGCACCGGGGCGAGGCCGGCAAGTGCGTGGCTTATATTGTGGGCGATCGCCGTGCCGCAATTGTCGATGGCGATGCCCGCATAGCATGAGCCGAGCAGCACCTTGCCGCGGGCCGCCATATCCGCCGGGCTCCTTACCGCCGTTTCCAGCGCCTCCGTCAGCAGGCGAAGCGCGGCATGGGCATAGAGGGCGGCTCCCGCGTGGGCATTGCGGTTGGTCGCCGTCTCGAAGGCATGCACGAAGGCATCAAGCCCGCACCAGGCGGTCAGGTTCGCCGGCAGCGTCACCGTCAGTGCCGGATCGAGCAGCACGAGGTCGGCCTTGGTCTCGCGTCCCCAGATCCAGAGCTTTTTGCCTTCCGGCCCGGCAAAGATCGTCGTCGCCGAGGTTTCCGAGCCGGTGCCCGCGGTGGTCGGCACCAGGATCTTCTTCAGCGGCGCCTTCGGCAGCGGATTGGCGGCAAGCGCATAGTGCATCGGGTCCTCATGCGCCGCCGCCGCGCAGGCCGCGATCTTGGCAATGTCGAGGGCCGACCCGCCGCCGATGCCGACGACAAGATCCCTGCCGCGCGCCGCTTGCGTTGCCGCCTGGACATGGGAAAGCTTCGGCTCGCCCGCAAAGCCGGAGAAAAACTCCGCCGCGATCCCCGCCGCCGCGAACTGCGTGGCAAGCCGCTCACCCAGTCCGCTTGTGGCGAGAAAGCCGTCGATCACGACGAGCACGCTCCGGGCTTCCAGCGCGCCGGCAGAGGCGGCGATGTCGGCGTGAACGCCTTCGCCGAAACGGATATCGGGCACGAACGATGTTGCGAATGTCACGAAGATTCCCCGGAAAGACCTGCCGAACCGTGCATCACGATTTCAGATTTTCAAATCCTTGGATTTTTCGGGCTTTTTGATAACTTCAGATCATGAAAGCCACGATGCTCGCCCATATCCCGCTCGAAGCCTTCCGCGTCTTCGATGCGGCCTGCCGGCACATGAACTTTTCCCGCGCCGGGCGCGAACTGAACATCACCCAGGCCGCCGTCAGCCGCCGCATCAAGGGGCTGGAGGACCATCTCGGCGCACAGCTTTTCGCCCGCAGCGGCAAGAACCTGACGCTCACCGCCCGCGGCGAGCGGCTGTTCCAGCGCGTGCGCGCCTCGCTGGATTATCTGGAGGAGAGCCTGGAGCCCTTTCGCACCGGGGCCGGCCAGAGCATATCGCTCGCCGCCAGCGGTTCGGTCTCCCATCTCTGGCTCGGCCCGCGGCTGCGTGATTTCGCGCGCGAAAACCCCGATATCGCCATCCGCCTCACCACCTCCGACAGCCCCGCGGACCTTTCCTCGGAGAGCAACGACCTCGTGATCCTCTATTCGGCCGGTGAGCACCCGCGCTGGGAACTGACGCCCTTGCTCGCCGAGGAACTGGCCCCGGTCGCTGCACCCGCCTATCTCGCCCTCAAGGGGCTCGATGCGGCAGCCGTCCGTCCGGCTGATCTCGCCGGCCTCGACCTCATCGACTACGAGCGCTTCAACGCCAACTGGATCTCCTTCCGGCCCTGGCTGGAGCGCGTTGCACCCGAAGCCTTGCGGCGCGCACCGCTGCCGCGGCCGCATCTCACCTTTTCCACCTATGCGCTGGCGATCGATGCGGCGCTGAGCGGCGATGGCGTGGCGCTCGGCAGTCTCGGCCTTGTCGCCGCCCATCTTGCAAACGGCACGCTGGTGCAGCTCGGCAAGGCGAGCCTCGTGACAGGCTACGGCTACCACCTCGGCCTGCCGAAATTCCGCAGCGTGCCGCCGGAAGTCCGCAGGCTGCATGACAGCCTGCGGACCGTCCAGCCCGGGGCATGATAGAGCCGTGACGGCACGCCGCTTGCAGGCCTTCCGCTTGTGGCCTATCAGATGCGGAAGAACGGCGGAACGGCAGGGTCTTCCTGTCCTAGAAAACCCGCCGCAACAGCACGGTTCGGCATGAGGGAGCGCAGGCAAAGCAGATCCGGCTTGGTTGTCTTCGGGCTCTTCGCATTCGTGCTGCTCGGCGGCATCGGCGCGACCGTGCTTCTGGCCAACGACTACCGCAATCTCAACCTTCTGCTTGCCCGCTTCGGCTATGATCCCATCTCGGCGGGTGGGCACGAGCGCGAATTGCGGCCCTATGAATTGAAGGGCGAGCGCCTGCCGCGCCCCGAAGGACTGATCCCCGAACGGCTGCTCACCCCGGTCACCCCGAACCAGACCCAGTTCGTGCGCACCATCCGCCGGGAGCCTGAGGCGCTTTGCGAGGCGCTGCGCCAGGGCGGTTTCGAGACGGGGGGGTGGAAGGCCGCGCTCTACGACAAGCGTAGCTGGGAATGCCAGTCCTACCGCACCTTCGCCGATCCACGCGATGGCGAGAATGGCCCCTCTTCGGCCTTCGTCTCGATCAGAGGCAATGCCGAAACGCGCGTTTCCTCCTTCCGCGTCAAGCTCAACATCGAGAACGTCGCCACGCAGAACCTCGTGACGGACGCCGTCATCCACGCCATCGAGGTCTTCCTTGACGAGGTGCGCTGGCAGGAGGCGCCCGACATCCTCGCCGATATCCGCGCGCTGAAGGAGTTCGATATCATCCGTTTCGGCAACCGCCTCCAGCTCAGAAGGGAAAGGCTCGATGTGACACCGCGCTACAACTTCATCATCACGCCGGACCGCACACAGACCCGCAATCCCTACCTGCCGGACTACTTCGACCGCGCCCGCTGGCTGCCGCTGCCGGAGAAACTTTGACCCAGACTGTCGAAGATAAAGGCATTCCCGGCGGGAAGGTGAAAGTTGCCGGCTGGCGGATCGGTTGTTTTGCGGCAACGCTCACCTTGATGCTGCTTCCCGCCCTGCCAGCGAGAGCGACGGAACTGCATCACGGCGCGACGACAGGTGATCCCGTCTGGACCGACAGGCCCGTCCGCATCGACCGCCGGAAGCAGACCTACGAAAGGCTCGCCGTCGCCACCATCCCCATTCCGTTGCGCATCCGCGTGACCAGTCGCGCCACCGTCTTCGACAGCGGCTCCTTTTCGGAAGGCGGGCGTTTCTACGTGCTGACCGATATCGTGCCCGTCGATCCCGGCCGGGTTTGCCGAGACGCACCCGGCACCATCGCGATTTGCGGCCAGCAGGCGCGGGTCGCGCTGCGCCGCCGCATCGCCAACCGTACCCTTTCCTGTCTGGAGGACTCTCGCAGCGGCCGCGTGTCCTTCGTCACCTGCAGGCTTGACGGCAAGGATCTGGCCGAAGCGCTCGTTGCCGCCGGCGCAGGCTGGGCCGGAACATCGCGCCTTCAAGCGGCCGAGAAAAAGGCGGTGCAGCAGAAGCTCGGCATCTGGCGGGATCCGGAATGCCGGCAGTTCCGCCGGTGCCCGCCACAGAGCGGGCTGAAGCCCTGAAGAACGTTTGAATGCGCCACTTTGCCGGTTCCCGCCAGCGCGCTGTCCCGGTAGAAACGAACGATGATCGTTTCCCCGCCCGCCCTTCGCCGCAAGCGCCTCACCCTTCCGGCCGATCGGCCGCTTATCTACGCCATCGGCGACGTGCATGGCTGCCAGGACGCGCTCCTGGCACTGGAGGCGCGCATCCGCGCCGATGCCGCTGAACATCCGGGCCAGCCGCCGCTCATCCTTTATCTCGGCGACTATGTGGACCGGGGCCCGGCCTCCAGCGCCGTGATCGAACATCTCGCGAGGGGAAACCATGCCGACGGCATCGAGCGCATCGCTCTCTGCGGCAATCACGACGACACGTTCCTGAAGTTCATCTCCGATCCTGAGCAGCACCGCCGCTGGCTGGATGTCGGCGGGGATGCGACCCTGCGATCCTACGGGCTGGAGCTTGCGGACTATCTCGGCCGGACGGATGCGCTGCGGTTGCTTGCGCAAGACATGCGCGCCCGCATCCCCGCCCATCACGTCGCCTTTCTGGAACACCTGCCGGTCGCGGCTCTCAGCGGCCGGCGCCTGTTCGTGCATGCCGGCATCCGGCCCGGTCTGCCGCTCTGGCAGCAGGAAGACCACGACATGCTCTGGATTCGCGAACCCTTCCTCAGCGAAGGTCCGGGACTGCCGCTCATCGTCATTCACGGCCATACCGCCGGCGCCGAGCCGGTCTTCGGCAAGGACCGCATCTGCATCGACACCACCTGCTATGCGAGCGGCCGATTGACGGCCCTCAAGGTGACGCCCGAAGGCGCGTCCCTGCTGTAATTGTCAGCCGTCTCCTTGTCGGAGGACAACAAAAAACCCGCCGGAGGCGGGTTCGATGTTTCGCAGCGCGGGGTCTGGCGATCAGACCGGCATGACGATACCCTGGAGCGTCGTCAGTTCCGCGAGGTAGGTCTCGATGCCGAACTTCTGATCGTCCGACTTCACGTGATCGAGCTCCTTGCGGGCGGTCTCGATACGGCGGCTGATGTCGTCGCGGTTGAAGTCATCGACATGGACGGCCGATTCGGCCAGCAGCGTGCAGCCGGTCGGGATGATATCGGCGAAACCGCCGAAGACCACGTAGCGGTCCTTCTTGCCGTCGGCGAACTTCACGGTGACGATGCCCGGCTTGATCGTCGTCATGGTCGGCGCATGGTTGGCCATGACGGTCATCTCGCCCTCGGTCGCCGGAATGACGACTTCGCTGACGCTGCCGGAAACCAGCAGGCGCTCGGGGGAAACGAGTTCAAAGTTGAAACTGTCGGCCATGACCATTCACTTCTTTTGACTAATCCGGTCAGCGGAGCAATTCCAAGGAAAATACCAGGCGGTTTTCCATCCGGAATTGCGGGAATATCAGAGGGCGCCCTTGCGGGCGCCCCAACTTCATCAAGCGGCTTCGGCAGCCAGCTTCTTGGCCTTCTCGATGGCTTCTTCCATGGAACCGACCATGTAGAAGGCAGCTTCCGGCAGGTGGTCGTACTCGCCGTTGACGAGACCCTTGAAGCCCTTGATCGTGTCTTCGAGAGCGACGAGCTTGCCCGGCGAACCGGTGAAGACTTCGGCGACGAAGAACGGCTGCGACAGGAAGCGCTCGATCTTGCGGGCGCGGGCAACGGCCAGCTTGTCGTCTTCCGACAGTTCGTCCATGCCCAGGATCGCGATGATGTCCTGGAGAGCCTTGTAGCGCTGCAGGGTCGTCTGGACCTTACGGGCGACTTCGTAGTGCTCTTCGCCGACAACCATCGGGTCGAGCATGCGCGAGGTCGAGTCGAGCGGGTCCACGGCCGGGTAGATACCCTTTTCGGCGATCGAGCGCGACAGAACGGTCGTTGCGTCGAGGTGGGCGAACGAGGTTGCCGGCGCGGGGTCGGTCAAGTCGTCGGCGGGAACGTAGATGGCCTGAACCGAGGTGATCGAGCCCTTGGTCGTGGTCGTGATGCGCTCCTGCATCGCGCCCATGTCGGTCGCGAGCGTCGGCTGGTAGCCCACGGCCGACGGGATGCGGCCGAGCAGAGCCGACACTTCGGAACCGGCCTGCGTGAAGCGGAAGATGTTGTCGACGAAGAACAGAACGTCCTGGCCCTTGTCGCGGAAGTCTTCGGCGATCGTCAGACCCGTCAGGGCGACGCGGGCGCGGGCGCCCGGCGGCTCGTTCATCTGGCCGTAGACCAGCGCGGCCTTGGAGCCTTCGCCGCCGCCGTGCTTGTTCACGCCGGATTCGATCATTTCGTGGTAAAGGTCGTTGCCTTCGCGGGTACGTTCACCCACGCCTGCGAACACCGAGTAACCACCGTGCGCCTTGGCGACGTTGTTGATCAGTTCCATGATGAGAACGGTCTTGCCGACGCCTGCGCCGCCGAAGAGGCCGATCTTGCCGCCCTTTGCGTAAGGCGCGAGAAGGTCGACGACCTTGATGCCGGTGACGAGGATCTGCGCTTCCGTCGACTGCTCGACGTAGGACGGCGCTTCCTGGTGGATGGCGCGCTTGCCGGAGGTGGTGAGCGGACCGGCTTCGTCGACGGGCTCGCCGATGACGTTCATGATGCGGCCGAGCGTTTCCGGGCCGACCGGAACGGTGATCGGGGCGCCCGTGTCGGCGACCGGCTGACCGCGGACGAGACCTTCGGTCGAGTCCATGGCAATCGTGCGAACGGTGTTTTCACCGAGGTGCTGGGCGACTTCGAGAACGAGGCGGTTGCCGTTGTTGTCGGTTTCCAGCGCGTTCAGGATCTGCGGCAGTTCGCCGTCGAAGGCGACGTCGACGACGGCGCCGATGACCTGGGTCACGCGGCCGGTGGCGACGAACGCGGCGGGAGCCACAGCCTTCGTGGCGGCCTTGGCCGATGCGCTCTTGGCGGCCGGTGCCTTGGCAGCCGAAGCCTTTGCAGCCGGAGCCTTGGTTGCTGCTGCTGCGGCCGGAGCCGCGGCTGCTGCCATCTTGGTCGCAGCCGGCTTCTTTGCCGCTGCGGTGTCCTTCGGGGTAGCTGCCTTAGCCATATCTCTTACCCTCTTTGTCCTGGTCCTTAGAGCGCTTCAGCGCCCGAGATGATTTCGATGAGTTCCTTGGTGATCTGAGCCTGACGCTGACGGTTGTAGTTGAGCGTCAGCTTGTTGATCATCTCACCGGCATTGCGGGTCGCGTTGTCCATGGCGCTCATCTTGGCACCCATTTCGCCGGCGACGTTCTCGAGCAGGGCCCGGAATATCTGGACGGAAATGTTGCGCGGGATGAGATCCCCGAGGATCGCGCTTGCGTCCGGCTCGTAATCGTAGATCGCCGTGGCGCCGGTTGTCTCGGCGACGGCCGCCGGAGCGGAGGCCGGAACGAGCTGGAGCGCGGTCGGGATCTGCGAGATGACCGACTTGAACTCGGAATAGAACAGCGTGCAGACGTCGAATTCGCCCTGCTCGAACAGGGAGATGACCTTGCGGCCGATCTGGTCTGCATTCTCGAACCCGACGCGCTTGACTTCGCGCAGGTCGACACGGTCGATGATCAGCGACGCGAATTCGCGACGCAGGATATCGAAGCCCTTCTTGCCCACGCAGATGATCTTGACCGTCTTGCCGCTCGCCAGAAGCTTGCGGGTATGGTCACGCGCCAGACGCGCGATCTGCGAGTTGAAGCCGCCGCAAAGGCCGCGTTCGGCCGTGCAGACGACGAGCAGATGAACCTGGTCCTTGCCCGTGCCGGTCATCAGGCGCGGCGCCGAATCGTCCTGGCCGACGGCCTGGGCGATGTTGGCGAGAACCGCGCTCATGCGCTGCGAATAGGGCCGGGCGGCCTCGGCCGCTTCCTGGGCACGCCGAAGCTTCGCCGCGGCGACCATTTTCATCGCCTTGGTGATCTTCTGCGTCGCCTTGACGGAGGCGATCCGGTTTTTCAGATCCTTAAGTGAAGGCATCCGTTTTCCGTCCTGTAACACGATCCCGGAGCGTCAGGCTCCTGCGGTCATGCGTCAATCCAAAATTCGTGGGCCGCCTGCGCGCCGGTGGCGCGCAGGGCGTGAACCGTCAGCCTCAGCCGAACGACTTGGCGAACGAGTCCAGAGCAGCCTTGAGCTTGCCCTTGGTGTCGTCGCTGATCGCCTTGTCGGTGCGGATCTTGTCGAGGATGTCCTTGCCCTCGGAGCGCATGTAGCCGAGCAGGCCCTGCTCGAACTTGCCGACCTGGGCAACGGCGATCTTGTCGAGGTAGCCGTTGACGCCGGCGAAGATCACGACGACCTGCTCTTCCGTCTTCAGCGGCGAGAACTGCGGCTGCTTCAGGAGTTCGGTCAGGCGTGCACCGCGGTTGAGCAGGCGCTGCGTTGCGGCATCGAGGTCCGAGCCGAACTGGGCGAAGGCTGCCATTTCGCGATACTGGGCAAGTTCGCCCTTGATCGAGCCGGCGACCTGCTTCATCGCCTTGATCTGAGCGGAAGAGCCCACGCGGGAAACCGACAGACCGACGTTAACGGCCGGGCGGATACCCTGGTAGAACAGGTCCGTTTCAAGGAAGATCTGGCCGTCGGTGATCGAGATCACGTTGGTCGGAATGAACGCCGAAACGTCGTTGCCCTGGGTTTCGATGACCGGCAGAGCCGTCAGCGAGCCAGCGCCCATCTCGTCGTTGAGCTTTGCAGCGCGCTCGAGGAGACGCGAATGCAGGTAGAAGACGTCGCCCGGATAGGCTTCGCGGCCCGGCGGGCGGCGCAGCAGCAGCGACATCTGGCGGTAGGAAACGGCCTGCTTGGAAAGGTCGTCGTAGCCGATGAGGGCGTGCTTGCCGTTGTCGCGGAAGTATTCGCCCATCGCGCAGCCGGCGAACGGTGCGAGATACTGCATCGGCGCCGGGTCGGAGGCGGTTGCAGCAACGATGATCGAGTACTGGAGAGCGCCGCGCTCTTCGAGAACCTTCACGAACTGGGCGACGGTCGAACGCTTCTGGCCGATAGCGACGTAGACGCAGTACAGCTTGTCGCCGTCCGGGCCGTTGTCGTGGATCGCCTTCTGGTTCAGGATCGTGTCCAGGATGATGGCGGTCTTGCCGGTCTGGCGGTCGCCGATGACCAGCTCGCGCTGGCCGCGGCCGACCGGGATGAGGGCGTCGATGGCCTTGAGGCCGGTCGACATCGGCTCATGCACCGACTTGCGCGGGATGATGCCCGGAGCCTTGACGTCAACGCGGGCGCGCTGCTTGGCATTGATCGGGCCCTTGCCGTCGATCGGGTTGCCGAGCGCGTCGACGACGCGGCCGAGCAGTTCCGGACCGACCGGCACGTCCACGATAGCGCCCGTACGCTTGACGGTGTCGCCTTCCTTGATGTCGCGGTCGGAACCGAAGATAACGACACCGACATTGTCGCTTTCCAGGTTCAGCGCCATCCCGCGGATGCCACCGGGGAACTCCACCATTTCGCCGGCCTGGACATTGTCGAGGCCGTAAACGCGGGCGATACCGTCACCGACGGAGAGCACCTGGCCGACTTCCGAGACTTCCGCCTCTTTGCCGAAATTTTTGATCTGATCTTTGAGAATTGCGGAAATTTCCGCGGCGCGGATATCCATCAGCCGACCTCTTTCAGTGCAAGCTTAAGGGTAGAGAGTTTGGTGCGAAGGGAGGTGTCGATCTGGCGGGACCCGACCTTGACGATCAGACCACCGAGAATGGACGGGTCGACAGTGACGGCAACCGCCACGTCTTTGCCGGTGACGCCTTTCAGCGCCGCCTTCAATTCGTTTTCCTGCGCTGCGGTGAGCGCATGGGCCGAGGTGACGTCGGCCGTGATTTCGCCGCGGGCGCGGGCCGCGATGACGCGGTATGCCTTGATCATGCCGGGAACGGCGAAGAGGCGGCGATTCGACGCAACCACCTTGAGGAAGTTCGCCACGAGGCCCGTGATGCCGGCCTTGGCGGCAACGGCGGCGATAGCCTTGGTCTGATCTTCGGCGGAGAAGACGGGGCTGAGGATCAGCCGCCTCAGGTCTTCGCTCTCGTCGATCATGGCCCGGAAACGGGCGAGATCGGCACCGACACTGTCAGCCGAGCCGGCTTCCTGCGCGAGGTCGAAAAGCGAAGACGCGTATCTTTCTGCAACACCGGAAACAAGCTGGGATGTGTCTGCCACGGGCACAAGCTTCTCTTCTTTTCATCCAGAATGCAGGGCGGTAGCATAGCTACAGTCCTAACCATCTGAAATCGTTGCGGTAATCTTCAGCTCCCACAGGCTTTTCCGCCCGCTTTTTCTGAATTTCGCGGTTCGTCTAGCATACGAAACCGGGACTCGCAACACGCGCAGCGCAGGAATGCGCCATAAGTCGGCCATAGTCGGAGCAAAAGTTGACTGCGCGCACTATGTTCTGCTGCTGATAAACGCCGGAAGCCGGTTTTCCGCTCAGAGGAAGCCGAAAGCGTAGCCGAGCGGAAGGCCGGCGAGAACCGCCTGCACGGCGAGCACGAGCAGGTTCTTCGACGTGAAGGAGCCGTCCGACATCAGCGAGAGGATGCGGCCGAAAGCGGCGAGCGCGAAGCCGCCGCCGATGGCCATGTAGATCCAGCTCTGCGCCATCATCAGCGCGACGATGGCAAGCCCCGCATAGAAACCGCCGGCAGACCGGGCGAAGGCAAGACCCTCGCGGCTGTTCTCCCGGGTCTGGAGCCCGGCAAGCTTCAGTGCCGTGCCGGGCGCGAAAAGCGCGAACAGGCCGAAGAGCCCCGTTACCACGGCCGCGCAGAAAGCAAGGAACTCGCCCGTCTCGGTGGGGATGTAGAATTCCATCTCGGCGTCTCTCCGTCAGTGCCTATCGGCCCTCTATCGCACAGGCGTCCGTATGGCTAAAGCCGGCGCCCGGAATTCACACAACTCTTTGTTAACCATGAAGGTCACAGGAAGCTCTGCGGATCGATATCGAGCTGCACCTGCAGCGACGCACGCTCCTTCGGCCCGTTGGCCAGCATGGCGCGCAGGAAGGTCTGCATGTCGCTGCCCCGCCGGCCGTGCACCAGCAGGCGAAAACGATGGCGGCCGCGCACGAGCGCCAGCGGTGCCTCGGCGGGGCCGAGGATCGAGATGCCGTCGACATGCGGCGCCGCCTGGCGCAGGCCCCGCGCATGCGCCTCCGCCTCGCCGCGGCTGTCGGCCGAGACGATGACCGAGGCGAGCCGGCCGAACGGCGGCAGCAGCGCCTTCTCGCGCTCGCCGATCTCGCGGTCGTAGAAGGCCTCCGCATCGCCGGACACGATGGCCTGCATGACGGGATGGGTCGGCTGGTAGGTCTGGATGAGGCCGTGGCTCTTGAGGCCGGAGCGCCCGGCGCGGCCCGTCACCTGGGAGAGAAGCTGGAAGGTCCGCTCGGCCGCGCGCGGATCGCCGTTGGAAAGGCCGAGATCGGCATCCACCACGCCGACCAGCGACATCAGCGGGAAATTGTGCCCCTTGGCGACGAGCTGCGTGCCGATGACGATATCCGCCTCGCCGCGCGCGATGGCCTCCAGCTCCAGGCGCAGGCGCTTCACGCCCATGAGGTCGGAGGAAAGCACGATGGTCCGCGCCTCCGGGAAATGCCGCTCCACCTCCTCCGCGATGCGCTCGACGCCGGGGCCGCAGGCGGCGAGATGATCGAACGTGCCGCATTCCGGGCAGGCCTCCGGCGTGCGCTCGGCATAGCCGCAATGATGGCACTGGATCTGCCCGCGGAACCGGTGCTCGACCAGCCAGCTCGAACATTGCGGGCACTGGAAGCGATGGCCGCAGACCCGGCACAGCGTCAGCGGCGCATAGCCGCGGCGGTTGAGGAAGAGCAGCGCCTGCTCCTCCTTCTCGATGGTGCGGGCGATGCCGCGTAGGAGGATTGGTGAAAGGAAGCCGCCGCGCGCCGGCGGATGCCGCCGCATGTCGACGAGGTGCAGGTCCGGCAGCGCCGCATCGCCATAGCGCGTCGGCAGATGCAGCTTGCGGTAGCGCCCGACATCGCTGTTGACCCGGCTTTCGACCGAGGGCGTCGCCGAGACGAGCACGGCCGGAAAATCGCCGATGCGCGCGCGCACCACCGCCATGTCGCGCGCATTGTAGAAGACGCGGTCCTCCTGCTTGTAGGCCGGGTCGTGCTCCTCGTCGACGATGACGAGGCCTAGATTCTCGAAGGGCAGGAACAGCGCCGAGCGCGCGCCGGCGACCACCCGCACATCCCCCGTCGTCACCTGCCGCCAGACCTTTTCGCGGGTGCGCGGTGCTAGATCGGAATGCCATTCGGCCGGCTTGGCGCCGAAGCGGTCGTGGAAGCGCTCCAAAAAACTCGCTGTCAGCGCGATCTCCGGCAGCAGGATGAGCACCTGCTTGCCCTGCCGCAGCGTTTCGGCGATCGCCTCGAAATAGACCTCCGTCTTGCCGGAGCCGGTGATGCCGTCGATCAGCGAGACGGAAAAGGCTCCCTTCCTCACGCTCTCGACCAGTTCTGCCGCACTCTCCGTCTGCGGTCCTTCCAGCCTTGGCGCGACATAGTCGGGATCGGGCGCGGCGACGACGGGCGGCGGCGGCAGGAAGACCGTCTCGAAACTGCCCTGCTTCACCAATCCGTCGACGACGCTCGTCGAGGTGCCCGAGGCATGGGCAAGGCCGGAGCGCGTCCAGGGAATGCCGTCCTCGACCAGTTCCAGCACCCGCTCGCGTGCGCTCGTCAGCCGCTCAGGCCGGTGGCCGGTGAAGCGCAGGCCCTCGATCATCGGTTCGGGATCGAAGGCTGCCGGCGCGCGCAGCGCCATGCGGGCGACGAGCCCCGGCGGCGTCACGGTATAGGCCGAGACCCAGTCGAGGAAATCGCGCATCTCCTTGGAAAGCGGCGGGCAGTCGAAGACCTTCTCGATGGGGCGCAGCTTCTTCGGATCGACCCTGCCGTCATCGCCGCCATCCCAGACCACGCCGGGGACCAGCCGGGGGCCAAGCGGTACCTGCACGATGGAGCCCGGCTGGACCGCCATGTCCCCCGGCACGGTATAGGAATAGGGCACGGGCGTCGGCACCGGCACCAGCACGGGCACGGTGCGCGGAAAGAGTTTCTCCCCGAAAAGGTTGGTCGAATCGCTGCTCATCGCCCGCGAAGATGCCCCCGCGACCGCGGGAAGAAAACCGCAAAGATCGCCGGCCCCTTCATTCGTCGTCGTCTTCCATCGCGCCGGTCAGCCGCATACCGTCGATCCACGTCGCGCCGTCATTGCGGATCACCCGTTTCGCCCGCACGCCGCAGCGCGTCTCGACCTCCTGCGCCAGCCGCTCGGAATGGGTCACGATCCAGAGCTGGCTCGATTGCGCGGCCCGCGCGATCATCTCGGCCAGCGGCGGCAGCATGTCCGGGTGGAGGCTCGCCTCCGGCTCGTTGAGCGCGATCAGCGGCGGCGTGCGATAGGAGAGCAGCGCGGCAGCAAGCGCCAGAAAGCGGATCTGCCCATCGGAAAGCTCGCGCGGCTGGAAGACGCGCTGCGGAAACTGCGGAAAGATGAGGCCATAGGAGGCGAATTCCTCCGGCTCCGGCACGAACAGTCTTGCGCCGCCGAAGGCGTCCGCCACGGCGCGGTCGAGATCGAGTGTATCCTCCCGCGTCCAGGTCAACGTGGCGAACACCGCCGCCATGTTGGCGCCGTCCTGGTCGAGCAGCGGCGCGGTCACCGCAAGGCAGGGCTGGCGGAGCGCCGAATCGCGATCCGAGCGGAAGCCGTGGAAGAAGCGCCATTGCGAGACCGCCCGGCGGAAGGTGCCGATTTCCGGATAGTGGCCGGCATCGCCGAGAAGCGCGATAGATGTTTCCGAGGTCAGCGCCTGTTCGGGATATTCCACCATGCGGCCGGTCTCGTCGCGCACCATGATACCCGGCCCGGCGCGCTTCATCACGGTCACCGGCCGGCGTCCGGTCTCGATGGAAAGCTCCTCTGCCTTGACCTGCGGCTCGAAGGCGAAGCCCGCCGCCGCCTTCGGCGGCCTCAGCCCCGCCTCGACGCGGTAGCGGAAGGTGATCGCGCGTTCCTCGTCCAGAAGCTCGGTTTCGAGCCGGATGCGCACCGGTTCGTTCGCCCGCCGCTTGCCCGTCCACAGCGCCGAGGCCATGCCGCCCTCCGCCGCGATCTCGTGGGCGAAGCTGCCGCGCACCGCCGCCTGCACAAGCTGCAGCGAGCGATAGAGGTTCGACTTGCCCGCCCCGTTCTCGCCGACGAACAGGTTCACCCGCCCGAGATCCATGCGGATCGAGCGCAGCGAGCGGTAGTTTTCGGCGGACATGGAACGCAGCAGCATGAACGGATCCGGATTCGATCGGAGCCCGTTATAGCCGGCCGCCACGCGGAGCGTTAGCGAATCCCTAACGCAATTCACCGATCCTGCCACGAACGACAAGGCTACCGCCAAGAGCAGGACATGACCGAACTTCTCATCATCGCCGATCCGGCGCTCATGGCCGAGCGGCAGGGCTGGCTTGCGGCCCTTGCCGAGGAGCGCCGCCTCTCGGACAACACGCTGGAAGCCTATGAGCGCGACACGCGCCAGTTCCTCGCGTTCCTCACCGGGCATCTCGCAGCCCCGGCCCGCCTCAAGGACATCGGCGACCTGCGCCCGGCGGACCTGCGCGGCTTCCTGGCCGCACGGCGCCGCGACGGCGCGGGCGCCCGCACGCTCGGCCGCGGCCTTGCGGGCCTTCGCTCGTTCCTGCGCCACCTGGAGCGCAAGGGCCTTGCCAATGCGGCGGGCGCGGCGGCCGTACGCTCGCCGAAACAGCCCAAATCCCTGCCGAAGCCACTCTCCGACCGGCAGGCCATCGCCGTCGTCGATGCGCACGAACAGTTGGCCGAGGAACCTTGGATCCGCGCGCGCAACGCCGCGGTCCTCACGCTTCTCTACGGCTGCGGCCTGCGCATTTCCGAAGCGCTGTCGCTGACACCGGCCGATTTCGCCGGCAGCCCCACCTCGCTGCGCATCAACGGTAAGGGCGGCAAGACGCGCATCGTGCCGCTGATCGCGCCGGCCCGCTCGGGCGTCGAGGATTACATCAAGCTCTGCCCAATTCCGCTTGCCGATGACAAGCCGCTCTTTCGCGGTGCGCGCGGCGGGCCGCTGCAGCCGGCCATCATCCAGCGTGAAATGCAGAAGCTGCGCGGCGCGCTCGGCCTGCCGGACAGCGCAACGCCCCATGCGCTGCGCCATTCCTTCGCCACCCATCTTCTGGCCGGCGGCGGGGACCTGCGCACCATCCAGGAACTTCTCGGCCATGCCAGCCTTTCCACCACGCAGGTCTATACCGGCGTCGATTCGGCCCGGCTGCTGGAAATCTACGACCGCGCCCATCCCCGCGCCTGACCGTATTAGGGCCTGCGTTAAGGGCCCGTGTTAATGGATTATGAGGGAGAGAAGGCTAGGGTCCGCCCAAAATGCAGGGAGTTCGACCATGATAGTCCTTCTTCAGAAGAGCCGCCTGGCGCTTGCCGACCGGCTGGCCGATGCCGGCCTCTGGCTCCTGGCCGCCATCCATGTGCTCGTCGCCCTCTCCTTCCTCGCCGTACTCGCGACGCTTTCGCCCGCCCATGCCCAGGAGCCGCCGGTCTGCGGCGGCGAAGACCTCCTTGCGAAATACGAGAAGGACGATCCGGCGGGCTTTGCCAGACTGCGCGCCGAGGCGGATGCCGTGCCGAACGGCAAGGGCATCTTCTGGAAGATCGAGAAGGACGGCCAGCCGGCTTCCTGGCTGCTCGGCACCATGCACGTGACCGACCCGCGCGTGCTCGCCATGCCGGAAGCCGCCCGCACGGCCTATGCCGGGGCTGCGACGGTCATCGTCGAATCCGACGAGATCGCCGACGAGAAGAAGGCCGGCGCCGCGATCATGGCCCGCCCGGACCTCACCATGTTCACCGACGGCAAGTCCATCACCGACTTCCTCGACAAGGAAGACACCGAGAAGCTGACGGAAGGCCTGAAGAGCCGGGGCCTGTCGCTCGCAGCGGTGGGGCGCATGAAGCCGTGGATGATCGCCAGCTTCGTGGCGCTTCCCGCCTGCGAGATCGCCCGCAAGGCCGCTGGCGCCGCCTTTCTCGACCAGCGCCTCGCCAGGGACGCGCTTGCCGGCGGCAAGACGCTGAAGGGTCTCGAAACGCTTATCGAGCAGATTTCCGCCCTCGATTCCCTTCCCGTGGAGCCGCAGATCCAGGGACTGGTGCAGACCGTGGAGCTCGGCGATACGCTGAAGGACGTCATCGAAACGATGAGCCTGCTCTACCTCTCGGGCGAAACCGGCATGATCATGCCGATGATGCGCGCGGCAGCGCCGGAGACGGACGAGGACGCCGCGGCCTATGCCGATTTCGAGCAACGCATCATCGTCGATCGCAACCACATCATGGCGGAGCGCGCCGCGCCGATCCTTGCGGGCGGCAATGTCTTCATGGCGGTCGGCGCGCTGCACCTGCCCGGCCCGGAAGGCGTCGTCGAACTCCTGCGCAAGCAGGGCTTTACGGTCACGGCCGCGAATTGACGACCCGTTCGCCGATGCCCGACAGCATCGTACGCACGATCAGCTTGTGGAACGGCATGACGGCGGCAAGATAGAGCCGTCCCAGCAGGTTGTTGCGGTGGACGAGCGTCATCACGCTCAGGGTCTGGCCGCTTGGCCGGTCCTGCCGCACGTCGATGACGATGCGGAAATCGAGATGCCGGTCGTTGAAGCCGAGCACCACGCGGTCGTCGCTGACGCTCACCACCGGAAAGCCGCCGATCTCGGTATCCGACGTCCTCACCTCCGCCGCCGCCCCCTTGAGGCCGAACGGCGCGACCAGCGCGTTGCGCAGCACCATGAGCCTGCGCACCCAGCCCGGCGGATGTTCGAGCGCCAGCCGCGCCGCCTCCCGCGCCGTCAGGTTGTCGACAGGCAGGCCGAGCGTGAAACGGTCCGCCCAGTCGGCAGCGGGGAGAAGCGGGTGGGGAAGCGAAACGGGTCTCGACACGGGCGACATGAAGGCCTCCTTGCAGGCCTCCATACTGCCCTTCATCGCAGGCGGAAGACAGGCGGCCGGTTGTCGCGGCCGCCTGACCAGATCACATATGGATCGGCTTGGCGAAAGTCGCGAGCGCGGCTTCCTTGACGGCTTCCGACATCGTGGGATGCGCGTGGCAGGTGCGGCCGAGGTCTTCGGAGGAGCCGCCGAATTCCATCAGCACGGCGGCCTCGTGGATCATCTCGCCGGCGCCGAAGCCGACGATGTGAACGCCGAGCACGCGGTCGGTCTCCTTGTCGGCGAGCACCTTCACGAAGCCGTCCGTCGCCAGCATGGCGCGGGCGCGGCCGTTAGCGGTGAAGGGGAACTTGCCGGCCTTGTAAGCGATGCCCGCGGCCTTCAGTTCCTCCTCCGTCTTGCCGACGGAGGCGACTTCCGGCTGGGTGTAGACGACGCCGGGGATGACGTCATAGTTCACGTGGCCGGCCTGACCGGCGAGGATCTCGGCGACGGCGACGCCCTCGTCTTCCGCCTTGTGGGCGAGCATCGGGCCGCGCACCACGTCGCCAATGGCGTAGATGCCGGGAACGTTGGTCTGGAAATGCTTGTCGATCTCGACGCGGCCGCGGTTGTCGAGGGCGACGCCGGCTTCTGCAAGGCCGAGGCCTTCGGTATAGGGCTTGCGGCCCGTCGCGATGAGCACGACGTCGGCGTCGATCGTGGTGGCCTCGCCGCCCTTGACGGGCTCGAAGGTCACCTTGGCGCCGGAACCGGCCTTCTCGACGCCCGTCACCTTGGCGCCGAGCTTGAAGTCCATGCCCTGCTTGGCGAGCATGCGCTGGAACTGCTTGGAAACGTCGCCATCCATGCCGCCGAGGATCGTATCGAGATATTCGACGACCGTGACCGTGGCGCCGAGGCGTGCCCAGACGGAGCCGAGCTCGAGGCCGATCACACCGCCGCCGACGACGATGAGATGGCCCGGCACCTTGTCGAGCGCGATGCCGCCCGTCGAGGAGACGATGACCTTCTCGTCGATATCGACCGGAACGCCCGGAATGCCGGCGACGTCGGAACCCGTGGCGATCACGATGTTCTTCGTCTCCAGCACCTGCTCCTCGCCCTTGTCGCCGGTGACGGAGACCTTGCCGGCGCCCAGCACCTTGCCGGTGCCCTGGATGCCGTCGATCTTGTTCTTCTTGAAGAGGAAGGCGACGCCGTCGACATTCGACTTCACCGTCGCATCCTTGTGCGCCATCATCTTCGACAGGTTGAGCGTCGGCTTGACGCCCTCGATGCCGAGCGCGTCCATGCCGTGGGCGGCGTGGCTATAGGTCTCGGAGGCGTGCAGCAGCGCCTTGGACGGGATGCAGCCGACATTGAGGCAGGTGCCGCCATAGGTCGCGCGCTTCTCGACGACCGCGACCTTCAGGCCGAGCTGGGCCGCCTTGATGGCGCAGACATAGCCGCCGGGACCGGAACCGATAACGATGAGATCATATGCCATGACAAGTCCTTCCTGCGCGGGGCCTAGCGGCCGCCGCTGACGTTGAGGGCGGCACCCGTCACATAGGATGCCGCGTCGGAGAGAAGATAGAGAATGGAATGGGCGACTTCGTCGGCCGTGCCCGGCCGCTGCATCGGGATAAGCGATGCCATGTCGCGCGCACGATCCGGCAGCCCGCCGGACGCGTGGATTTCGGTGTCGATGATGCCGGGGCGCACGAGGTTTACCCGCACGCCCTCCGCCGCCACCTCGCGGGCAAGGCCGATGGTGAAGCTTTCGATCGCGCCCTTGCTGGCGGCGTAGTCGACATATTGCCCGGCCGCGCCGAGCTGCGCCGCGACGGAGGAGAGGTTGACGATCGAGCCGCCCTTCCCGCCATGGCGCGTCGACATGCGGCGCACGGCCTCCTGGGCTGAGCGTATCGAGCCCATGACATTGACGGCGAACATGCGCTCCAGCCGCTCGGCGGACATCTCGTCGACGCGCTGCGGCAAGGCGACGATGCCGGCATTGTTGACCAGCCCGTCGAGCCGGCCGAAGGTGCCGTCGATGGTCGAGAAGATCGAGGCGAGGCCAAGCTCGCTGCCGACGTCGCCCTGAACCGGGATCGCCGAACCGCCGGCATCGCGGATATCGGCCACCACGGCCTCGGCCGCTTCGAGATTGGAGACATAGTTCACCGCGACCTGCCAGCCGGCCGCACCCGCCAGGCGGCAGACGCTCGCGCCGATGCCGCGGCTGCCGCCGGTGACGAGAAGAACGGGAGCCTCGCTCATGCGGCGCATCCCTTTTTCTTCAGGACGTCCCACGGCACGACGCTCGCCTTGCCTTCCTCCCACAGGGTGGAATAGCGCAGCGACGCACCGAAACCCGCGAGAAGCAGGCTTTTCGCCGCCTTGCCGCCCTCGTCGGGCAGGAGCGCCGCATCGCCGCCGTCGAGTGCGTAGATCACGCCTTCCCAGACGGTGCAGGCGGCGATCTCCTCGCCCGTCACGTCTCCCTCGCGGCAATTGTGCATGACCATGCCGTTGGAGCGCTCGGGATCGCCCGGCATGACGATGCCGTCGAGCACCAGGCCGCTGGCCAGTATCTTCAGCTTGAAATGATGGCTCGTCGCGGCGGCCTTCGATCCGACCGGCTCGAAGGTCAGCTCATAGCCCCCGTCGCGATCCGCATAGATCGCGCGGTCCTGCCGGCACTCCGCCGCAGGGGCGGCGGTTGCGGCGAGCAATCCGGCAAGGACGAGGACGGCGCGCATCGCTCAGTGCGCCTTTTCCGTGGCGAGCTTGATGCCGAGCGCGATGAAGACGAGGCCGCTCGCCCGGTCGATCCACTGGCTCATGCGGCCGAAGGCGGCGCGCATCTTCGGCGTCGTCATGAACAGCGAGACACCGACGAACCAGGCGATGAGGCAGGACGCCATGACGAGGCCGTAGCCGAACTTGACGGCGATGGGCGTATGGGCGCTGACGACCGTCGAGAAAATCGACAGGAAAAAGAAGACGGGCTTCGGGTTCAACGCATTGGCGAGGAAGCCGAGACCGAAGGCGCGAAGCATCGACTGGCCGCCTTTGCCCTCTTCGCCACTCTTCACCGCCTCGACGGAAAGATCGGCCTTGCCGGCACGCAGCGCCTTTATGCCGATATAGACGAGGTAGGCGACGCCGCACCACTTCACGATGTTGAAGAGATAGATGGACTGGGAAATGATGAGACCGAGGCCGAGGATCGTATAGGTGACGTGGAACATCAGCGACGTGCCGATGCCGAAGGACGTGACGATCGCCGCGCGCCGTCCATGCACGATCGACTGGCGCATGACCATGGCAAGGTCTGCGCCGGGGGAAACGATGGCGAAGGCGAAGATCGCCATCAGCGAGGCGAGTTCCAGAAGGTAGGTACTCATTTCTGCTCCAGCGGCGCGTTGAAGGCCCAGACATGGCCGAAGGGATCGGTGATGCGGGCATAGCGCGCGCCCCAGAACACGTCCGCGGGCGGCATCAGGCCATGCGCGCCGGCCTCCACCGCCTTGGCATAGGCGGCATCGACGGCCCCCGAATCCGACAGGTTGATGCTGATGGCGACCGACGCGCCGCCGAGTGTCGTCGGCGCGCTGACGGACATGTCAAATTCCGGGAACTCGTCATGCAGCATCACCTCGCCGCCATAAATGGCGAGATTGGCATGCATGACGCGCCGGCCGTCCTCGGCAAGCTGGTGGAACGTATTTTCAGCGCCGAGCGCCCGTTCATAGAAGGCGATCGCCTCCTGGCCACCCTTCACGCAGATATGCGGCTGGAGCGGGGGAACATTGGTGAATGCCATGCCTGCCTCCTAGACGATGAGAACGCCCGCCATCACCGCAAGCCCCGCCAGCGCGACGAGCCAGACGAGCGAGCGGATATAGGGAACGCCTGCCAGATAGAGCGGGATATAGACGAGGCGGGCGACAAACCACCACCACGCGCCGATCAGCCCCCAGCCCGTCGGATCGCCCGCGACGGCGAGCGCCAGCGCGAGGGCGACGAAGGCGGGATAGGTTTCCCGGTAGTTTGCGGACGCGCGGGCGGCGCGTCCGGCAAGTTTGCCCGCCGGCTCCCGCGCATCGTCGCGCGGACCCGCGTTCCAGGCGGAGCCAAGCTCCCGCGTGGCGAGCATGCCCTGGAGCCCGATATGGAAGACGAGCAGCGCCACGCTCAGTGCCACAAGCACGAGGATGGGCGAAGACGCCGCTGCTGCCGCCTCCATCGGAACCTCCCTTAGAGATCGAGAACGAGACGTTCCGGATTTTCCAGGCTGTCCTTGACGCGCACGAGGAAGGTCACGGCCTCCTTGCCGTCGACCATGCGGTGGTCATAGGACAGCGCCAGATACATCATCGGACGGATGACAATCTGGCCCCCGACGACGACCGGACGCTCCTGGATCTTGTGCATGCCGAGGATGCCGGACTGCGGGGCGTTGAGGATCGGCGAGGACATCAGCGAGCCGTAGACGCCGCCGTTCGAGATGGTGAACGTGCCGCCCTGCATGTCGGCCATGGAGAGCGCGCCGTCACGGGCGAGCTTGCCGAGGCGGCCGATATCCTTTTCGATTTCGGCGATCGACATCTGGTCGGCATCGCGCACGACCGGGACCACGAGGCCCTTGTCCGTGCCGACGGCGACGCCGATGTGGCAGTAGTTCTTGTAGATGATGTCGGTGCCGTCGATCTCGGCATTGACGGCCGGCAGTTCCTTCAGCGCGTGCGTGACGGCCTTGGTGAAGAAGCCCATGAAGCCGAGCTTCACGCCGTGCTTCTTCTCGAAGAGGTCCTTGTAGCGGTTGCGCAGGTCCATGACGGCCGACATGTCCACCTCGTTGTAGGTGGTCAGCATGGCCGCCGTGTTCTGCGCATCCTTGAGGCGCTTGGCGATGGTCTGGCGCAGGCGCGTCATCTTCACGCGCTCTTCGCGCGGCGCATCGGCTTCGGAGGACGGCGCGCGGGCGGCGACCTTGACCGGCTCGGCGGCAGCAGCCGGCGTTGCCGTGATGCCCTTGGCGACGGCGGCGATGACATCGCCCTTCAGCACCTGGCCGCGCTTGCCGGAACCGTCGACCTGATCGGCCGAGAGGTTGTTCTCGGCGAGCAGCTTGGCCGCGGACGGTGCGGCCGGCATGGCGGAGGAGGCGGCAGCCGGCTTGGCTTCGGCGGCCGGCGCTGCGGCTGCAACCTTTTCGACCTTCTCGGCAGCGGCCGGGGCGGCCGCACCGGCGGAAGCGCCTTCCGAGATCTGGCCGAGCAGGCCGCCCGGCTCCACAGTGTCGCCGGCATTGGCGGTGATTTCGGAGAGAACGCCGGAGGCCGGTGCCGGCACTTCGATCGTCACCTTGTCGGTTTCCAGCTCACAGAGCGGCTCGTCCGCCTTCACGGTGTCGCCGACCTTCTTGAACCAGGTGCCGACGGTCGCTTCGCTGACGGATTCGCCCAAAGTCGGGACGCGGATTTCGGTAGCCATGAGTAAAGTTCCGTTCGTTTTGTCTTTGTCGCGGTTACGGGAAAACTGGGCGGATCAACCGCCCAGCGCGTCCTCGAGGAAGGCAGCGAGCTGCGCGAGATGCTTGGACATCAGACCCGTCGCCGGCGAGGCCGCGGCCGGGCGGCCGGTATAGCGCACGCGCTGGTACTTGGCGTCGATATGGGCAAGAACCCATTCGAGGTAGGGGTCGATGAAGGCCCAGCCGCCCATGTTCTTGGGCTCTTCCTGGCACCAGACCATCTCGGCATTGCGGAAGCGGCTGAGCTCGTTGATCAGCGCCTTGGCCGGGAACGGGTAGAGCTGTTCCAGGCGCAAGAGGTAGACGTCGTCGATGCCGCGCTTCTCGCGCTCTTCCAGAAGGTCGTAATAGACCTTGCCCGAGCACATCACGACGCGGCGGATCTTGGCGTCCTTCTGAAGCTTGATCGGGCCGTCCTTGATGACCTCGGCGTCGTCCCACAGCAGGCGGTGGAACGAGCTTTCGCCCGCCATCTCCGACAGCGAGGAGACCGCGCGCTTGTGGCGCAGCAGGGACTTCGGCGTCATCATGATCAGCGGCTTGCGGAAGTCGCGCTTCACCTGGCGGCGCAGGATGTGGAAGTAGTTCGCCGGCGTCGTGACGTTGGCGACCTGCATGTTGTCCTCGGCGCACATCTGCAGCCAGCGTTCGAGGCGGGCGGAGGAGTGCTCCGGACCCTGGCCCTCATAGCCGTGCGGCAGCAGGCAGACGAGGCCGGACATGCGCAGCCACTTGCGTTCGCCCGACGAGATGAACTGGTCGAAGACGACCTGCGCGCCGTTTGCGAAGTCGCCGAACTGGGCTTCCCACAGCGTCAGCGCGTTCGGGCGGGCGAGCGAATAGCCGTATTCGAAGCCGAGAACCGCTTCTTCCGAGAGCATCGAGTTGATGACCTCGTAGCGGGCCTGCGTCGGCGAAAGGTTGGCGAGCGGGATGTAGCGGTCTTCGGTCTCCTGATCGTAGAGGACCGTGTGGCGCTGCGAGAAGGTGCCGCGCTCGCAATCCTGGCCGGACAGGCGGATCTTCGTGCCCTCGACGCAGAGCGTGCCGAAGGCAAGCGCTTCCGCCATCGCCCAGTCGATGCCCTCGCCCGTCTCGATCATCTGCGCGCGGTTGTCCATGAAGCGCTGAATGGTCTTGTGGGCCTTGAAGCCTTCCGGAATGGTCGAGATCTTGCGGCCGATTTCCTTCAGCTGCTTCATCGGCACGGAGGTCTTGCCGCGGCGCTGTTCGTCCTGGTTGTCGGCCGAGCGCAGGCCCGACCAGGCGCCGTCCAGCCAGTCGGCCTTGTTCGGCTTGTAGGACTGGCCGGCCTCGAATTCCTGCTCGAGATTGGCGCGCCAATCGGCCTTCATCTTCTCGAATTCGCCCTCGCTGATCACGCCCTCGGCAATGAGGCGCGAACCGTAGAGGTTGACGACCGTCTTGTGGGCGCGGATCGCCTTGTACATCTTCGGCTGCGTGAACGCGGGCTCGTCGCCTTCGTTATGGCCGAAGCGGCGATAGCAGAACATGTCCAGCACGACCGGCTTGTGGAACTTCATGCGGAATTCGGTCGCGATCTTGGCGGCATAGGTCACCGCTTCCGGATCGTCGCCGTTCACATGGAAGATCGGCGCCTCGATCATCTTCGCGACATCCGACGGATAGGGCGAGGAGCGCGAGAAGGCCGGGTTCGTGGTGAAACCGATCTGGTTGTTGATGATGACGTGGACCGTGCCGGCGACGCGATGGCCGCGCAGGCCCGACAAGCCGAGGATTTCGGCCGTCACGCCCTGGCCGGCAAAGGCCGCGTCGCCATGCAGAAGCAGCGGCATGACCTGTGCCCGCTCGAACAGCGGAATGATGTCGCCCTCGAAGACCTTCGCCATCTGGTCCTGCTTGGCGCGGGCCTTGCCCATGACGACAGGGTTGACGATTTCGAGGTGCGAAGGGTTGGCGGTCAGCGACAGGTGCACCTTGTTGCCGTCGAACTCGCGGTCCGAGGAAGCGCCGAGGTGGTACTTCACGTCGCCCGAACCTTCCACCTCGTCCGGCGCGTAGGAGCCGCCCTTGAACTCGTGGAAGACGGCACGGTGAGGCTTGGCCATCACGTTGGTCAGAACGTTGAGACGGCCGCGATGGGCCATGCCGAGCACGATTTCCTTGAGGCCGAGCTGGCCGCCGCGCTTGATGATCTGCTCCAGCGCCGGGATCAGCGATTCGCCGCCGTCGAGGCCGAAGCGCTTGGTGCCCTTGTACTTGACGTCGATGAACTGCTCGAAGCCTTCCGCCTCGATCAGCTTCTGCAGGATCGCCTTTTTGCCCTCGGGCGTGAAGTCGACGCCCTTGTCCGGGCCTTCGATGCGCTCCTGGATCCAGCCCTTCTCTTCCGGGTTGGAGATATGCATGAACTCGACGCCGATCGTCGAGCAGTAGGTGCGCTCGAGGATTTCGACCATCTCGCGCACGGTCGCGTATTCGAGGCCGAGCACGTTGTCGATGAAGATCTTGCGGTCGAGATCCTTGTCCTCGAAACCGTAGTTCGAGGGCGAAAGCTCATGGTAGTCCTCGACCGGGGCGGCGATGCCCAGCGGGTCGAGCTTGGCGTGCAGGTGGCCGCGGGCGCGGTAGGCGCGGATCATCATGATGGCGCGCACGCTGTCGCGCGTCGCCTGGTTGACGTCGGCCTGGTTGACGGGCGCGCCGGTCTGGGCGGCGACGGCCTCGGCCTTCGCCTGTACCTTCTTCTCGAGAACCTTCTCGACGACGCCCCAGTTGCCGTCGAGCGCCGAGACGAGTTCGCCATTGGCGACGATCGGCCAGTTCGCGCGCTTCCAGGAGGCGCCCTTGGCCGCCTTCACGATGTCGGAGGGCTGGTCTTCGAGGGCCCTGAAGAAGGCCTGCCATTCCTCGCCGACAGAGGCGGGGTCCGCCTCGTACCGGGCATAGAGCTGTTCGATATAGGCTGCGTTCGCCCCGTCGAGGAAGGACGTGGCCAGAAATTGTTCGTTGGCGTCTTGCCGTGCCATGGTGTTTTTGCGGGCGTGCGGCCCGCCTCCCGAACGATCGTGTTGTTGCCACCCGGCGAGCCTCACCGGGAAGAGACGGTCCGGCCGGCAATTTTCAGCCGGCCGGACCTCTTTTGTTTCTCAGCCCTTGAGGACTTCGACCAGGGTCTTGCCGAGACGTGCCGGCGAGGGCGAGACGCGGATGCCTGCGGCTTCCATCGCCGCGATCTTGGATTCAGCATCGCCCTTGCCGCCGGAAACGACCGCGCCGGCATGGCCCATGGTGCGGCCCTTCGGCGCGGTGCGGCCCGCGATGAAGCCGGCCATCGGCTTCTTGCGGCCCTTCTTGGCCTCGTCGATGAGGAACTGCGCCGCATCTTCTTCCGCCGAGCCGCCGATTTCGCCGATCATGATGATCGAGGTCGTGGCGTCGTCGGCAAGGAACATCTCAAGCACGTCGATGAACTCGGTGCCCTTGACCGGGTCGCCGCCGATGCCGACGGCCGTCGTCTGGCCGAGGCCCTCGTTGGAGGTCTGGAAAACGGCTTCATAGGTCAGCGTGCCGGAGCGCGAGACGATGCCGACCGAACCCTTGCGGAAGATCGAGCCCGGCATGATGCCGATCTTGCATTCTTCCGGCGTCAGGATGCCGGGGCAGTTGGGCCCAAGCAGGCGCGAGGAGGAGCGGTCGAGGCGGGCCTTGACGCGCACCATGTCGGCCACCGGGATGCCTTCGGTGATGCAGGTGATGAACGGGATCTCGGCGTCGATCGCCTCGATGATCGCGTCCGCGGCGCCGGCCGGCGGAACGTAGATCACGGATGCGTCGGCACCGGTCTTTTCGCGGCCTTCGGCGACGGAGGCGAAGATCGGCAGGCTTTCGCCCTTCGAGCCGGTCCAGGTTTCGCCGCCCTTCTTCGGGTGGATGCCGCCGACCATCTGCGTGCCGTAATAGGCGAGCGCCTGTTCGGTATGGAAGGTGCCGGTCTTGCCGGTCAGGCCCTGAACGAGGACCTTGGTGTTCTTGTTGACGAGAATCGACATTAGGTCAGGTCCTTCAGTTAGCCGTTGATCGCGGCGACGATCTTCTTGGCGGCGTCGTCCAGATCATCGGCGGCGGTGATCGCCAGGCCCGATTCGTTCAGGATCTTCTTGCCAAGCTCGACATTCGTGCCTTCGAGGCGAACGACCAGCGGAACCTTGAGGCCGACTTCCTGCACGGCTGCGACCACGCCTTCGGCGATGACGTCGCACTTCATGATGCCGCCGAAGATGTTGACGAGGATGCCCTCGACCTTCGGGTCGGCCGTGATGATCTTGAAGGCCGCCGCGACCTTCTCCTTGCCGGCACCGCCGCCGACGTCGCAGAAGTTCGCCGGCTCCTTGCCGTAGAGCTTGATGATGTCCATCGTCGCCATGGCAAGGCCCGCGCCGTTGACCATGCAGCCGATATTGCCGTCGAGCGCCACGTAGGCGAGATCCCACTTGGAGGCCTCGATTTCCTTGGCGTCCTCTTCGGTCTCGTCGCGCAGCGCCTTGATGTCGTCGTGGCGGAACAGCGCGTTGCCGTCGAACGAGACCTTGGCGTCGAGAACGCGCATGCGGCCGTCCTTCATGACGATCAGCGGGTTGATCTCGAGCAGGCTCATGTCCTTCTCGACGAAGGCCTTGTAGAGGATCGGGAAGAGTTTTTCCGCGTCCGCCTTGGCTTCGCCGTCGAGCTTCAGGGCCGAGGTGAGTTCGGCGAGATCGGCCGCGGTGACGCCGGCTTCCGGGTTGATCGCGACGTTGACGATCTTTTCCGGCGTGTCATGCGCGACGGCCTCGATGTCCATGCCGCCTTCCGTCGAGACGACGAAGGCAACCTGGCCGACCGAGCGGTCGACGAGCAGCGAGAGGTAGAGTTCGCGGTCGATGTCCGCGCCGTCCTCGATATAGAGGCGGTTCACCTGCTTGCCGGCGGGGCCGGTCTGCGCGGTGACGAGCGTGTTGCCGAGCATTTCCTTGGCATGGGCCTTGGCTTCATCGATCGAGAAGGCGAGGCGAACGCCGCCCTTGGCGTCGGGCGAGAGTTCCTTGAACTTGCCCTTGCCGCGGCCGCCGGCATGGATCTGGCTCTTGACCACGTAGAGCGGGCCGGGGAGCGACTTCGCAGCCGCTTCAGCCTCGTCGGCGGAGAAGATAGCGACGCCCTCGGCGACCGGCGCGCCGAAGCTCTTGAGCAGAGCCTTGGCCTGATATTCATGAATGTTCATGGGGATGATCCTGTCTGGATTCCGGGATTACTTCAGCGCGGGCGCGATGTTGATGCAGGCTTCGCAGAGGCCGGCGACTGCACCGACCGACTTGTCGAACGCTTCCTGCTCGGCCTTGTTGAGGTCGATCTCGACGATGCGCTCGACGCCGCCGGCGCCGATGACGGTGGGCACGCCGACATACATGTCCTTCACGCCGTACTGGCCGGAGAGGTAGGCCGCGCAGGGCAGGACGCGCTTCTTGTCTTTGAGGTAGGATTCGGCCATCTCGATGGCGGAGGCGGCCGGGGCGTAGTAGGCCGAGCCGGTCTTCAGCAGGCCGACGATCTCGGCACCGCCGTCACGGGTGCGCTGGATGATTTCTTCCAGGCGCTCCTTGGTGACCCAGCCCATCTTGATGAGGTCGGTCAGCGGAATGCCGGCAACGGTCGAGTAACGGGCGAGCGGCACCATCGTGTCGCCATGGCCGCCGAGAACGAAGGCGGTGACGTCCTGGACGGAGACCTTGAATTCTTCGGAGAGGAAGAGGCGGAAGCGGGCCGAGTCCAGCACGCCGGCCATGCCGACGACCATGTTCTTCGGCAGGCCGGAGAACTTCTGCAGCGCCCAGACCATCGCGTCGAGCGGGTTGGTGATGCAGATGACGAAGGCGTTCGGGGCATATTTCTTGATGCCGGCGCCGACCTGTTCCATGACCTTGAGGTTGATGCCGAGCAGGTCGTCGCGGCTCATGCCCGGCTTGCGGGCGACGCCGGCGGTGACGATGCAGACATCGGCGCCTTCGATGGCGGCGTAGTCGCTGGCACCCGTCAGCGAGGCATTGAAGCCCTCGACCGGCGAGGACTGGGCAATATCGAGGCCCTTGCCCTGCGGAATGCCATCGGCGATGTCGAAGAGGACGATGTCGCCCAGCTCCTTCAGGCCGGCCAGATGCGCCAGCGTGCCACCGATCATTCCAGAACCAATAAGTGCGATCTTCTTGCGGGCCATGAAAGCTTCCTCTTGCTCCGATCAACAGGCCCCGAATGTCGCAATTGCAGGACCTTTCGGCGCAAGGGCTTACGCTTCCTGGGTTAAAAATTCAACACATACTTTTGGACTGAAATATTTCAATCGGTTAGATGACAAAATTCTTACGTAAACGTAAGTATTTCCGTCACGCTTCCGTCACGTTTCACCATACCGTGCCTCGTGGTCGTCGAGATACTCCGTGCTGCGGATCTCGATGAGGCGCGAAACCGTGCGGTCGAACTCGAAGCCTTCCGTGCCCTTGCGGGTGACGAGCAGGTTCTCCGGCGCCGCGGCTGCGGAGGCGAAAAGGCGCGCCCGGTGGTCATAGATCGTATCGACGAGATTGATGAAACGCTTGGTCTCGTTGCGCTTTTCCGCACCGAGAAGGGGCACGTGGTCTATGAAGAGCGTGTCGTAATGCGCGAGGATTTCGAGATAGTCGGCAGCGCCCAGCGGCCGCTCGCAAAGGTCGGCAAAGGAAAAGCGCGCTACGCGCCCCGCCGCCCGCGGCACCGCGATCCTGCGCCCGCGGAAGGAGATCGTCTGCGCGGTCACGGCCTTGCCCGCCGTCTCGCGCCGCCAGGCCGCATCCATCGCCATGTCGGCTTCATCGCCGAGCGGATGGCGGAAGACCGGCAGGCCGCTGTCCTTCTCCAGGCGATAGTCCGTCAGGGAATCGAGCGGCATGATCTCGACATGCTGCTTCAGCAGATCGACGAAGGGCAGGAAGAGGCCGCGATTGAGGCCGTCCTTGTAGAGATTATCCGGCTCGACGTTCGACGTCGCCACGAGAATGCAGCCGCGCTGGAACAGCTCACCGAAAAGCCGCGACAGGATCATCGCATCGGCAATGTCCGTCACGGAAAACTCGTCGAAGCAGAGAAGCCGCGCCTCTTCGATCAGGCTTGCCGCCACCGGCGGCACGGGATCGGCCTGCTTCGTCTCCCCCGCCTTCAGCTTCTGCCGGTGCTTGTGGATGCGGTCATGCACATCCGCCATGAATTCATGGAAATGCGCCCGGCGCTTGCGCTTGATGGGCGAAAGCTCGAAGAACATGTCCATGAGCATGGTCTTGCCGCGCCCGACGCCGCCATGGATGTAGAGGCCCTTCGGAGCACCTGCGGTCTCGGGCTTGCGGGAAGCGAAGAGCCAGCCGAGCGCGCTGGACTTGCGCGCCGGCCGCTGGGCATGGACCGCGCCGAGCAGCCGGTCGAACCGCGCCGCCATCGCCTTCTGGGCCGGGTCGGGTTGTAGCGCGCCGCTGGCGACGAGGTCCGCCAGCCTATCCGAAACGCCACGGTCCGGATGTGTCGAGACCCTGTCCCAGTCCTTGGCCATGGGAGGAAATTATCCGTGTCTTTTCAGGAAGGCGGGATCAGCGCGAGAGGCTGACGGGCTGGCCGGAATTGGTCGAGCCGTCGAAGCGGGAATCGGCCGTCTTGTAGAGGCGCGCGATCGGATTGCCGCCACGGTCCTTCAGCACGACCTGCTTGCCGGCGACTTCCCAGGAGCCCATCGCGGTCAGTTCGCCCGCGCAGCCACGCGTGCCGCCGCGCGAACCGCTGCCGAGATTGGTGAGCGTCAGGAACATGTCGCAGGAGGATGGGCCGCTCGCCACGCGCCAGTTGCCGACCATGGCTTCCTTCTTGACGTCGAGCGCGCTTGCCGCCGCAGCCGTGTCCGTTCCAGTGCCGGTTCCCGTCGCCATCGCCGTGTCGGTCGCCGGCTTTTCCGGGAACTGGCCGCTGGTATCGGTCGTCGGGTCGGGAAGCTGGCTCGAGGAGACAGTACCGATCGGCTGGGCTTCGAGCGGCGTGATGTTCTGCTGCGTATTGACGCTGCCCATCGACCCGGTCCGCTGGCAACCGGCCAGAGCAAGCGCCATCATCAGTCCGCCCGCTACCTGTACAATCCGCATGTCGATACTCCCGATATCTGCCCAGACACTGCTGCCGTGCAGCAATTCACGCCGAATTAACGTGAATCGCCCGCGCGAATCAAGATGAAACGGCCCGATTGTCCAGACCACTTCCTCACGTTTCGTAAACGCCGCTTATCTAGGTCAGAGACGGCGCTCGACCATCATCTTCTTGATTTCGCCGATCGCCTTGGCCGGGTTGAGGCCCTTCGGGCAGGCCTGGGCGCAGTTCATGATCGTGTGGCAGCGATAGAGGCGGAAGGGATCTTCCAGATTGTCGAGGCGTTCCCCGGTCGCTTCGTCACGGCTGTCGATGAGCCAGCGGTAGGCCTGGAGCAGGACGGCGGGACCGAGGTACCGATCGCCGTTCCACCAGTAGCTCGGACAGGAGGTCGAGCAGCAGGCGCACAGGATGCACTCGTAGAGGCCGTCGAGCTTCAGGCGGTCCTCGTGGCTCTGCTTCCATTCCTTGGCCGGCGTCGGCGACACGGTTTTCAGCCACGGCTCGATGGAGCGGTGCTGGGCGTAGAAGTTGGTCAGATCCGGAACGAGGTCCTTCACGACGGGCATATGCGGCAGCGGGTAGACCTTCACGGTGCCATTCACCTCGTCCAGGCCCTTGGTGCAGGCGAGCGTGTTGGTGCCGTCGATGTTCATGGCGCAGGAGCCGCAGATGCCTTCGCGGCAGGAGCGGCGCAGCGTCAGCGTCGGGTCGATGTTGTTCTTGATGTAGAGGAGCGCGTCCAGAACCATCGGGCCGCAATCGTCGACGTCGATGTAGAACGTGTCGATCGACGGGTTCTTCCCGTCGTCGGGATTCCAGCGGTAGATGCGCAGCTCGCGGGTGTTGGTGGCCCCGGCCGGCTTCGGCCAGACCTTGCCCTCGGTCATCTGCGAGTTCTTCGGGAGAGCGAGTTCAACCATGTCCTGTTCTCCTCGGGATCAGTAGACGCGAGCCTTGGGCTCGATCTTCTTGGGATCGATCCCGTCAGCGATGAGGTCGGTGTGCACCGGGCGATAGTCGAGCTTCACGTCGCCCGCCTCGTTCACCCAGGCCAGTGTGTGCTTGCGCCAGTTGACGTCGTCGCGGCCGGCAAAGGGGCCGTCGACATAGTCTTCGCGGGCATGCGAGCCGCGGCTTTCCTTGCGAGCCTCGGCGCCGTAGACCGTGGTGATGGCGTTGGCCATCAGGTTTTCCAGCTCCAGCGTCTCGACGAGGTCGGAGTTCCAGATCATCGAGCGGTCGGTGACCTTGATGTCGGGCATTTCCTGCCAGATGGCGGTCATGCGCCTGCAGCCGCTTTCCAGCGATTCCTGCGTGCGGAACACCGCCGCGTCTTCCTGCATGGTGCGCTGCATCTTGTCGCGCAGGATCGCCGTCGGCGTGCCGCCGTTGGCGTTCCGGAGGCGATCGAAGCGGTCCATGATCTTGTCGCAGGCGGCGATGTCGAGCGCCGGGATCGGGCCGGCGCGGTCGATCACCTGGCCGGCGCGGATCGCGGCCGCGCGACCGAAGACAACGAGGTCGATCAGCGAGTTGGAGCCGAGGCGGTTCGCGCCGTGCACCGAGGCGCAGCCGGCTTCGCCGACCGCCATCAGGCCGGGCGCGATGCGCTCCGGGTTCTGGCTGTCGGCGTTCAGCACCTCGCCCCAGTAGTTCGTGGGAACGCCGCCCATATTGTAGTGAACGGTCGGCAGGACCGGGATCGGCTCGCGCGTCACGTCGACGCCGGCGAAGATCTTCGCGCTCTCGGAAATGCCCGGCAGGCGCTCGTGCAGGACGCCCGGATCGAGATGGTCGAGGTGCAGGAAGATGTGGTCCTTGTTCTTGCCGACGCCGCGGCCTTCGCGGATTTCCATCGTCATGCAGCGCGAGACGACGTCGCGCGAAGCAAGGTCCTTGGCCGACGGCGCATAGCGCTCCATGAAGCGCTCGCCTTCGGAGTTGACGAGATAGCCGCCTTCGCCGCGTGCGCCTTCGGTGATGAGGCAGCCGGCGCCGTAGATGCCGGTCGGGTGGAACTGCACGAATTCCATGTCCTGCAGCGGCAGGCCGGCGCGGGCGATCATGCCGCCGCCGTCACCCGTGCAGGTATGCGCCGAGGTGGCGGAGAAATAGGCGCGGCCGTAGCCGCCGGTCGCCAGCACCACCATCTTGGCGGCGAAGCGATGAATCGTGCCGTCGTCGAGGTTCCAGGCGACGACGCCGGTGCATCGGCCGTCGGCCGACATGATCAGGTCGAGCGCGAAATATTCGATGAAGAATTCCGCATTGTTGCGCAGCGACTGGCCGTAGAGCGTATGCAGGATGGCGTGGCCGGTACGGTCGGCCGCAGCGCAGGTCCGTTGCACCGGCGGGCCTTCGCCGTAGTTCTGCATGTGGCCGCCGAACGGGCGCTGGTAGATCTTGCCTTCCTCGTTGCGCGAGAAGGGCACGCCGTAGTGCTCGAGTTCATAGACCGCCTTCGGCGCTTCCATGGCGAGATACTGCATGGCGTCGACGTCGCCGAGCCAGTCGGAACCCTTGACGGTGTCGTAGAGGTGCCACTGCCAACTGTCCGGCGTCATGTTCTGCAGCGAGGCCGCGATGCCGCCCTGGGCGGCGACGGTGTGCGAACGCGTCGGGAAGACCTTCGTGATGCAGGCCGTCTTGAGGCCCTGCTCGGCCATGCCGAGCGTGGCGCGCAGGCCCGCGCCGCCGGCGCCGACGACGATCACGTCGAAGGAATGGTCCACATAGGTATAGGCCTTGCCGTTGGCCGCCGGGGAGGAGATCGCTGCCATGATGGATTATCCTGCGAAAGCGATTTTGAGGACGGCGAAAAGACAGAGCCCGCCGACCAGGATCGCGAAGAAGGTGTTGAGCATGAGGAGGCCGATCTTCACGCCTTCCGCGTGCACGTAGTCCTCGATGATGACCTGCATGCCGAGCTTCATGTGGATGAGGCCGGACACGACGACGAGGCCCATGAGGACGGCGACGATCGGGTTCGACAGGGCGGCCGTCACTTCCGCGAAGGAAGCGCCATTGTAGCAGATGAGGAAGCCGACGAAGAAGATGAGGAGCGGCACGTTGGCGACGGCCGTCAGGCGCTGGCGCCAGAAATGCTCCGTGCCGTCTTTTGCCGAGCCGAGACCACGAACCTTGCCGAGGGGAGTGCGCATGTCCATGGGGCTCTCCTCAGCGGGCCAGGTAGCCGGCAACCCAGACCAGCACCGTCAGGGCGACGGCGACGACCGGAGTTGCGAGCGCGAGTTTGGTGGAAAAGTGCTTCTCGTAGCCGTGGCCCATGTCCCACATGAAATGGCGAAGGCCCCCGAGCATGTGCTGCATCAGCGCCCAGGTATAGCCGAACAGCACGAGACGACCGATCAGCGTGCCGAAGAACCAGTTGACCCAGTCGAAATAGGCCTCGCCGGACGCAGCTGCGATCAGCCACCAGGCGACCAGGATGGTGCCGAAGTAGAGCGCTGCGCCGGTGATGCGGTGTACGATGGACATGACCATCGTCGGGATCGGTTTGTAGACCTGGAGATGCGGCGAGAGCGGCCGGCTTCGAGTGACATTCGCCATCTGAACCTCACGGAACCCCGGAGAGCCAAAACTGGACAAATTTTCTCCGGAATTGCAGTATGTTGTGCACAATGCAGTGATTGCGACGTTTAATCACCGGAAAGCGGAACCACAAGCCTCATTGCAGTGCAAAATGAATTTAATCGATTAGACGGCGTGCCCTGATCTGCACCGTTCCGGCACGCTCCGCCGGCGTTAACCACAGTCTCGAATTTCATAAGCAAATCCGTGACTTTCGCTGCAGCCTGCCCCATCTTGCCGTTAAGGATTTGTTAAGCGTAATCCGGAAGGCAGGACAGAATGACTCTGTTATCAGCGCTGCGTGCGACCAAAGTCTTAGGGCTCTCGGTCGTGCTTGTCGCAGGCGGCATGACGGCCGCCGACGCCCGTGACGGCTGGCACCCCCGCCATCATCACGGCCACCATTCCCGGTTCAAGAAGCTCCCGACGCTTGAGCAGGACAGCCACGGCGGCCAATTGGGTACCGAGCTTCGATACGACCGAAGCGACCGGCAGTTCGGGCATAGGACCCGCGATTTCTACAGCGGCGCGATCTCCGCCTATCGCGACTACGGCAACGGCACCTATTTCTATGTCGACAACGGCAGCGTGATCGAGTGGAACGGCCGACCGGAAAAGCGCCATAGGAGCCGGTCGAAGGTCATCGCCGTGACGCCGGGCCTGAGCGGTTGCTCATGGGAAGCCGGCGTCTGCGTGATCCGCCCCGGCCTCTAACGCCGAAGCAGCGCCTTACGGGATTGTCTTGAACCGCCAGACCGTCGTCTTCTTGACTTCGCTGTCCTCAAGCGCGCGCGTCACCGGCACCGCGTAGGTGGCGAGCGCTTCCATGCGCCCGCGCGGGCAATAGGCCCGGCCGGGATCGCCGACCAGCACGGTCGCGCCGCGCGCGGCCAGCGTCGAGAACCAGGGAATGAGGACATCGGCGAAGGCACGATCGTAGAAGACGTCGCCGGCCAGCACCACGTCCCAGCCCGCATCGCGCCCGACAAGGTTGTCGGCGGTGTAGCCGAGCACCACATCATTGAGCGCGGCATTCAGCCTTATCGCGGTTTCGCTCCAGGGATCGATATCGGCCGCCAGCACCGCGGCTGCGCCGGCCTTGTGCGCAGCAATACCGACGAGGCCGGAGCCGCTGGCGAAATCCAGCACCGATTTTCCGGCGACCAGACCCGGATGGTCGAGCACATGGCGGGCAAGCCCCTGCCCGCCCGCCCAGGCGAAGGCCCAGAAGGGCGGCGGAAGGCCGATCTCCTCCAGCTCCTCCTCGGTCTTCAACCAAAGGTCATGCGCCTCGGTGGCCAGCCGCAGCCTCACCTCCGGCACATGCGGCGGCGCCAGCACGTCCGTGTTGTCGCGGATGAAGATCTCGGGATCCGTCTTCACGGCAGCGCCGCTGCGCAAGCGATGCGGAGGAGCAAAGCCATCAGCGCGGCGGGTCGTCGAGGCCGCCCATGCGGCAAACCTCGATCCACTCTTCCTCCGTCACCGGCTGCACCGAGAGGCGCATGGAGGTGACGAGCGACATGTTGGCGAGCTTCGGATTGGCCTTGATGTCCTTCAGCGACACGGGCTTCGGCATGTCGCGCACGGCGCGGATGTCGACGCAGTCCCAGCGCGGGTCCTCGCCGGCCGTCGAATCGGGATGCGACAGCGCGCAGACCTCCGTGATGCCGACAACCTCCAGCCCCTCGTTGGAGTGGTAGAAGAAGCCCTTGTCGCCGATCTTCATGGCCCGCATGTTGTTGCGCGCCTGGTAGTTGCGCACGCCGGTCCATTCCTCGCCGGCCTTGCCGACATCCTTCTGCATCTGCCAGGACCATTTGAAGGGTTCGGACTTGTAGAGCCAGTATGCCATTGGGTCTTACGCCTCCGGATTGTTGAAGACCCAGTTCCAGGCCTTCACCTCGACCTCGGCGAAGAGCCCGGCCTTGGCGTAGGGATCGTTGTCGGCGATCTGCCGCGCCTCTTCGATCGTCTCGGCCTTGACCACGACGAGGCTGCCGGTCGGCTTGCCGTCATCACCGAGGAAGGGACCGGCGAAACCGAGCTTGCCGTCCGCTTTCAGCGCGTTGAGGTAGGCAAGGTGATCCGGGCGCGTGTCGAGGCGGATCTGAAGTGCGCCGGGCTTGTCCTTGCAGAGGAATGCAAAATGCATGAAGCGGTCCTTCCGTTGAGTGCCTTTTGGGCCTTCCATTATTCCTGGGTGATCGGGCGCGTCATGAGCTGCCCGATGGCGGTCTTCACGTCGAGCGTGCCGTCGATGATGCGCGCGACCGCGTCGGTGATCGGCATGTCGATGCCCTTGTCGGCAGCGACCCCCGAGGCAACCGAGGCGGCAAAGGCGCCCTCCACGAGGTCGCCCGACCAGCCGCTCGCATTGCCGTGCCGGCCGAGCGCGATGCCGAAGCGCAGGTTGCGCGACTGATGGCTGGTGCCCGTCAGCACAAGATCGCCGAGACCCGACAGCCCCGTCACAGTAATGCCTTCCCCGCCATGCGCCTCGACGAAACGCGAGAGTTCCGCGAGCCCGCGCGAGATCAGCGCCGCCCGGGCCGAATCGCCGAGCTGGGCGCCCTCGATGATGCCGCAGGCAATGGCCAGCACATTCTTCAAGGCGCCGCCGAGTTGCACGCCGATGCGGTCGGTGGAGGGATAGAGCCGGAAGGTGGGGCCGGAAAGCGCCTGCGCCAATGCCGCGCCGATGTCGCCGGTCCGTGCTGCGACCACCATCGCCGTCGGCAGACCCTTCGCTATATCGGCGGCAAAGCCGGGGCCGGACAGCACGGCGATCTCGCGGCCAGGCAGTTCCTCCTCCAGCACGTCCGTCAGGAGCCGGCCGGTGCCCTTTTCCATGCCCTTGGCGCAGATGACGACCGCCGTGCCCGGCGCCAGCAGCGGCGCGAGGGATCGCGCCGCCTCGCGCTGCGCCTGCGATGGCATCGCGAAAAGCACGATGCCGGCCCCGCGCACCGCTTCCGCATCGGCGCTGTAGGCGAGCGCCGCCGGCAGGTCGATGCCCGGCAGCGCCTTTTCGTTGCGGCGCGAGGCACGCATCGTGTCGACGGAAACGGTATCGCGGCCGATCAGCGTGACGTCGCCGCCGCTTGCCGCGGCCACGCTCGCCAGCGCCGTTCCGAAGGCGCCCGCGCCGACGACGGCGATCCTCGAGGAAATCGTCATGCCTTGGCTCCCCGCTTGCCGGATCCGAGAACCGTCGCCGCCGCCCGGTCGAGCGGCCAGCGCGAACGCGGCGCGACCGCAAGATCGTCCGGCGCAAAGCCCGCCGCCATGCGCTCCAGCCCCGCCCAGGCGATCATCGAGGCATTGTCGGTGCAAAGCGCCAGCGGCGGCGCGATGAAGCGGAACCGGTTCTTGTCGCACAGCGCCTGCAATGTCGAGCGCAGCTCCGCATTCGCCGCCACGCCGCCGGCAACGACGAGCGCCGGGGCCTCGGTATCCGGATAGAGCGTGCGGAACCGTTCTAGGCCGCGGCCGATGCGATCCTGCAGGGTGCGCGAGACGGCGCGCTGGAAGGAGGCACAGATATCGGCGATGTCCTGGTCCGTCACCGGCTCGATCGACTGGGCCGCCTGGCGCACGGCCGTCTTGAGGCCGGAGAAGGAAAAATCGAGCCGCGCCTCGCCGACGAGCGGGCGCGGGAAGGTGAAGCGCTTCGCATCGCCGTTCTTCGCCACGCGCTCCACCGCCGGCCCGCCGGGATAGGGCAGGCCGAGTAGCTTGGCCGTCTTGTCGAAGGCCTCGCCGAGCGCGTCGTCGATGGTGGTACCCCAGCGCTCGTAATCGTCGACGCCACGTACCAGCACGAGCTGGGTATGACCGCCGGAGACGAGCAGCATGAGATAGGGGAAGGAGAGCCCGTCCGTCAGCCGCGCCGTCAGCGCGTGGCCTTCCAGATGGTTGACCGCATAGAGCGGCTTGCCGGTCGCCCGCGCGATCGCCTTGCCGGTCATCAGCCCGACGATGAGACCGCCAATCAGCCCCGGCCCGCTGGTCGCAGCAATGGCATCGACATCCTCAAGGGAACGGTTCGCGCGCAAAAGTGCCTCGGAAATCAGGCTGTCCAGCGCCTCGACATGGGCGCGCGCCGCGATCTCCGGCACCACGCCGCCATAGGCGCTGTGCTCTTCGAGCTGGCTCAGCACGACCTCGCCGAGGATCTCGCCCCTGCCATGCGCATCGCGCGCGACGACCGCCGCGGCGGTCTCGTCGCAGCTCGTTTCGATGCCGAGAATGGTGAGAATGGACGACATGTAGCACTAGGATTGATTGCGAGAGGCCGGAAAGCCGGTTACGAGACATCCCGGTAACAATGGATCAGGACGGATGCAAACAAAACCTTTCAGGATCGGCACCCGTGGCAGCCCGCTGGCGCTCGCCCAGGCCCACGAGACCCGCACGCGCCTGATGGTGGCGCACGGCCTGCCGGAAGCGATGTTCGAGATCGTCGTGCTCTCGACGAAGGGCGACCGCATCACCGACCGCTCGCTGGCGTTGATCGGCGGCAAGGGGCTGTTCACGGAAGAGATCGAGGCGCAGCTCTCCTCCGGCGAACTCGATTTCGCCGTGCACTCCTCCAAGGACATGCCGACCAAGCTGCCGGAGGGCCTGCACCTCTCCGCCTTCCTGCCGCGCGAGGATATCCGCGATGCCTTCATCGGCCGCACCGCAAAGCGCCTCCTCGACCTGCCGCAGGGCGCGACGGTCGGCTCCGCGTCGCTGCGCCGCCAGGCGCTGATCCGCCGCCTTCGCCCCGACCTCGACGTCATCGTCTTCCGCGGCCAGGTCGATACCCGTCTCGGCAAGCTGGCCAGCGGCGAGGCCGATGCGACGCTGCTCGCCTATGCCGGTCTGAAGCGCCTCGGCAAGCTCGACGTGGCGACGGAGATCCTCGATCCCGTCTCCTTCCCCCCGGCCCCGGCACAGGGCGCGATCTGCATCGAGAGCCGTATCGGTGATGAACGCATCGACGGCCTGCTCTCCGCCATCGACGACCGGCCGACCCGCGCCGCCGTTTCCTGCGAGCGCGGCTTCCTCGCCACGCTTGACGGCTCCTGTCGCACGCCGATCGCCGGTTATGCCGAGGTGGACGGCGAACACCTGCGGTTCCGCGGCATGATCCTGACGCCTGACGGCAGCCAATTCCACGAAATCGAAACGAGCGGCGCCATTTCAAACGCCGGCCGGCTCGGCGAGGAGGCCGGCGAAACGATCCGCGCCAGGGCGGGAGCCGATTTCTTCGCAAGCTGGGGCTGATCCATGCGCGTCCTCGTCCTTCGCCCGGAGCCCGCGGCATCCCGCACCGCCGGCAGGCTCGCGGCGCTCGGACATGAGGCGGTGCTGTTGCCGCTGACGAAGGCCGAGCACGATGTCGATGCGGTGAGGACGGCGCTTGCGGCAGCCCATTCGTGCATCGCCGTCACGAGCGCGGAAGTGGCGCGCCTTCTGGGAAAACTTCGCGAAGACCTCGCCCCTCACCGCTCAACGACCGTCTTCGCCGTCGGGCAAGCGTCCGCAGACGCGATGCGGGATATCGGCTTTTCCTCCGTCTTCAGCGCGAACGGTTATGGCGAAGACCTCGCAAGACTGATCGCCGCACACACGCGGGATAGCGGCGATGCAGCCGGCTCCATCCTCTATCTCGCCGGCAATCCGCGCGCACCCGGCTTCGAGAATAGGCTTCAGGAAGCCGGCATTGCGTTCCGCACGGTCGAGAGCTACCGCATGGTACCGCTCGCCCTGTCGCAGGCCGAGACGGCGGCAGCCCTCCTGCAGCCGGTCCCGGATGCCGTGCTGCTCTATTCGCGGGAAAGCGCCCGGGCCTTTTTCGGTCTCGCGCCGCTCGCCGAAACGCCGGAGCAGTTCAATGACCTGCGTATCCTCTGCATGAGCACCAATGTCGCGGCCGCCGTGCCGGCGAATTTTGCCGCACAAGCCCTGATTGCAGGCGCGCCCAACGAGGAAAGCCTGCTCGCGCTCCTCTGAACGCAACCGACAGCAGACGAAATTGCCGCAAGGGTCTTTCCCTGCCCGCCATCCCTGTCTACGTTTAGTGCAATGCACATGAACGCGTGGAGGTCGCCATGGAACCGGAAACCCCGTCCCGTCGAAAGAAGGCCGGCGAAGAGCCCGTGACGATCGATCTCGAAGCGGCTCCCGCCGCCAGCGACGAGACCAGCCCGGCCGGGGAAACGGCCGAGGCCGAGGCGACAACAGCGGAAGCGGCGGTCTCGGAAAACGCCGCGGCGGAGACACCCGGCGAAACTGTCGAGGAAAAACAAGAACCGATCGAACCTGCGCGCGCGACTTACGAGGAGCCCGCGAAGGAACCCTTGCGCGCCGAAACGCCCCCGCCGCCGCAGCGTGGCAATGCCGGCCCGCTTGCCGCCGGCATCCTCGGCGGCCTCATCGCGCTTATCGGCGCCGGCAGCCTGCAATATGGCGGCTACCTGCCGACCCTCGGACCGGACCGGACGGGCGACACCGGCGCCGTCGCGAACCTTTCCAACGAGGTCGAGGCGCTCAAGGCCCGCCTTTCGGAAACTCCAGCTGCAAGCGCGGTCGATCTCCAGCCGATCGAGACGCGCCTTTCTGCGCTCGAGACATCGGCGGGCGAGAATACGGGCGCGGCAGGCGCCAATCCTGAGAGCGTGACCAAGCTGGAAGGCGACGTCACGCGGCTGACGACGGAACTGGCAACGCTGCGCGATGCCATCGCCCGCACCACCGAGGCGGTCCGCACCACGGAAGGCCAGCTGGTGGAACGCATCGCCGCCGCCGAGCAGAAGCTCGACGAGCCGCGCAACGACATCGAGATGGCCCGGGCGGTCGCCGCAAGCGCGCTGAAGACCGCGATCGACCGCGGCGGCTCCTACCTCGCCGAGCTTGAGGCCTTCGCCAGCGTCGCGCCGGACGATCCGTCCGTGGCGGGCCTGCGCGAACGTGCCGCCGTCGGTGTGGCGTCCCGCGCCGATCTCGTGCGCGACTTCCAGCCGACGGCCGACGCCATTCTCGACGCGATACACCAGCCGGAAGGCGACCAGGGCATCTTCAATCGCCTGATGTCGAGCGCCGCCTCGGCGATCCGCGTGCGTCCGGTTGGTAGCGTCGAAGGCGACAGCCCGGAAGCCATCGTCGCCCGCATCGAGACCAAGCTGCAGAACGGCGACTTCAAGGGCGCCCAGATCGAATGGCAGACCCTGCCGGAAAAGGGCCAGGCCGCGGCGGCGGACTACAAGCGCAAGCTCGACGAGCGCGTCGCCGTCGAAGAGCTGATCGGCACCGTCGTCTCCGGCGCCCTGAACGGCCCGGCAACCGGCACCGCCAACCAGGGCTGAGGAGAACGGCTTCATGATTCGCATTCTGGTCTTCGCCCTCTTCGTCCTCGCGCTTGCCGCCGGTTTTGCCTGGCTTGCCGACCGTCCCGGCGAACTCTCCATCATCTGGCAGGGCCAGCGCGCCGACATGAGCCTTATGGTCGCTGCAACGCTCGTCGTCTCGCTGGTCGCCGCCATCATGTTCTGTTGGTGGCTGGTGCGTGTGGTCTGGACGTCGCCGCACTCGATTCAGCGCTATTTCCGCGCTCGCAAGCGCGATCGCGGCTACCAGGCGCTCTCGACCGGCCTGATCGCGGCCGGGGCCGGCGATGCCGCGAACGCGCGCAAGATGCTGACCCGCACCAAAGGCCTCATCAGCGCCGACCAGGAACCGCTCGTCCACCTGCTCGAAGCACAGGCCGCGATGATCGAGGGCCGCTACGACGACGCGCGGAAAAAGTTCGAGCTGATGGCGGACGATCCGGAAACCCGCGAGCTCGGCTTGCGCGGCCTCTATCTCGAAGCTCGCCGCCTCGGCGCCAACGAGGCCGCCCGGCAATATGCCGAGCGCGCCGCCGAAAAGGCGCCGCAGCTTCCCTGGGCGACGGAGGCGGCGCTGGAATACCGCTCGCAGGCCGGCGACTGGGACGAGGCGCTGAAATTGCTCGGCGACGGCCGCTCCGGCTCGCCCGAGGACAAGAAGGCCTATGCCCGCCGCAAGGCCGTGCTGCTGACGGCCCGCGCATCCGCAAAACTCGATGCCGATCCGAGAGGCGCGCGCGAGGATGCGCACCAGGCCCTGAAGCTCGACGAGAATTTCGTGCCGGCCGGCCTCGTCGAGGCGAGGGCGTATCTGCGTGAAGACAATCTGCGCAAGGCCGCCTCGATCCTCGAAAAACTCTGGAAGGCGACGGCGCATGGCGATGTCGCAAAACTCTATGTCCGTGCCCGCAGCGGCGATTCCGCCGCCGACCGGCTGAAACGGGCGGAAAAGCTGGAAGCTATACGGCCGAACAATGCCGAAGCGCTCTTTGCCGTCGCCGAAGCGGCGCTCGAGGCGCGCGACTTCGCCCTTGCCCGCACCAAGGCCGAAGCCGCTGCCCGCCTTTCGCCGCGCGAAAGCGCCTTCCTGCTGCTCGCCGATATCGAGGATGCCGAAACCGGCGACCAGGGCCGCATCCGCCATTGGATGAACCAGGCGCTGAAGGCCCCGCGCGATCCGGCCTGGACGGCCGACGGCATCACCGCGCCCGAATGGCGTGCCGTCTCGCCCGTCACCGGCCGCCTCGACGCCTTCGAATGGAAGACGCCGGTCAGCCCGCTGGAAGGCCCGATCGAGGAAGGCTCGCCCGATGCCGTCGACGAGGCCATCCGCACCCTGCCCCCGCTTGCCATCGAGGAGAAGCCGGCCGTGAAGATCGCGGAGGTGGTGGAGATCGAGAAGGCGGAAACGGAAAAGCCTGTCATCGTGGCCGCGGTCGTCGACCCCGTTCCGGTGAAGACCGTCACGCCGGAAAAGGCGCCGGTGGAGGCCGTGGAAGAGAAAGAGGAACGCCCGTTCTACGGCCTGCCGGATGATCCCGGCGTCAAGGAAGGCGCCGCCGCCAAACGCGACGGCACGAGCGGTTTCCGGTTGTTCTGAGTTTGAGGGTACGGGGCCAGACATCGATGTTCGAACGCTTGCAGCACTTTCTCGCGAGCCTTTCCGGCGGCGACAAGCCGGTCTTTGCCGCCGATGACCCGCGGGTCGCCGTCATGGCGCTCTGCATCCAGGTGATGGAGGCGGATGGAAAGGTGCTGGAGGTCGAGAAGAAGGCGCTGCGCGCCCGCTTCAAGGATTTCTACGGGGTGGACGAGGCCGAGCTCGACGCCCTCGTCGCCGCCGGCACGGATGCCGAAAGCGAGGCGATCGATTTCTTCCGCTTCACCTCCGAGCTGAAACGCCAGTTGTCGGAGGAGCAGCGCGTCGCGCTGATCGGCCTTCTCTGGGAGGTCGTCTATGCGGACGGCGAGCGCAGCGAGATGGAGGACCACGCCATCTGGCGCATCGCCGACCTGATGGGCGTTTCGGGCCGCGAGCGCATCATGAAGCGCCAGGAAGTGGCCGGAAGGGTCGGCGCCGCGGTGGGCGAGGAGGAGGCGGACGAAGGCTGAGCCATGCTGGATTTTCCCCGCAAAGCCCGCGCCAGGCGCCCCGTCCTCATCGTCCTGCACCAGGAGACCTCCAGCCCCGGCCGCGTCGGCCAGATCCTGCATCAGATGGGCCATGCGCTCGACATCCGACGCCCGGTGCTGGGCGATCCGCTGCCGACGACACTCGATCGCCATGCCGGCGCCGTCGTCTTCGGCGGGCCGATGAGCGCCAATGACGACGAACCCTATCTGCGTGACGAGATCGACTGGCTTTCGGTGCCGCTTGCGGAGAACCGGCCGTTCCTCGGCATCTGCCTCGGCGCGCAGATGCTGGTGAAGAACCTTGGCGGCACGGTTTTCGGCCATGCGGAGGGCTGGGCGGAGATCGGCTGGTATCCCCTGCAGGCGACCGAGGCCGGCACCGCGCTCATGCCCTGGCCGGACATGGTCTACCAGTTCCACCGCGAAGGTTTCGACCTGCCGGCCGGCGCGACGCTGCTCGCCACCGGCCACCATTACGAGAACCAGGCCTTCCGCTATGGCGACAATGCCTGGGGCATCCAGTTCCATGGCGAGCTGACGCTTGCCATGATGCACCGTTGGGTCGTACGCGGCGCGCACCGCTTCGAATTGCCCGGCGCGCAGGTCGGCCGCGCCCATCTCGACGGCCGGCTGCTGCACGATGCCGCCCTGCGCCTCTGGATGACGTCCTTCCTCGACCGCATCTTCCACGAGGGTTGAGCGGCCCGCATTAAACATGTTGCCGCACCGCGCAGGGGCTGGCCTTGCTGGCAGGGCCCGCAATGGCTACATGTCAGCACGAAACCAATTGGAGACGTCAATGATAGCGGTCATCAATACCCTATTGTTCATCATCAGCATCGCCTGGTTCCTGGTGATCGCCTCGGCGATCTTTTCCTGGCTCTACGCGTTCAATGTCATCAACGCGAACAATCAGGTGATCGCGACCATCGGCCGCTCGCTCTACCAGCTGACCGAACCGATCTACCGCCCGATCCGCCGCGTCCTGCCGAATTTCGGCGGCGTCGATCTTTCGCCGCTCGTCGTGCTCGTCATCCTGTTCTTCCTGGAACAGGTGATCCGCAGCGTCCTCGCGCCTGCGCTACTGGCTCCGTGACACCGGCGCTGTAGCGGCGGTACCCAGAGAAAGAAAATCCTCCGGATCGATGGCGACCCGGAGGATGCAACGTCAAGGCTCGAAAGCGCCGTAGCGTGCCGAGCGCTTACTTCTGCGCGTTGTAGCGGTCGACCGCTTCCAGGATCATCTTCTTGGCGGTGCCGACATCCTGCCAGCCGGCGATCTTCACCCACTTGCCGGGCTCCAGGTCCTTGTAGTGCGTGAAGAAGTGCTCGATCTGCTTCAGCGTGATTTCCGGCAGGTCCGTGTAGTTCTCGACCTTGTCGTAGCGGCGCGTCAGCTTCGGCACCGGCACGGCGATGATCTTTTCGTCCTTGCCGCCGTCGTCTTCCATGACCAGCACGCCGATCGGGCGCACATTGATGACGCAGCCGGGAACGAGCGGGCGCGTGTTGGCGATCAGAACGTCGATCGGGTCGCCGTCTTCCGACAGCGTGTGCGGCACGAAGCCGTAATTGCCCGGATAGGTCATCGGCGTGTAGAGGAAGCGATCGACGATGAGCGCGCCGGCTTCCTTGTCCATCTCGTACTTGATCGGGTGGCCGCCGACCGGCACCTCGACAATAACGTTCACGTCGTCCGGCGGGTTCTTGCCAACGGAAATCGCATCGATGCGCATGGAGGGGCTCCCTGATTGCTGCGGATGATGGCCGGCTTCCTAATGCGAATCCCGTTGCAGCGCAACATGACTTTCGCCGAAGCCGAATAGACCGCCCGCATGCGCCGTCTCCCTGAAGACCGGAGGAATGACCCCATGCGCCCGATTCCCATCCTTCTCGCCGCCGCCGTTGCGGCCTGTTCGGCCGCAGCCGCAAAGGCCAACGAGAGCGTTTACACGGAACGCAATCTCGATGCCTGCAAGACGCTGTCCCAGCAGGACGAAGGTCCGAGCGTCACCCTGCAATGCGACGGCTACAAGGATTTCGCGGTCTATTTCAAGGAAGGCGACCTGCGGCAGAGCCAGGCCTACGGCCCGGTCAGCAAGGCCTATATCGACGAGGCCTTCGAGAGCTTCGGGCCGTTCAACCACAGCAATGCCCGCATCGAATGGCGCCTCGACGCGGACAAGAGGCCGGTCGCGACGATCCTGCGCTGGTTCGTCTCCGATCCGGAAACGACCAGCGACACCGAGACGCGCTACGGCCAGGTCCTCGTCGTCGCGACGGTCGCCACCCCGGACGATCCGACGAGCTGCGTCGTCGGCTATGTCGATGCGCTGGAAAACGAGGATGCCAACACGCTTGCCCGCAAGATCGCGGACGAGGAAGCGCCCGGCTTCACCTGCGGCACATCCGAGCCGCAATGGCATGGGCAAAGGGGCAAACTGGCAGGCGAGCCGATGCGCTACCTGCCGGAGAAGGCTGAATAGAGTATTTCCACGAAGTTTGAGGGTTCTCAGCCCGGAAGCGGAAAGGCTCCAGGCGTCAGGACCAGACGAAGCCGATCTTCTTCAATTCCTTGTCGCCGAAATTCTCCATGCCCTCGGCAATGTCGCTGCCGCCGGCGGACCGGAAGAAATTGTGGGCGTGATCGCTGTCCTCCAGGCACCAGACGATCAGCCCTTTGCAGCCGAGCGACTTCAAAAGCCGCCGCGCCTCTCCGAAGAGAAGCCGGCCAAGGCCGATGCCCTGGTATTCCGGGCGCAGGTAGATTTCGTAGATCTCGCCTTCCTGCGGCAGCGCCCGGGCGCGGTTGAGGCCGAGCGTGGCATAGCCCGCCACCGTGCCGGCAACGTCCAGTACCAGGAGCGTGGCCGGACCGCGTGTCGCCTTGCGCCACCAGGCCTCGTCCCGCCGGTCGACCATCTGGTTGAGCGGCTTGTGCGGAATGAGGCCGCCATAGGCCTGCAGCCACGATATCCGATGCGTCTCGGATATCGCGCGCGCGTCCAGCGGCTCGGCGCGCCGTACATCGATCGACAGTGTTTTCATAACACGACTCTTATTCCCGCACCGATGCTGCCGGAATCCCGCACCAGACGGAGATTCTTCTTGCCCACAGGCGAGTTGGCGGCGGCAACGCGAAAAGTTAACGCTTTTTTAACAAACGTCACAAGTCGTAAAAAGATGGCACACACATGAAAAACCCCGGCGCGGGGGCCGGGGTCGTTCTTGTCCCGTTTTGGGAGTGTCCGATTATGCGGCGCCGGCCGAACGCTGCTTTTCGAATCGCTTGCGGTCGTTCGGGTCGAGGTGGAGCTTGCGCAGGCGAATGGACTTCGGCGTCACCTCGACGAGTTCGTCGTCCTGGATCCAGGAAAGCGCACGCTCCAGCGTCATCTTGATCGGCGGCGTCAGGCGGACGGCCTCGTCCTTGCCGGCGGCGCGGATGTTGGTGAGCTTCTTGCCCTTGAGCACGTTGACCTCGAGGTCGTTGTCGCGCGTGTGGATGCCGACGATCATGCCCATATAGACCTTCTCGCCCGCATCGATGACCATCGGGCCGCGGTCTTCGAGGTTGAAGAGCGCGTAGGCGACAGCTTCGCCGGATTCGTTGGACAGCAGCACGCCGTTGACGCGCCCGCCGATCTCGCCCTTGTAGGGCTGGTAGTCGTGGAACAGGCGGTTCATGATCGCCGTGCCGCGCGTGTCGGTCAGAAGTTCCGACTGGTAGCCGATGAGGCCGCGGGTCGGCGCGAAGAAGACCAGGCGGACACGGTTGCCGCCCGACGGACGCAGTTCGACCATCTCGGCCTTGCGCTCGGACATCTTCTGCACCACGACGCCGGAATGCTCCTCGTCGACGTCGATGACGACTTCCTCGATCGGCTCGAGCATCTGGCCGGTCGCCTCGTCCTTGTGCATGACGACGCGCGGACGCGACACGGCAAGCTCGAAGCCTTCGCGGCGCATGGTCTCGATGAGGACGGCGAGCTGGAGTTCGCCGCGGCCCGAAACGAAGAACGAATCCTTGTCGCCGGACTCTTCGATCTTGAGCGCGACGTTGCCTTCGGCCTCCTTGAACAGGCGGTCACGGATGACGCGGCTCGTGACCTTGTCGCCCTCGGTGCCGGCGAGCGGCGAGTCGTTGACGATGAAGGACATGGTGACGGTCGGCGGGTCGATCGGCTGGGCCTTCATGGCTTCGGTGACCGAGGGATCGCAGAACGTGTCGGCGACGGTGCCCTTGGTCAGGCCCGCGATGGCGACGATGTCGCCGGCATGGGCTTCCTCGATCGCCGTGCGCTCGATGCCGCGGAAGGCGAGGATCTTCGAGATACGGCCGTTTTCGATGAGCTTGCCGTCCTGGCCGAGCACCTTGACCGTCTGGTTCGGCTTGATCGAGCCGGAATGGATGCGGCCGGTGATGATGCGGCCGAGGAAGGGATTGGCTTCGAGGATCGTGCCGATCATGCGGAACGGGCCTTCGGCGACCTTCGGCTCCGGCACGTGCTTGAGCACGAGGTCGAGCAGCGGCGCCATGCCTTCGTCCTTCGGACCTTCCGGGTTGACGTTCATCCAGCCGTTGCGGCCCGAACCGTAGAGGATCGGGAAGTCGAGCTGCTCGTCGGTGGCGTCGAGATTGGCGAACAGGTCGAAGACCTCGTTCAGCACTTCCTCGTGACGGCCGTCCGGACGGTCGATCTTGTTGATCGCGACGATCGGCTTGAGACCAACTTTGAGCGCCTTGCCGACGACGAACTTGGTCTGCGGCATGGGGCCTTCGGAACTGTCGACGAGAACGATCGCGCCGTCCACCATCGAGAGGATGCGCTCCACTTCGCCGCCGAAGTCGGCGTGGCCGGGCGTATCGACGATGTTGATGCGCGTGCCCTTCCATTCGACCGAGGTTGCCTTGGCGAGAATGGTGATGCCGCGTTCCTTTTCGATGTCGTTCGAGTCCATCACGCGTTCGGCGACGCGCTGGTTTTCACGGAACGAGCCGGACTGCTTCAGAAGTTCGTCGACGAGCGTGGTCTTGCCATGGTCGACGTGCGCGATGATCGCGATATTGCGGATGGACATAGGTCGTAATCTCTGAGGTTCGGGGCGCGCGAAACGAAAGGGCGCCGTCTTCAATGGCCGGGCTCTTACATGTTTTTCCGCAAATGCGAAAGAGGCGGGCCGCAACTCTGTTGCCCGCCGGGCGCGCGGCTCCGTTTCACGACGAGCGCACCGGCGGCAGGGTGATACGCCAGAGTTCCTGGTCTTCCCGATCCATCAGGCGCACCGTCATCTCCTCGCTCGCGCCGTGGATATCGACAAGGCCGAAGAACTGCAGACCGGCGGAGGGCGGCAGGTTGCTGTCGATGCCGCCCTTGGACGACTTGATGAAACGCACCTCCGGCCCGAAGGTCATGTCGAGCGGTTTCGGCCCGTAGGTGCCGGAATGCAGCGGCCCCGAGACGAATTCCCAGAATGGGTTGAATTCCTGGAACTTCGCCCGCGACGGATCGTAATGGTGAGCGGCGGTGTAATGCACGTCCGCCGTCAGCCAGACGACATTGTGGATGGCATTGTCGCGCATGAAGGCGAGGAGGTCGGCGATCTCGCGCTCGCGCGCCGCCGGCGGACCGTTGAGGCCATCCGCCACGCCCTCGTAGCCGAGGCTGTTGGCGTGATCGTCCCAGATGACGAGGCCGAGCGGCATGTCGCAGGCGATCACCTTCCAGACGGCGCGCGAGGCGGCAAGCTCCCGGCGCAGCCAGTCCGCCTGCCGCCAGCCGAACAGGCCGTTTTCCGTGCCGCCCCGGTTGGGGCTGCGATAGGAGCGCAGATCGACGAAGAACACGTCGAGCAGCGGCCCGTAGGCGACCTTGCGGAAGATGCGGCCGGGCTCGGTGGGAAAATAGCGGATCGGCGTCATCTCGTGGAAGGCGCGCCGCGCGCGAGCCTCGTAGACGCCGATATCCTTGTCCGGATAGCGCCGGTCGCCGGTCAGGTCGCTCGATTCCGACCAGTTGTTCAGCACCTCATGGTCGTCCCACTGGAAGAAAGTGGGGCACTGGCTGTTGAAGGAAAGCAAGTGATCGTCGAGCAGATTGTATTTCCACTGGCCTCGGAATTCGGTGAGCGTGCGCGCCACGCTGCGCTTCTCGTCGGTGACGATGCGGTTCTTCCAGACCCCGCCGTCACGCAGCTTGATCTCGTCCGGGATCGGCCCGTCCGCATAGACCGTGTCGCCCGAATGGATGAAGAAATCCGGCTCGTGGCGCAGCATGGTCGAATAGGTCTTCATGCCGACATCGTCGATGCCCCAGCCCTGCCCCGCCGTATCGCCCGACCAGACGAAACGCACCGAGCGGTTGCGCATCGGCGCGGTACGGAAGCGGCCGACGACAGGCTCGGAAACGAGATGGCTCGAATAGGGATCGCTTGCCGTGAACCGGTAGAAGATGTCCTGATCCGGCAGGAGACCCTGCAGCATCGCCTTGACCGTATTGTCCGAGCCGCTGATCGCCTTCTGCAACGGCAGGCGCACGGCATCGACGAAACTCTCGGTGGTCGAGTAGTCCAGCGTCACCTCCGCCGGCCTGTCGACGCGCGCCCAGACCATGCCGGAGGAGCAATCGACGTCGCCGGATTGCACGCCATGGGAAAAGACCGGACTGCCGTGACGCCGCGCATAGTAGGGCACCGCCAGCGCCGAGGACGTGGCAAGGGCACCCGCCCCCGCCGTCAGAAGGAACGAGCGCCGCGTCAGCGTCTCGGGAACGATAACCATGCCACCTCCGGCCCAGCCCGCGAATCGACGGGCCGACCATCGGTCTGCGGCATGTCAGTCCGGTAACGGGACGATGACGGTTCACCCAAGGTTTGATGACGGGAGGATGACGGCCGGACGACCGTCATCGGTTCTGCGGGAGAGCTGGCCTAAGCCGCCAGCCCCTTCTTCTCCAGCATCGCTTCCGGGCTCGGCAGCTTGCCGCGGAAAGCCTTGTAGGCGTCTTCCGGATCGACCGAGCCGCCGACGGCGTAGATATAGGACTTCAGCCGCGCGGCCATGGCCGGGTTGAAGGCGTCGCCCGTTTCCGTGAAGGCGGCGAAGGCGTCGGCATCCAGCACTTCCGACCACATGTAGGAATAGTAGCCGGCCGAATAGCCGTCGCCGGCAAAGACGTGCTGGAAGTGCGGCGTCGCGTGGCGCATGACGATGGAGGCCGGCAGGCCGATCTTCTGCAGCACCTCCGCCTGCACCGCCATCGGATCCTCGACCGCGCCGCGCGTATGAAACGCCATGTCGACCAGCGCGGAAGAGGTGAATTCCACCGTCGCGAAGCCCGAATTGAAGGTGCGGGCGGCGAGCACCTTGTCGAGCAGCGCCTGCGGCATCACTTCGCCCGTCCGGTAATGCACCGCATAGCGCGTCAGCACTTCCGGCACCGTCAGCCAGTGCTCGTAGAGCTGCGAGGGCAGCTCGACGAAGTCGCGCGACACGCCCGTGCCCGAGACGGACGGATAGGTGACGTCGGACAGCATGCCGTGCAGCGCATGGCCGAATTCGTGGAAGAGCGTGCGGGCGTCATCCAGCGACAGCAGTGCCGGCTTGCCTTCCGCCGGCTTGGCGAAGTTGCAGACATTGTAGATGATCGGCAGCTCCCCGACCTGACCGTTCTTCAGCGGCAGGCGGTGCTGGCTCTGGTAGGAGCTCATCCACGCGCCGGAGCGCTTCGACGAGCGCGCGAAATAATCGCCGATGAACATCGCGACGAGCTTGTCGTCACGGTCGCGGATCTCGAAGACCCGCACGTCCGGGTGATAGACCGGCACGTCCTTCTTCTCGACTGCGTGGACATCGAAGAGCCGTTCGGCGACGTCGAAGCAGGCATCGATGATCTTTTCGAGCTGGAAATAGGGCTTCAGCTCGGCCTCGGAGAAGTTGAACTTCTTCGACCGCAGCTTTTCGGCGTAGTAGCGCCAGTCCCAGGGCATGACCTCGTGGTTGCGGCCCTCTTCGGCAACGAGCGCGGCAAGCTCCGCCTCCTCCTCGCGCGCCCGCGCCACGGCCTTTTCCCATACCTGCATCAGGAGATCGTTCACCGCCTCCGGCGTCTTCGCCATGGTGTTATCGAGCTTCAGCGCGGCGAAGCTGTCATAACCGAGCAGCCCGGCCTTTTCCGCGCGCAGCGCCAGCGTGTCCCGGACAATGCCGCGATTGTCCGTGTCACCCGCATTCTCGCCGCGCGCCGCCCAGGCACGGAAAGCCTGTTCGCGCAGGTCCCGGCGGGCGGAGAAGGTCAGGAACGGCTCGATGATCGAGCGCGACAGGGTGACAGCATAGCGTCCGTCATGTCCGCGCTCGCGCGCGGCGGCCGCCATCGCGTCCTTCAGGAAGTCCGGCAGTCCGTCGAGCGCATCGCCTTCGTCGAGATAGAGCACCCAGTTCTTCTCGTCGGCGAGCACGTTCTGGCCGAATTTCGCGCCGAGCCCGGCCAGCGTCTCGTTGATCGCCGAAAGCCGGTCCTGCTCGGGTTTTTCGAGCTTTGCGCCCGACTTGACGAACCCCTTCCAGTGCCGCTCCAACACACGCGTCTGTTCCAGCGAAAGGTTCAGCGCCTCGCGGCCCTCCCAAAGCGTATCGATGCGCTGGAAGAGCGCGGCATTCGTGCCGATCTTCGAATAATGCCGCGACATTTTCGGTGCGACGTCGCGCTCCAGCGCCTGGATCGTGTCGTTCGTGTTGGCGCCGGCACGGCTCCAGAACAGCGCCGAGACGCGCGAAAGCTCGTCGCCCGCGATTTCCAGCGCGACGATCGTGTTCTCGAAGGTCGCGGGCTCGGGATTGTTCGCGATCGCGTCGATCTCCGCCTCGTGCGCCGCCAGCGCCGCATCGAAGCTCGCCGCAAAGGCCTCGTCCTTCACCAGATCGAACCGCGGCAGGCCGTTGAGGCCGGTCCATTCGATGAGGGCGGGATCGATGCGCGTTTCCGTCATGGGGTCTTCCTCTCTGGCAAATCACCGTGCGGCGAATATAGGAACGGTCGGGGTGTCTGGTACAGGCCATCGGCAGAAAATACGGGAACCGACGCCGCGCCGCCACGTTAGAGGCGTGCGGCACCTTGCCTCTTGACGCGGACGCAAACTTCGGTGAAAACACCGATGATCCGCGGCCTTTGACATCGGTTGCCGCGGTGAACCCTGGTGCCGGGCCCCTCTGGCGAGAGTTTTTACGGCGCTCTCGTGATGTCGGTACCGCCAGCAATTAGCCGGCGGATTCAAACGCACATGAACATCCTGACCATGCCTTACCCGCATGCCCGTCGTGGTATGCGCATTCTCAATTCCCGTATCTCCATGGCTTCCCGCATGGAGGCGCTGTCATGATCGGCAACGGCGAAGGCAAATCCACCCTCTCCTATCTAAAATGGGCCTTCATCTCCACCGCCATCGGCCTTGCGCTCGGCGCCTGGCTGGGCTGGCAGACGGAAGGCACGCTTGCCGGCATGGCGACCGTCTTCTTCATCTGCGCCGTGCTCGCGGTGCTGGAGATTTCGCTCTCCTTCGACAACGCCATCGTGAATGCCAACAAGCTCAAGGACATGACGCCTGTCTGGCAACACCGGTTCCTGACCTGGGGCATCGTGATCGCCGTCTTCGGCATGCGCATCGTCTTCCCGCTGCTGATCGTCGTGATCGCCGCCGGCATTGGGCCCATCGAGGCGCTCGTCCTCGCAGCGCGCGAGCCGCAGGAATATGCCCGCATCATGAACGAGGCGCACCTGCCCATCGCCGCTTTCGGCGGCACCTTCCTGATGATGGTCGGCCTCACCTACTTCTTCAACCATGAGAAGGACGTGCACTGGATCGGCTTCATCGAGAAGCACATGGCCCGTTCGGCGACCGTCAAGGGCATCGAGATCGCCTTCGTTCTCGCGCTGATCCTCGTCTTCTCGAACCTTCTCGAGGGCGAGGCCGCCAACACCTTCGTGCACGCCGCGATCTACGGCCTCCTCACCTTCCTTGCGGTGGAGGTGGTCGGTGGCCTGCTCGACGCTTCGCAGAAGGCGATGTCGGAAGCGGCCAAGGGTGGCCTCGGCGCCTTCATCTACCTCGAAGTGCTCGACGCCAGCTTCTCCTTCGACGGCGTCATCGGCGCCTTCGCGCTGACGCAGAACCTCTTCGTCATCGCCATCGGCCTCGGCATCGGCGCCATGTATGTGCGCTCGATGACGATCATGCTGGTGGAGAAGGGCACGCTGGCCGAATACCGCTACCTGGAGCACGGCGCGTTCTACGCGATCCTCATCCTCTCGGTGGTCATGTATTGCCAGACGCTGGTGCACATCCCCGAGGTCATCACCGGCCTTGGCGGCGCGGCGCTGATCGGCATCTCGCTCTGGTCCTCGATCCGCTACAACAGGCGCGAACGGGAACTCGAGCACCACGAGGTGCCGCATGGCTCCGACCGCGTGGCGGCTCAGCTCGGCAAGAACGCCTGAGGCTATGGCCGGCCGTTTCGACGGCCGGCTTTTCCTGCACGGAACCTAAAAATACAGAAGGCCCGCTGGTCTTGCGACCAGCGGGCCTTTTCCATTCAGGGAATTCTCTATGCCGCGTTAGACGCGCGGGAAGTCGGCGGGGTTGATGCCGAGCGTCTTCAGGTCGCGCTCCTTCGGGCGGCGGTGCCCTTCGACAGCCGCGGCGGCCGCGTTGGCAGCGCTCAGTACGGCGAAGGCCCGGCCGAAGAAGCCCTGGGCGAAGGAATTGCGGAGGGTGGTCATTGGATTGCTCGCTTTCTGTTTTAGCTTACGAGCAGAAGATGATGCTTCGGGCGCCGAAGTACAAGCAACGGAATCTCAGCCCAGCCATGCAACGAATGCAGGCCGGAAACGGGTTTCCGGCCTGCATTGTTTTCAATCGTCAAGGAAACGTCAGTCTTCGTTCGCGGCGAACTGCGAGAGGACTTCGCCCTTGCCGCGCGCACGCAGGATGAGCGGCACGACGACAGCGAGGAAGGCAAGGCCGAACAGCACCGCCGCAATCGGCGACATGAACAGCGATGTCACGTCGCCCTGGCTGATGGCGAGCGCCCGGCGCAGCTGCTGCTCTGCCATCGGCCCGAGGATGAGGCCGACGACAACAGGCGCGATCGGATAGCCGAAGAGGCGCATGGCAAAGCCGAGCAGGCCGAAGGTGAGCAGCATGCCGAGTTCGAAGACCGACGGATTGGCCCCGATGGTGCCAAGCGTCGCGAACAGCAGGATGCCGGCATAGAGCCAGGGCTTGGGGATCGTCAGCAGCTTCACCCAGAGGCCGATCAGCGGCAGGTTCAGCACCAGCAGCATGAAGTTGGCGATGAGGAGGCTGGCGATCAGGCCCCAGACGAGCTGCGGATTGGTCGCAAACAGCAGCGGCCCCGGCTGGAGGCCGTATTGCTGGAAGCCGGCGAGCATGATCGCGGCGGTCGCCGTCGTCGGCAGGCCGAGCGAGAGCAGCGGTACCAGCGTGCCGGCGGCCGACGCGTTGTTCGCCGCTTCGGGACCGGCGACACCCTCGATGGCGCCCTTGCCGAACTCCTCCTTATGCCTGGAGAACTGCTTTTCCGTCGAATAGGACAGGAAGCTTGCGATATCCGCACCACCGGCCGGCATGGCGCCGATCGGGAAACCGATGAACGTGCCGCGCAGCCAGGGCTTCCACGAACGCGCCCAATCCTGCCTGCTCATCCAGACCGAGCCCTTGACCGCCTCCACCTTGTCGGGGATGCGGTCGCCCTGACAGGCGACGTAGAGCGTCTCGCCGATGGCGAACATGGCGACGGCAAGCGTCGTCACCTCGATGCCGTCGAGCAGGTCCGGAATGCCGAAGGAAAGCCGCGCCTGGCCGGTCTGCTGGTCGATGCCGATGATGGCAAGGCCGAGGCCGACGAAGAGGGCGGTGAGACCGCGCAGCGTCGAATCGCCGAAGGCGGCCGAGACCGTCACGAAGGCGAGCACCATCAGCGCGAAATATTCGCGCGGGCCGAAGGAAAGCGCGAACTTCACGACGAAGGGTGCGATGAAGGCAAGGCCGATCGTGGCGATGAGCCCGGCGACGAAGGAGCCGATCGCCGCGGTCGCGAGCGCAGGCCCGCCACGCCCGGCGCGGGCCATCTTGTTGCCTTCGAGGGCAGTGACCACAGAGGCGCTCTCGCCCGGCGTGTTGAGCAGGATCGAGGTCGTCGAGCCGCCATACATGCCGCCATAGTAGATGCCGGCGAACATGATCAGCGAACCGGCGGGATCGAGCTTGTAGGTAACGGGCAGCAGCAGCGCCACGGTGAGCGCCGGGCCGATGCCGGGCAGCACGCCGACGGCGGTGCCGAGCGTCACGCCGATCAGCGCATAGAGCAGGTTCATCGGCTGGGCGGCAATGGCGATGCCCTGCAACAGGAATTCGAAAGTACCCATCGGTCAGGCCCTCAGAAGAACAGGTGCTCGAGCGGCCCGGCGGGCAGCGAGAGTTGCAGGAAGCGGCCGAAGATGATGAAGACGACGAAGCTGAGCGCGATGCCGATCGGCAGCGAGATCCAGAGCTTGCGCCGGCCGAAGCCGAAGGCCGTCAGCGCGAAGAGCACGCCCGTCGCGATCGAGAAGCCCGCGGTCTTGAGCAGCAGCATCTGCCCGGCAAGGCCGGCGACGATGAAGACGATCGGCTGCATCTCGATTGGCTCACGCTCGGGAAAATCGCCGCGCCATGCCTCGAAGCCCGTCCAGACGGCGAGCAATGCCAGGCCGATGGCGACGACATGCGGCACGGTGGCGGGGCCGATGCGGGAATAGTTGCTCATTTCGGCAAGGCGGCCGGCATCCCACCAGATCACGGCCGCAAGGACGAAGAGAACCGGTGCGATGACCAGCGCCGCCCTGTCGGGGCGGCGCTTTTCGTGAGAGGACGGAACCTCGCTCATTTGACGAGCCCGATATCCTTGAGGATGCTTTCGGTCGCCGCGATATCCTTGTCGAGCTGTTCCTTGAAGGCGTCACCGGCGAGGTAGGTGTTCTGCCAGCCCTTGGTCTTCAGGATACCCTTCCAGGCTTCGGAGTTCACGGCCTTCTCGATGTCGGCATTGATCGCACTGACCTGCTCGGCCGAAAGGCCGGGCGCCGCAGCGACCATGCGCCAGTTTTCGACGACGACGTCGAGCCCGCCTTCCTTGATGGTCGGGGCGTCGATGCCCTCGATACGCTCGGCGCTGGAGATGGCGATCAAACGCAGCGCGCCGGCCTTCACCTGGGCTTCGAATTCGCCGTAGCCGGAAATGCCGGCGGTTACCTGGTTGCCGAGGATCGCGGCCAGCGCCTCGCCGCCGCCCGCATAGGCGACATAGTTGATCTTGGTCGGATCGACGCCGGCCGCCTTGGCGATCAGGCCGACCGCGATGTGGTCGGTGCCGCCGGCCGAGCCGCCAGCCCAGGAAACCGCACCCGGATCCGCCTTCAGCGCCTTGACGAGATCATCCATGTTCTGGATCGGCGAAGCGGCCGGAACAACGATCGCTTCATATTCGCCAGTCAGGCGCGCGATCGGCGTCACGTCCTTGAGCGTCACCGGCGACTGGTTGGTGAGGATCGCGCCGACCATGACGTAGCCGCCGACGATGAGTGCGTTCGGGTTGCCGGAATTCTGGCTGGCGAACTGGGCAAGGCCGATCGTGCCGCCGGCGCCCGGAACGTTCACCACCTGCACGCTGCCCGAAATCTTCTCATCCTGCAGGACGGTCTGCAGCGAACGGGCGGTCTGGTCCCAGCCGCCGCCCGGGCCGGCCGGGGCGATGATCGAATAATCCGCGGCAAAGGCCGGAAGCGCCATGGCGCCGGCGATGAGGGATGCCAGGAAGAAATGTTTCAAGAGTGTATCCTCCGTCAGGCGCGGTTTTCGCGCGTTGTTGATTGTGACGAGAGGATAGGCGGCCGTGGCGGCGCGAACGACGGTTCGCGGGCGCGGTTTCGGCAGAAGTCTCCTCCCGGTCTTCCGTCCGCCTCCACGGACTATGAAGACCCCTAAGCCAGCACAAGAAGCTGACATCTACCTGACATGGTAGCGCACCTGCCCCCGTTGTCGAGCGCAGAACGCGCTACTGGGTGCGCAGGACCTCGTTCCAGCGGGCGATCAGCCGGGCGCGCTTGACCTGGTCGAGATAGACCATCAGGCCGGGACTGACCGGCACCGGTTTCAACTGCGCGCCCAGCAGCGCGTTCATCGTGCGCGCCGTGTTCGAGCCGGACACATCGGGGCTGACGGCGGCGATCTGCAATTCGCGCGACAGAATCTCCTGCCCTTCCTTCGACATGAAGAAGGCGAGGTAGCGCCGGCCGAGATCCGGCGAGGCCGCCGCCTGCGGCACGAGCCCGATGCGCGACATGACGACCGTATAATCCTTCGGCAGCACGATGCCGACATCGGGATGGCGCGAGGCCCAGTCTGCCGCATAGGAGCCGAGAATGTTGTAGCCGAGCACGAAACGCCCGTCCGCCACGCGCTCGAGGATCGCCGAACTCGTCGAATAGAGTTTTACGCCGGCCGCGCCCATCGCCTGGATCACCGTCCAGATATCGCCGAACTGCTCCTGGTCGCGCGCCATGAAGAGGAAGCCGACGCCCGAACGCTCGATGTCGTAAGTGCCGATACGGCCGTAGACCTTCTCGCCCTGCCGCTTGAGGTAATCGACGAATTCGGCGCGGGAGGCCGGCGGTTTCCCGTCCTTGAAGCTCGGCTTGTGATAGACGAAGACGGCGGGCTCGAAGGTCAGCGCATAGGCCGTGTTGCGCCAGTTGGCCCAGCTCGGCCAGCGCTCGCTCATCGGCAGGTCGCTGCGCTGGGCGTAGCCGTCGTTGCTGAGCTTGACCTGCAGGTCCATCGCAGAAGAAAAGGCGAAGTCGGCGGTCTTCTGGCCGGCATCGGTCTCGCGCACGATTCGGTCGTGCACCTCGCCCGTCAGCATCTCGTCATAGCGCACCGCGACATCGGGATTGGCCGCCTGGAACCCCTTGATCATCGGCCGGGCGAGCGGCTCGTCGAGCGAGGAATAGACGACGAGCACCGGCGCATCGGCATTGCCGTCGCGCGCCGGAAAGAAGGTCGGCTCGGCAAGTGCGGAAAGCGGCGCGCAAAGAAGCGTAAGAAGGCTGAGGACAAGACGCATGGCGCGACCTTGCCAAAGCGCGAGGCCGTTCACAAGTGCGCCGCCCATCGCTAAGCTCCTTGTGGGAGGACGAAACGACGTGCGCATTCTACTGGTCGAGGACAACGAAGCCCTGGCGGACGGCCTGTCCGCCATTCTCAAGGGCACCGGCCATGCGGTGGACCTGGTGCGCGACGGCGCCTCCGCCGATGCCGCCATCGCATCGGAGAACTTCGACCTCGTCATCCTCGACCTCACCCTGCCGGAAATGGACGGGCTCGACGTGCTGCGCGCCATGCGGGCCCGCAAGAGCAAGGCGGCCGTCCTGATCCTGACGGCCCGCGGCGCACCGGAGGAGCGGGTGCGCGGCCTCGATCTCGGGGCCGACGATTACATGATAAAACCCTTCGACATCTCCGAATTCGAGGCGCGCGTGCGCATGCTGCTGCGTCGGCAGGCGGGCCTGCGCTCGTCCGCCGTCACCTTCGGCGGTGTCGCGCTCGATCTCAATTCGCGCACCTTTTCCGCCGAGGGCGCGCCGCTCGACATCCCTGCCCGCGAACTCGGCCTCCTCGAAATCCTCTTCATGCGCGCCGGCAAGGTGGTCGCCAAGGAGGCGATCATGCAATCGCTCGCCGCCTTCGACGACGACCTCTCGGCCAACGCCATCGAACAATATGTAAGCCGGCTAAGGAAACGGCTGGCGCCGCACGGCCTGACGGTCCGCACCGCCCGCGGCATCGGCTATTACCTCGACAAGGCGAGCGCCGCTTGACCCTCCTTCCGGCCTCCTCGCTCCGCCGGCGCCTCCTCCTCTGGCTGCTCGTCTCGACGGCGGTAATCGGCATCGTCGCCCTTGTCGACACCTATAACGAAGCCGTGAAGACCGCCAACAACGTCTCCGACCGAGTGCTCGCCGGCTCGGCGCTCGCCATCGCAGAACGCGTCGTGGTGACGGAGAACGGCCTGCTCGAGGTCGACATCCCCTATGTCGCGCTGGAAATGCTGACCTCGGCCGCGCAGGACCGGGTCTTCTACCGGGTAGACGGGCCGCCCGGCCAGTTCATCACCGGCTACCAGACCCTACCCACCATTGCGGATGGGGGTGGCCAGCCCATCGGCTTTGCGGACGCCACCTTCCGCGGCGAGCCGATTCGCATCGCCGTGCTGCAGCGCTCGGCCTCCACCGGCATCAATTCCGTGCCCTTCGCCGTGACCGTCGCCGAGACCACCATCGCCCGTCGCCAGTTGACGCAGACGATCCTGCTGCGCTCGGCACTGCGCCTTGCCATGATGATCGCCGGCGCCGCCATCATCGTCTGGATCGCCGTCACCGTGTCGCTCCGTCCGCTCTACCGGCTCAGCGACGCCATTGCCGAGCGCAACCCGAGCGACCTGCACCCGATCGAGCAGCGCGTGCCCAGCGAAGTGCAGGGCCTCGTCGACACCGTCAACTCCTTCATGGTGCGCCTGCAATCGGCGCTCGATGCGCTGCGCCACTTTTCCGGCAATGCCAGCCACCAGCTACGCACGCCGCTCGCCATCATCCGCACGCAGCTCGCGCTCGCCAGCCGCGCGGGCACGCTGGCGGAGGCCCAGGAGGCCGCCCGCAAGGGCGATGCCGCCGTCGCCCATGCCGAGCGCATCCTCGCCCAGCTTCTCCTGATGGCGAAGATCGACGCCGCCGGCTCCAACGAGCCGCAGAAACCGGCGCCGGTCGACATCGCCGCGCTCGCCCAGCAGCTTACCGCCGACCGCGTGCCCGCCGCCGCCGAGGCCGGCATCGACCTCGGCTACGAGGGCGAAGGTCCGGCGCTCGCCCGCGCAGAGCCGCTGCTCTTCGGCGAACTCCTGCGCAACCTCGTGGAAAATGCCCTCGCCTATGCCGGAAACGGCGCGGAAGTGACCGTGCGGGTGCAGGAGCTTGCCGCTGCCGTGCTGCTCACCGTCGAGGACAACGGCCCCGGCATTCCTCCCGAGCGCCGCGGCCTCGTGCGCCAGCGCTTTTCGCGCGGCGAACATCGCGACGCACCGGGCATGGGCCTCGGCCTGCCGATCGTCGAGGAGATCGCCGCCCTGTTCGACGCGACGATGGTGCTGGAGAGCGGTGCGGACGGACGCGGCCTGCGCGTCACGATCCGCTTTCCCGCAGTCTAGGCTTTGCGCCAGCCGAGCAGGCCGGGCGCGGCATGCCAGACCGCCTGCACGGCAAAGCCCATGAAGAGCAGGCCCGACATGCGCACGATCGCCAGTTCATGGCGGCGATAGAACCGGCGCACCAGACCAGCGCCGATAATCGTCACCAGAACGACGTCCGCCACCAGGAAGCCAAGGAGGGAAACACCGAGCAGCGTCGGCAGCGCCTGGAAGTCCAGCGCGTTCGACGAACTGGCGAGCAGCGCCGTGAAGGTTGCGAGCGCCACCGGATAGCCCTTCGGATTGGTGAGGCCGAAGACCAGGCCGCGGCGCAGAGGGCGCTCGACCGCCATCATCGCGCTGCCATCCACGCGCTTCTTCGCCCGAAGCGCCGACCAGCCGATCCATGCAAGGTAGAAGCCGCAGAAAAGGCCGAGCACATCGAAGACCATCGTGCCGATCGTCTTGGCCCCGACGATCGCGACGAGCGCAAGCGTCGACCAGACGAGGTCGCCGGCAAGGTGCCCGCCGAGGAAAAGCGCACCCGCCTTGCGCCCCTGCCCGGCCCCGATGCCGAGCAAAGCGAGGAAGGCCGGGCCCGGGATAAGCACGTAGAGCAGGGCAGCCATGAAAGCGCCGAATAGCATCGAACCGGTCATCGAGAATCCCCTTGAATCTCAAGGCATTCCAGTCCGCGGCGCGGGTTTCGTCAAGGTGGATCCACGGGCATTTTTGCGTTTCGCAGGGCAGCCATGCATTGCCGCCGCAGCTTGACGGTTGTCCATTCCGGCGGCGCATAGTAAGCTACGCTTACCATAACCCAGAAAGCCATCATGCCCCTTCGCCCCGATCCCGACGCCCTCGGTTTCGTCCTTATCGACGTTGCCCGCATGCTGCGTAGCGCCTTCGAGCGCCGCATCGCCACCGCCGGCCTAGGCCTTACGCCGGGGGAGGCGCGCACGCTCGTGCGCATCGCCACGCTGGAAGGCAGCCGCCAGCTCGAAATCGCCCAGCGCATGGGCATCGAGCCGATGACGCTCTCCACCTATCTAGACCGCCTCCAGAGCCTCGGCTTCATCGAGCGCCGTCCCGACCCGGCCGATCGGCGCGCCAAGCTGATCTACACGACACCGTCTGCCGGCGAGCTGATCGCCAACATCCGCACCGAGCAGATCGAACTGATGCAGCATGTGACGAGCGGCATCGGCGAGGCGGAGCTGGACCTGATTCGCAGCCAGATGAAACGGCTGCGCGCCAATCTCTGCGCCATCGAGGAGGACGGCTCCGCCCTTTCGCTCGTCCAGGAGGTCGGCCGATGACGCGGGCGCGCATGAGCGAGCGCCGCACCAGCATCATCAGCGCTTTCCTCGTCGCGCTCGGCCCGGTCTCCATGGCGCTCTATACGCCCGCCATGCCCGAGCTGGTGCATGCCTTCGGTTCCACGGAATCGGCGATCAAGCTGACACTCTCGCTTTATTTCGCGGGCTTTGCCCTCGCCCAGCTCGTTTCCGGCACCATGTCGGACGTGCTCGGCCGCCGCAAGACGACGCTGATCTTCATGGCGGTCTATCTCGCCGGCAGCCTGATGGCGGCCTTCGCGCCCACGGTCGGCGTGCTGCTTGCCGGCCGCCTGGTGCAGGGCATCGGCGCCTCCGTCGGCATGACCGTCTCGCGCGCCATCGTCCGCGATCAGTTCATCGGCACCGAGGCGGCCCGCATCATGAACATGGTCGGCATGATGCTCGCCATCGGCCCGGCCGTCTCGCCGACGCTCGGCGGCTTCGCGCTCGGCCTGTTCGGCTGGCAATCGATCTTCTTCCTGATGGTCGGCTTCGCGCTTGCGGCCTGCGGCGCGGTCTATTTCTGCATGGCGGAAACCACCACGCCGGATCGGACCAAGGGCCATATCGGCCCGATCCTTCGCGGCTACGGCGAGCTTGCCACCAGCAGCCGCTTCGTCTCCGCCACGCTCGTCATGGCGGGCGCCGTCGGCGCGCTCTACGGTCAGGCGACCATGCTGCCCTTCGTGCTGATCGACCGGGTCGGCCTGACGCCCACCCAGTTCGGCGTCGGCATGCTCATGCAGTCCGGCTTCTTCTTCGCCGGAACCGTCGTCGTGCGGCTCCTGATGCGCAAGATGACGCCGGCCCGCATCGTCTTTCCCGGCCTGTGCTTCATCGGCATCGGCAGCATCCTGATCGCGCTCGCTTCGCACATGATGGAGCCGACCTTCCTCAGCGTCATGGGCCCGGTCGGCATCTACGCCTTCGGCATCGCCTTCGTCATGCCCTACATGATGACGGCCGCCATGGAGCCCTTCCCGCACATTGCGGGCTCCGCTTCCGCCGCCATGGGCTTCATCCAGATGGGGTCCGGCTTTATCGCCGGCCTTATCGCCGCCGCCATCGGCCTGCCCCTCTTCGCCTTCGGCACCATCATCCCTGCGATGGGCCTGATGGCGATCCTCTCCTATGCCTGGTATCGCGCGATCTGCACGCGCGACGCGCAACTGGCGACGGAGCCGGCCGAATAAAAAACCCGCCGCCGTTTCCGGCAGCGGGCTTTTCCATTTCATGTCACGTCGGGCCGGTCAGCCGCGCTTGTTGCGGGCGGCGAGCGTGCGCAGCCGCAGGGCATTCAGCTTGATGAAGCCGGCAGCGTCCTTCTGGTCGTAGGCGCCCTGGTCGTCCTCGAAGGTGACGAGCTTGTCGGAATAGAGCGACTTCGGCGATTCCCGGCCGGTGACCATGACATTGCCCTTGTAGAGCTTCAGCGTCACTTCGCCCTCGACATGTTCCTGGCTGCGGTCGATCGCCGCCTGCAGCATCTCGCGCTCCGGCGAGAACCAGAAGCCGTAATAGATGAGCTCGGCATAGCGCGGCATCAGCTCATCCTTGAGATGGGCCGCGCCGCGATCGAGCGTGATGCTCTCGATGGCACGGTGCGCGGCGAGCAGGATCGTGCCGCCGGGCGTCTCATAGACGCCGCGCGACTTCATGCCGACGAAACGGTTTTCCACGAGGTCGAGGCGGCCGATGCCGTTGTCGCGGCCGTAATTGTTGAGTGTCGCCAGCAGCGTCGCGGGCGACATGCGCACGCCGTTGATCGACACCGCATCGCCGCGCTCGAAGCCGACCTTGATGACGGTCGCCTTGTCGGGCGCGCTCTCCGGCGAGATGGTGCGCATGTGCACGTATTCCGGAGCCTCGACGGCCGGGTCTTCCAGCACCTTGCCCTCGGAGGAGGAGTGCAGCAGGTTCGCGTCGACCGAGAACGGCGCTTCGCCCTTTTTGTCCTTGGCGACCGGGATCTGGTGCTGCTCGGCGAATTCGAGCAGGTGTGTGCGGCTCTTGAACGACCAGTCGCGCCATGGCGCGATGATCTTGATATCGGGGTTCAGCGCATAGGCGGAAAGCTCGAAGCGGACCTGGTCGTTGCCCTTGCCCGTCGCGCCGTGCGCGATGGCGTCGGCGCCGGTCTTGGCGGCGATCTCGATCAGGTGCTTGGAGATCAGCGGGCGGGCGATCGACGTGCCGAGCAGGTAGACGCCTTCATAGACCGCGTTGGCGCGGAACATCGGGAAGACGAAATCGCGCACGAATTCCTCGCGCACGTCCTCGATGAAGATCTCCTTGATGCCGAGCATCTCGGCCTTCTTGCGCGCCGGCTCCAGCTCCTCGCCCTGGCCTAGATCGGCCGTGAAGGTTACGACCTCAGCGCCGAGTTCGGTCTGGAGCCATTTCAGGATGATCGAGGTGTCGAGGCCGCCGGAATAGGCGAGAACGACTTTCTTCACGTCTTTATGTGATGCCATGATGATGAGGTCCGTTGCATGAAGGGACGCGGCAAGCCCGCGAAAGCCCGGTGTCGCGGCACTTTTAGCGAGATTGGCGCGTGACGCAAGGGCGAGGCTCAACGCGTCGTGACACAAGCCGGGTTTGACGGGAAGGGATGACACCCCATATTCGGCTGAGTGGACCATTGAAGAGGTGATCCCATGATCAGCATCAAGGACATCATCAAGCCGGACAATGTCGCCGTCGTCACCGGCGGCGCCTCCGGCATCGGCCTTGCCGCCGCAAGACGCTTCGCCGAGGCCGGCATGTGCGTCGCCATCGCCGACCGCAACGCCGACCAGCTCGGCGAGGCGCGCGCCGAACTCGAGGCGATCGCCGGCGAGGCGAATGTCATGGCCATGGAGACGGACGTCGCCCACCGGCACGAGATGGAAGCGCTGGAACGCGCCGTTCTCCAGCGTTTCGGCCGGGTACATTTGCTGATGAACAATGCGGGCATCCAGCCGGATACCTCCATCTTCAGCGCCGAGGCCAATTGGGATCATATCCTCGCCGTCAACCTGATGGGCGTCATCCACGGCACCCAGGTCTTCGGACCGAACATGCTGGCGCATGGCGAGCCCGGCCTCATCGTCAATACCGGCTCCAAGCAGGGCATCACCACGCCGCCCGGCAACCCGGCCTACAATGTCTCCAAGGCCGGCGTGAAAGTCTTCACCGAGGCGCTCCAGCACGAGCTGCGCAACACCGCGGGCGCGAGGCTCTCCGCGCATCTCCTCATTCCCGGCTTCGTTTTCACGGCACTGACGAAGGGCGAGCGCACCGAAAAGCCCGATGCCGCCTGGACGGCGGCCCAGACCGTCGATTTAATGCTCGAAAGCCTGGAACGCGGCGATTTCTACATCCTCTGCCCGGACAACGACGTCCCCCGCGCGCTCGACGAACGGCGCATGGCCTGGGCGATCGGCGATGTCATCGAGAACCGCCCGCCGCTCTCGCGCTGGCACAAGGACTATGCCGAAAAATTCCGGGCATTCGTGGAGGAGACGTAACAGCCGATCATAGACTTTGATTGGCAGTTCCCGGAAAGCCCGGTAAGAGTGCCCTTATCTTCCCCGGCTTTCGAGACCCATCGCCATGGACTTCCTGCCCGCGCTCCCGACGCTTCTTGCCTTCACCGCCGCGAGCCTGCTTCTCGCAATGACACCCGGCCCGGACATGACCCTCTCGATCAGCCGCGCGCTCTCGCAGGGACGCGGCTCGGCGCTCCAGGTGGTCATAGGCACCAGCCTCGGCATCGTCGTGCACACGCTGCTCGTCGCCTTCGGCATCTCGGCGCTCATCACCGCCTCGCCGATGGCCTTCACGGTGCTGAAGACCGGCGGCGCGGCCTACCTGCTCTGGCTTGCCGTCCAGGCGATCCGCTACGGCTCGAACATCTCCGTCAAGGCCGCAACCGGCCCGCGCGGCACGGCGCTGGCAAACATTTCGACCGGTTTCTGGGTGAACCTGCTCAACCCCAAGGTCATCATCTTCTTCATGACCTTCCTGCCGCAATTCATCAGCGCGGGCGATCCCGACGTCACCGGCAAGCTGATCTTCCTCGGCATCTTCTTCATCGTCGTCGGCATACCGGTGAACATCGTCGTGATCCTTGCGGCCGACAGGCTTTCCGGCTGGCTCCAGCGCAACCCGAAGGTTCTGCGCGGCATCGACTATACATTTGCCGGCGTGTTCTCCCTTTTCGCGATGAAGATCTTCTTCACGCAGGCGCGTTAAGGCGATCACACCCGATAGCGGTAGTGGCCGGTGATCGAGTAGGCAAAGAGCACGTCCTCAAGCCGCGCGCCGGCCCCGATATTGTGCACCACGAGCGGCCTTGCGCCGTCGGCGCTGCGCTCATCCGCAACGATGCCGATATGCGGCAGGTTGCCGGGCAGCATCTGCGAGACGATGTCGCCGGGCCGGTAGTCTCCACCGTTGTCGCTGATCGCCAGCGCGGCACCGGCACGCTTGAAGAAAGCCTGCAGGTTCGGCACCCGACGATGATCGATGTTCCGATCGGTCTTGTTGAGCCCCCAGAGCGGGGGATAGGCCGAAAAGGCGCGCCGCATGTCCTCGTGCACCAGCACCTGCAGGTCGAGGTTCAGCCCGTCGCGGTAGGCCCGCACGATGACATCGGTGCAGACGCCGCGCTCGCGCGGCACGTCGCCGCCGGGATAGTCTAGCCGGGAGTAGGCGGCATCATAGGTCAGCGTGACGCCGACCTGCCGGCGGGCGGCGGCCACGAGCTTTTGCGCGGCACCCTCACCTTGCTCCGCCCGCAAGAAAACCGCGACGCAACAGCATGCGCACCCCCAATATCCGATCGCGAGAAGCTGCGGGCGGATTCGGGCGCTTTGTTGGCCGTCAGCCGATCAGGAGGGCATCGTCGTCCAGCGTCTGGCCGCGCATCTTGCGGAACATGGCGATGAGGTCCTCGACTTCCAGAGTCTTGCGGCTGTCGCCGGCCACATCGAGCACGATCTCCCCGCCATGCAGCATCACCGTTCGGTGGCCGTAATCGAGCGCCTGTCGCATCGAATGCGTCACCATCAGCGTCGTCAGCTTGCGCTCGGAGACGATCTTCTGGGTGAGGGTCATGATGAATTCCGCCATACCCGGATCGAGCGCCGCCGTATGTTCGTCGAGCAGCAGCACGTCGGAACCGGCGAGCGTCGCCATGACGAGCGAGACGGCCTGCCGCTGACCGCCGGAGAGGAGGTCCATGCGGTCGCGCATGCGGTTCTCGAGGCCGAGATTGAGCTCGGCGATGCGCTCGCGGAAATGCGCGCGGCGCTGCGGCCCGAGGGCCGAGGCGAGGCCGCGCCGTTCGCCGCGGCGGGCGGCGAGCGCCAGGTTCTCCTCGATGGAGAGCGCGCCGCAGCTGCCCGTCAGCGGATCCTGGAAGACGCGCGCGACGCGGCCTGCCCGCGCGGCCGTGCCCTGGCGCGTCACGTCCGTCGTGCCGATCTTCACCTGACCCTCGGTTGCGATCACGTCGCCGGCGAGAACACCGAGCAGCGTCGACTTGCCGGCGCCGTTCGAGCCGATGACCGTGACGAACTGGCCTTCCTCGATTGTGAGGCTGACGCCGTTCAGCGCCTGCTTCTGCAACGGCGTGCCCTTGCCGAAGGTGACCTTGATATCGGAAACGGAGATCATCAGGCGGCTCCCCCGCGGCGAAGGCGCGGCAGAACGAGCGCCACGGTGACAAGCAGCGCCGTCACGAAATTGAGATCGGAAGCCTGGAGGCCGAGCACATCGGAAGACAAGGCAAGCTGGATGGCGATGCGGTAGAGAATCGAGCCGAGCACGCAACCAATCAACGCCATGAGGATGCCGCGGGCGCCGAACAGCGTCTCGCCGATGATGACGGCGGCAAGGCCGACGACAATGGTGCCGACGCCAGAGGTGACGTCGGCAAAGCCGTTCGTCTGGGCAAAGAGCGCGCCGCCGAGGGCGACCAGCGCGTTGGAGAGCGCGATGCCGAGATAGATCTGGCGGTTGGTGTCGACGCCCTGCGCGCGGGCCATGCGGGCATTCGCCCCGGTCGCGCGCATCGAAAGGCCGGCGTCGCTTTCCAGGAACCGCCAGACGACGATGACGGCGACGACCACCAGGATACCGACGAAGAGCGGGCGGACGTAGAAGTCGCGCAGGCCGAGGCCGAAAAACGGGCTGATCATCGTCTCGGCATTGATCAGCGCGACGTTCGGCTTGCCCATGACGCGCAGGTTCACCGAGAAGAGCGCGATCATCGTCAGGATCGAGGCGAGCAGGTTGAGGATGCGGAAGCGCACGTTCAGCGTCGCCGTGACAAGGCCCGCGATGGCGCCGGCCACCATGGCGGCGGCCGCGGCGAGCCAGGGGTTCACGCCCGCGATGATCAGCACGGCCGCAACGGCCGCGCCGAGCGGAAAGGACCCGTCCACGGTCAGGTCCGGAAAGTCCAGCACGCGGAAGGAAAGATAAACGCCGATCGCGACGAAGGCAAAGACCAGCCCCAGTTCGACGGCACCCCAGAAGGCAATCAGGCTCACGGCTCTTACGCTTTCTCTTGTTCACCCGTTCCGCGGCGCTCGCGGGAGGGGCCTTTCTAACAGATCAACCGCTGCCGGGCGATCCGGCAGCGGTTGATTCCGATTTCACTTGTCCAGCGGTACGGCTGGTTATTCGATGACGCGGGTCGCGCGGCCGACGACGGCTTCCGGCAGGGTGACGCCCATCTTGGCGGCCGCACCCTTGTTGACGACCAGGTCCGTGCCGGCGGCAACCTTCACGGCGATGTCGCCCGGGTTTTCACCCTTGAGGATGCGCACGACGATCTCGCCCGTCTGCTTGCCGACGTCCTTGTAGTTGAAGCCGAGGGCCGCGATGGCGCCGCGCGAGACGGAATCCGTGTCGGCGGTGAAGAGCGGGAGCTTGGCTTCCTCGGCAACGGCGACCGCGCCTTCGAGCGCGGAGATGATCGTGTTGTCCGTCGGAATATAGATCGCATCGGCGCGGCCGACCAGCGCACGGGCGGCGCCCTGTACTTCAGCGGACTTCGTGGCAGCGGATTCGACGACAGTCAGGCCGGCCTTTTCCGCTTCGGCCTTCAGCACGGCGAGCAGCGAGACGGAGTTCGCCTCGCCGGAATTGTAGAGGTAGCCGATGGTTTTGGCTTCGGGCAGGATTTCCTTGATCAGCGCCAGATGCTCGGCGACCGGCGACAGGTCGGAAAGGCCGGTGACATTGCCGCCGGGCTTGTCCATGTCGGTCACGAGCTGCGCGCCGAGCGGATCGGACACGGCCGTGAAGACGATCGGAATATCCTTCGTCGCGGAGACGACGGCCTGCGCCGACGGCGTGGAGATCGGCACGATGACATCGGGGCCTTCGCCGGCGAACTGGCGGGCGATCTGCGCGGCCGTCGCGGGGTTGCCCTGCGCGGATTCGTAGAGGAACTTGAGGTTCTCGCCTTCCTTGTAGCCGGCCGCCGCCAGCGCTTCCTTGACGCCGTCGCGGGCGGCGTCGAGCGCCGGGTGTTCGACGATGGCGGTCACGGCAACCGTGACGTCCTCGGCCTTTGCAGGCATCGAAATCGCGAGCGTGGCCGCGACGGCAAGCAGAAGATGGCGCATGGATGGGTCTCCCTAGAATGATTTTAGGCCGGTTCTAGGCAAAACCGCCGTTCAAATCAATTCTCGCAAACCGCTGTTCCAATCACAATTTCTGATAGGAGGGGTGCGGCAGAACGCCCCCTCAGTCGTCCTCGCCGTGTCCGACGATCATCATGGCCTCGAAAGCCATGCGATCGACCTTGCGCATGCGTTCGGATTCCGACTTGAGCTGGCCGCAGGCGGCAAGGATGTCGCGGCCGCGCGGGGTGCGGATCGGCGAGGCGTAGCCGGCCTGGTTGATGAAATCGGCGAAGCGCTCGATCTGCTCCCAGTCCGAACACTGGTAGTTGGTGCCCGGCCAGGGATTGAAGGGGATGAGATTGATCTTCGCCGGAATGCCCTTCAAGAGTTGCACGAGCAGCTTGGCATCCTCCAGCGTATCGTTGACGTCCTTCAGCATCACATATTCGAAGGTGATGCGGCGGGCGTTCGACAGGCTCGGATAGGCGCGGCAGGCGTCGAGCAGTTCCTTCAGCGGATATTTCTTGTTGATCGGCACCAGCATGTCGCGCAGGTCGTCGCGCACCGCATGCAGCGAGATCGCCAGCATGACGCCGATCTCCGAACCGGTGCGGTAGATTTCCGGCACGATGCCCGAGGTCGACAGCGTCACGCGGCGCTTGGAGAGCGACAGGCCGTCGCCGTCGGTGGCAATCAGGAGTGCGGTCTTCACGCTCTCGAAATTGTAGAGCGGTTCGCCCATGCCCATCATGACGATGTTGGAGACCTTGCGGCCGTCGGCGGGCACGATGGCGCCGGCCGGCGTGTCGCGGTCCGGGAAGTCGCCGAGGCGGTCGCGCGCAAGCAGCAGCTGCGCAAGGATTTCCTCGGCCGTCAGGTTGCGCACCAGCTTCTGCGTGCCGGTGTGACAGAAGGAGCAGGTCAGCGTGCAGCCGACCTGGCTGGAAATGCACAGCGTGCCGCGGCCTTCTTCGGGGATGTAGACGGTCTCGATCTCGACCGGCCGGCCGGCGCCGCGCGGCGGGAAACGCAAGAGCCACTTGCGCGTGCCGTCGCTGGACACCTGCTCCTCGACGATCTCCGGACGGGCGATGGCGAAATGCGTCTTCAGCATCTCGCGCATGTCCTTGGAGACATTCGTCATGTCGTCGAAATCGGAGACGCCGCGCACGTAGAGCCAGTGCCAGAGCTGGCTGACGCGCATCTTCACCTGCCGTTCCGCCACGCCCTTTTCAACGAGCGCACGGCCCATGTCCTCGCGGGAAAGGCCGATCAGCGACGGCTTCTCGGCGGCCGGAATGTTGCGGACGACCGGTGCCTTGACCGGCTCGGCCGTGTTGAGAAAATCCATGCTTGCCATCGGGTCATCCTCAAGAACAGGAAGCGCCTGCGCAGGCTCGTGCGCCGCTAGCGGTCCTTGCTCGACTGAAGTTCATCGCGGGCCTGTCACTGCCGACAGATGCGGCTTACGGCCCAGTTGCCGGCCCTTTAGCATTGTTTCGGCGCAAAGTCACCTGCCTTGCCGGTACAGACCTCACGCAGGCACGTCCTCAGCCAGCGATGCGCCGGATCGGCATCCATGCGCGGATGCCAGAGCATGGAGATGGTGAAGGCGGGCAGCGCGAGCGGGAGAGCGAAACTCGCCACGCCGTCGCGAAGCGATATGGTCGAAACATCAGATACGTCGGCGATTAGGTCGGAATTGCGGGCCAGCGTCACCGCCTTGGAAAAACTGGCGACGGTGACGGCTATTGTGCGCTTCAACCCCATCTGCGCCAGCGCCTCGTCGATCGGCCCACGCGCGCGTCTTCCCCGGGAAACGAAGATATGCTTGCCCTCTGCGTAGCGCTCGGCGGTGATGGGCCCGTCCAGCAGCGGATGGCCCTTGCGGACGATGCCGATGAAGCGGTCGCGAAACAACGCCTGCGCCCGCACTTCCGGCCCTGTCGTATCGCCGATCACGCCCGTTTCGAGATCGACCGCCCCGTCGCGCAGCGGCACGCTCTCCTTGTCCGGCTTCGGCACGAAGCTGATCCTGATGCGCGGCGCCTCCTGCGCGATGCGCGCCAGCAGCGCCGGCCCGAACGTATCGACGAAGCCCTCACGGTTGCGCAGGGTGAATGTCCGCTCCAGCGCCCCGAGGTCGAGGAGCTTGGCCGGCCGCAGAAGCGCTTCCGCCTCCTCGACGACGCGGCCGACGTCCTGCCGCAGTTCCAGCGCCCGCGGAGTGGGAACGAGCCCTCGCCCGGCGCGCACCAGCAGCGGATCGCCGGTCACCTGCCTGAGGCGGGCGAGCGCGCGGCTCATCGCCGAGGGACTGAGCCGCAGCCGCTGAGCGGCACGCGCGACATTGCCCTCGGCAAGCAGCACGTCGAGCGTAACGAGGAGATTGAGATCGGGTCTGGCCATGCACGATCCTAGCATGCCTACCGGAAGATGACATGGCGTTTGATGCATGTATTGAATGCAAATGATGCGTCTTCCGCCATGTCATCCTGCGGCGCATATCTGCTCCGAAGAGGCCGCGAAGGAGCATGCCATGGATCAAGCACAAACCATTGAAACGAAAGCAGGGAGGGCGGGAGCGCTTGCCGGCCTCTCGCTCTCCATCCTGCTTTCCTCGCTCGGCACCAGCATCGCCAATGTCGCCCTGCCGACCCTCGGCGAGGCCTTTTCGGCCACGTTCCAGCAGGTCCAGTGGGTGGTGCTTGCCTATCTTCTGGCGAGCACCGTGCTGATCGCCGGCATCGGGCGGCTTGGAGATCTCTTCGGCCGCCGCCGACTGCTTCTGGCGGGGCTCGCGCTCTTCTCGCTCGCCTCGCTGCTTTGCGGCCTGTCATCGTCACTGCCGGTGCTCATTGCCGCCCGTGCCGTCCAGGGGGCGGGGGCGGCCGCCATGATGGCGCTCGCCATGGCCTTCGTCAGTGAAACCGTTCCGAAGGAGCGGATCGGCAGCGTCATGGGCCTCTTCGGCACGACTTCCGCGGTGGGCACCGCCCTCGGACCCTCGCTGGGCGGGCTGCTGATCACCGGCTTCGGCTGGCCGGCGGTCTTCCTCGTCGCCGTCCCGTTCGGCCTTCTGACCTTCGCACTCGTCTGGCGCTCCCTGCCCGCAGACCGCACTCCTGCGACACAAGCCCGCTTCGATCTTGCCGGAGCAGGCCTGCTCGCCGCAGCGCTGACAGCCTATGCGCTGGCAATGACGATCGGCAAGGGCCGGCTTGGCCTTTTGAACGTGACCCTCATCGCGCTGTCGCTTGCCGGCGCCGCGCTCTTCGTCCTGCGGCAGAAGACGGCCGCCTCCCCGCTGATCCGGCCCGCCGCCTTCCGCCGCCAAAGCTTTCCCGCCAGCCTTGCGGCCAACCTGCTCGTGGCGACGGTGATCATGGTGACGCTGGTCGTCGGGCCGTTCTATCTGTCGCGCACGCTCGGCCTCGGCCCCGCCGCAGTCGGCTTCGTGCTGGCGACAGGCCCCCTCGTCTCCGTTTTCAGCGGCGTCCTCGCCGGCCGGCTGGTAGATCGCTTCGGGGCCGCGCCGATGGTGCTTGCTGGGCTTGCGACGATGGCGGCGGGCGCGGCGGGGCTGCCGGTATTCTCGGCCCTCTTCGGCCTCCCCGGCTATATCGCGGCGATCGCCGTCCTGACGCCGGGCTACCAATTGTTCCAGGCCGCCAACAATGCCGGCGTCATGATGGGCGTTCCACCGGATGAAAGAGGCATCACTTCGGGCCTGCTCAACCTGTCGCGCAATCTCGGCCTGATCACCGGCGCCTCGCTGATGGGCGCGGTCTTCACCGCGGCCGTCGGAACGGCGGATGTGGCGAGCGCGAACGGCACAGCCGTCGCCTCGGGCATGCATGTCACCTTCACGGTTGCCGCCCTGCTGATCCTGTCGGCCCTCGCTCTGATGACCGCCGGTTCGAGACGCCGAGCCGCGTGAAAACCACGCAAAGAAAAGGGCCCCGGAGAGGCCCTATTTTTATTGGTTCGCGCCTTTGTGGCGTTCTTTTCTTCCCCGCGGCTGGGCCACGATGCGAAAACGCCCCGGAGCTGGCCGGGGCGTTGAAGGGTTGACGAAAATCAGGCGGCGCGGGCGCCGTGGTTTTCCTGGGCGTAGTAGTGGCCGAAGCGGTTGGCGAGGAAGGCGTCGAGGGCGATTTCTTCCTGGCGGACGAAGCCTTCCGCACGCAGCGAACCGTCGGCGAGCATGTCGAGCACGGCGCAGATCGAGCCGGCCGTCGTGATCTGGATGGCGGAATGCAGGGCGCCGGCGACCGGGGCGCTGTAGACCTTGTTGGCGTAGGTTTCCTGGATAAGGCGGCCGCCCTTGCGGCCCGAGACGGTCACGAAGATGATGACGACGTCCTGCGTGGTGGTCGGCAGGGCGTTTTCGAAGATGTCCTTCAGCACTTCGCGGCGATGACGCAGGCCGAGATCGTTGAGCAGCGCCTTCATGATGGCGGCGTGGCCCGGATAGCGGATCGTGCGGTAGTTCAGCGTGCGCACCTTGCCCTTCAGCGTCTCGCAGAGCGTGCCGAGGCCGCCGGACGTGTTGAAGGCCTCATAGGTGACGCCGTCGAGCGAGAATTCCTCGCGCTCTTCCAGCGCCGGGACCTCGATCAGCGCGCCTTCGACGATGGCTTCGCAGGGCTCGATATATTCGTTGATGACGCCGTCGGTGCTCCAGGTGAGGTTGTAGTTGAGCGCGTTGGACGGGTACTGCGGCAGGGCGCCGACGCGCATGCGCACGCTTTCGAGCGAATCGAAGCGGCTGGCGAGGTCGTTGGCGACGATGGAGATGAAGCCAGGTGCGAGACCGCACTGCGGAATGAACGCCGTCTTGGCATTCTCGGCGATGCGCTTGACCTGGCGGGTGGATTCGACGTCTTCCGTGAGGTCGAGATAGTGCACGCCGGCAGCAGCGGCGGCTTCCGCGATGGCGACCGTCAGGTGGTAGGGCGCGGCGGAGAGAACGGCGAACTTGCCGGTGAGGAGCGCCTTCATGGCCGCAGCGTCGGCGATATCGACGACCGCGGTCGAAACGGCATCGTGGCGCTCGATAGCGGCGAGCTGCTCGTCCGAACGGTCGGCGACGGTGACGCGGTAGTCCCCGCTGTGAGCCAGCATGCGGGCGATGGTCGAGCCGATCTTGCCTGCGCCGATGACGACGATGTCTTTCATGTGATTTCCCTCCGGCATGAATTGATGCTCTTATTTTGAGGGCAGGAGGTGTCGATTTAAAGCGCCGTATCTGACATAATGCGCAATCAGTATCGGCAGAACGACGGTAAAAATGAGCATTTCGACGCTAGGCGCCAAAGACCGCGAACTCCTCTCCATTCTCAGCGAGAACGCCCGCGAGCAGACGGCGACCATTGCCCGCAGGCTCGGGCTTTCGCGCACCACCGTGCAGGCGAAGATCGACCGGCTGGAGCGCGACGGGGTGATCGCCGGCTATGGCGTCAAGCTGTCCGACGCCTATGAGAGCGGCATGGTGAAGGCGCATGTGCTGATCACCATCGCGCCGAAGACGCTGGCGCGCATCACGACGGACCTGCATGCCATCTCGGCGGTACGCACGCTGCATTCGGTGAGCGGCAGCTTCGACCTCATCGCCATCGTAGAGGCAACGTCGATCGCCGAACTCGACCACCTGATCGACCGGATCGGCGCGATCGACGGCGTGGAGCGCACGCTGTCGTCGATCATCCTGTCGACGCGGATCAGGCGATAAACCGCTCGGGCCGGTACGGCCCGATGTTGATCACGGTGCGTTCGCCCAGCATCTTCTCCGCCAGCACGCGGCCGGTGATGGGGCCGAGCGTCATGCCGTGGTGCGCGTGGCCGAAGGCGAACCAGAGGCCGGCATGGCGCGGCGCCTTGCCGATGACCGGCATCATGTCCGGCGTGCAGGGGCGCGCGCCCATCCACGGCTCCTCGTCGCGGCGCTCGGCGAGCGGAAAGAATTCACGCGCCACCTTTTCGGCGCGGCGCAGCTGGACGGGTGTCTTGCGCGTATCGCGCCGGGCGAATTCGGCGCCGGTGGTCAGACGTATGCCGCGCAGCATCGGCGCGAGGAAATAGCCGCGCTCGGCGTCGAGCACCCAGTTGTTGAGCGTCGCGCCTTCCTCGGCCCCGTAATGCATGTGGTAGCCGCGCTTGACGGCGAGCGGGAAGCGGTAGCCGAGCCGGCGCGTCACCGTATCGGCCCAGGGGCCGAGCGCCACGACGACGTCCTTCGCTTCCAGCGGCCCCTCGGGTGTGGCGATGCGCCAGCCCTCACCTTCCAGCACATGCTCGATGGTGGCGGCATCGCCCGATTTCAGCTCGCCGCCGAGCGACTGGAGATAGGCGAGGTAGCGCTTCAGCAGGCTCTGCGGATCGCGGATCGACCAGGGATCGGTCCAGCGCAGGCCGCCCGTCAGCTCGGCGCGGATATGCGGCTCGGCCGCGGCCACTTCGGCCGTCGTCAGCTTCTGGTGGTTGACGCCGAAATTCGCCGAGAGCTTTTCGGCCTCCGCATAGGCCGCATCGCGCGCCTTTTCCGAACGGAACACCTTCATCCAGCCGTCCTTGCGGATGAGGTCATCCGCACCGGAAGCGGCGATCAGGTCGGCATGCTCGCTGATCGAATGCTCGATGAGCGGGGCATAGAGATGGGCGATGCTCTGGTGCTGGCGGAAGCCCGAATGCCACCAGTAGCGCGCAAGGAAGGGAATGATGCCGGGGATCGCCGAGGGGTGGTAATGCGCGTCGATCGTGTTGTTCAGCGCATAGCGGAACAGCGCGCCGAAATCGTGCGGGAAACCATAGGGGAAGACGCCTTCGCGCTGGATGAGGCCGGCATTGCCGTAGGAAGTTTCCTCCGCCGCGCCGCGCCGGTCGACGAGCACCACCGACTTGCCGCGCCGCGCAAGATGGATCGCCGCCGAAATGCCGACCACGCCCGCGCCGAGAACAATGACATCCGTCTTCATCTGCCTGCCCCAAAGGAAAATCCCATTGGCGCATCAATGCATGGGCGCTCTCGGCAAGGCAACACCGGCCGGCACGCGCCGGTGGCCTTATTGCCCCGCAAGCCGCAGAAGATTCTCGATCGCCGATCGCTCGAAACCGCCGATGCCCTCGGAAATATCGGCCTTGATCGCAGCCGCCACCGCGTTCTCGTCGCGCTTGCGCAATGCCTCGATCGCCTCCTGATGGCGATCGACGAAATAGAGCTGGGCGACATGCTCCATGGCGATGCCGAGGAAGGGGCCGAGCTGGAGCCAGACGCTTTCCACCATCGGCATGATCACCTGCTCGGGATTGGCGGTATAGAGCGTGCGATGGAATTCCTGGTTCAGCAGCAGTGCGGTCGCGTTGTCCTTGCGTAAGATCGCCTCGTCCTGCGCCCTGTCGATTTCCTCGAGCCTGTCGATGCGGCGCTCGGTGATGTGGGGCACGGCGCGGCGGGCGGCGTGCTGCTCCAGCACGGAGCGCAGCGAGACGAGTTCGCTGAAGCGGTCCGCCGTCATGCGCGGCACCATGATCCGCCTGTTGTCGAGCACGCGCAGCGCACCCTCGGAGGATAGCCGCCGCAGCGCCTCGCGCACCGGCGTCGGGCTGCTCTCCATCGCTTCGGCGATGCCGCGGATGGTCAGCGATTCGCCGGGGCGGATCGATCCCACCATGATCGCCTGGCGCAGGCGCCGATGCGCATATTCATGCGTCGTCATGCCTTCCGGCCGGTCCAGCGGTTCCAGCGCCAAATTGCCCAATGCATCTCTCCTGTGCGAGGCTGCCGGGTGCTACCCTATCCTCTGGAACAGGTTCTAGCAGCTTGACCCACGACAAGAAAGTGTGCATATCTTGAAAATGTGATCACAAAAAGAATTATGTGATACGGAAGGGGACCATGCGGTGAACGACGATTCCAACTGGCTGATCAATGCGGATGGCGTGGAGAGCATCCAGGCCGTCGTCTGCGACCTGAACGGCATCCTGCGCGGCAAGCGCGTGCCCGTCGGGCAGGCGGAAAAGGTTTTGAAGGGCGGCATCCGCATGCCGCTTTCCATCGTCGGCGTCGACGTCTGGGGAGAGGACATCGTCGGCTCCAGCCACGTCTTCGCCAGCGGCGATACGGACGGCATCTGCGCGGCCACCGGCCGCGGCGCGCTGCCCGTGAGCTGGACGCTGAAGCCCTCCGCCGTCGTGCCGCTCTGGCTGTTCAAGGAGAGCGGCGAGCCCTTCCTGGCCGATCCGCGCCAGGCGCTCGCCAATATCGTGCGGCAGTATCATGAACTCGGCCTGCGCCCGGTCGTCGCCTCCGAGATGGAATTCTACCTGATCGATGCCGAGCCCGACCATGCCGAGCCGCCGATCTCGCCCTATACCGGCAAGCGCCTGGATTCTGACGCCATCCTCTCCATCGACGAACTCGACGATTTCGGCCAGTTCTTCTCCGACGTCTATGCGGAATGCGAGCGGCAGAACGTGCCCGCCGATTCCGCCGTCGCGGAAAACGGCATCGGCCAGTTCGAGATCAACCTGATCCATTCCGACGATCCGTTGAAGGCCGCCGACGACGCGCTGTTCTTCAAGCGCATCATCAAGGGCATCGCGCGCAAGCACGGCTTTGCCGCCACCTTCATGGCCAAGCCCTACGGCATGCGCTCGGGCAGCGGCATGCACATGCATTTCAGCGTGATCGACGAGGACGGCAACAATGTCTTCGACGACGGCACTGCCGAGGGGTCGGCCATCATGAAGCATGCCGTCGCCGGCCTGACACGCGGCATGGCGGAATCGACCCTTCTTTTCGCCCCGCACTACAATTCCTATCGCCGCCTTCGCCCCGATACGCACGCGCCGACCTCGATTTCCTGGGGCTACGAGAACCGCACCGCCGCCATCCGCATTCCCGGCGGCAACCACAAGGCACGACGCATCGAGCATCGCGTTGCCGGCGCCGACGCCAATCCGTACCTCGTCATGGCCGGCATCCTGGGCGCCGCCCTCGTCGGCATCCGCAACAAGTGGGAGCCGCCGGCGCCGGTCTCGGGCCGCGCCTACCTCTCGCAACTGCCGCGCATCCCCTCGGAATGGGGCTCGGCCGTCACCGCCTTCGAGAACGGCTCGATCGTCTCGGAAATCTTCGATGCGGATCTCCGCTCCATGCTGATCGCCTGCAAGCGGCAGGAAATCGCCGGTTTCGCCGAACAGGTGACCGACTTCGAGTTCAGCGCCTACCTGGAAATCGTCTGATGGCCAACAACCAGTCCTATGCCGGCAACGGCGCCTATCCCGACAGCTACTACGCCGCCTCCCGCAACATCATCCGCACGCCGAAGGTGCTGGAAGGCGCGGTCACGGCCGATATCGCCGTGCTCGGCGCCGGCTATTCGGGCCTTTCGACCGCCATCCACCTTGCCGAGAAGGGCTACAAGGTGGTGATGGTCGAAGGCGCCGGCATCGGCTGGGGCGCGTCCGGTCGCAACGGTGGCCAGGTCGTCAACGGCCTCAATGCCAGCCTCGACACGATCAAGCGCCGCTACGGCGATCAGGCCGGCGCTTTCGTCGGCGGCCTCGTGCAGGAAGGCGGCAAGATCATCCGCCGCCTCGTCTCCCAGTACCAGATCGACTGCGACCTGAAGGACGGCAACATCTACGCCGCCTATACGCCGGCCCACATGAAGGAGCTGGAGCACAAGAAGGCGCTGTGGAAGAGCTACGGTATGGACGACCACCAGATGCTGGACAAGGCGGCGATCCAGAAGCTGGTGAAGACCGACGCCTATATCGGCGGCATGCTGGACACGACCGGCGGCCACATGCACCCGCTCAACCTTACCCTCGGCGAGGCCAAAGCGCTGGAATCGCTCGGCGGCGTGATCTACGAGCAGTCGCCCGTCCTCCGCGTCGAGCACGAGGCGGAAAAGCCCGTCATCCATACGGCGAAGGGCAGCGTGACCGCGAACACCGCCGTGCTCTGCGGCAATGCCTATCTCGGCCATGTCGTGCCGAAGCTCGTCTCGCGCGTCATGCCCGTCTCGACCCAGATGGTGGCCACCGAGCCGCTCGGCGAGCGCGCCGATGCGCTCATCCCGAGCGACATGTGCGTGGAGGACGTGCGCTACATCCTCGACTATTTCCGCCTGTCGGCCGACAAGCGCATGATCTTCGGCGGCGGCACCGTCTATGGCGGCACCGACCCGGCGGATGTCAGGGCAAAGATCCGCCCGAACCTCGAAAAGGTCTTCCCGTCGCTGAAGGGCGTGAAGATCGACTATGCCTGGAGCGGCAATTTCGCGCTTTCCTTCTCGCGCGTGCCGCAGATGGGCAAGATCGGCAGGAACACCTATTTCGCCCACGGCTACAGCGGCCACGGCGTCACCGGCTCGCATCTCTTCGGCAAGATCCTGAGCGAGGCGATCCACGGCGACCTGTCGCGCTTCAGCCAGTTCGAGAAGCTGCCCTGGATCCCCTTCCCGGGCGGGCGCATGTTCCGCGCGCAATACTCCACCATCGGTTCCTGGTGGTACCAGTTCAAGGACGCCTTCGGCCTCTGAGACCGGCCGGACCGTCGCACACCAAAAAGCCCGGATGTGAAGAACATCCGGGCTTTTTCGGGTCGGTCATTCAATGCTTAGCGGCAGACCTTGATGCGCTTGACGAAGACATTGCCGTAATAGTCGTAGGACTTGATCTTCTTGACGAAGCAGTGCGGCTGGTAGCCGTAGCTGTAGTAACCGGCCTGCGAGGGGGCGGCGAAGGAAACGGCGGCGACGATGGCGACGGTGGCGGAAACGATGAACTTGCGCATGGGGTCTCTCCTGATCTCTTGAAGGACGAGCCTCTCTCGTCCGGTGATCAGAAGGTCTCACATCGCCCGTCTGCCCGCTGTCTCGCGGGGAACAGCCCCTTGCGCGCCGCGCAAAGCGGCATTATGCCTTGTCCTGCTCTAACGGGGTGCTCCGCGGGTTCCGATCCGCAGGCTGAGAGGCTTTTCTGCCAACCCGAAGAACCTGATCCGGTTAGCACCGGCGGAGGGATTAGACGGCACATTCCAGCGCCCTATTCCCGTTTGTGACCAGACAAGGAGGCGCTGATGCGCACGGCATTTCTTTCTTCCATCGCGGCGCTCGCCGTATCCTTCGCCCTTCCCGCCCTCGCGCAGGAAAAGACGCTGACCGTCTACACCTATGAAAGCTTCGTCGCCGAATGGGGCCCGGGGCCGAAGGTCAAGGAAGAATTCGAGAAGACCTGCGGCTGCAAGGTCGAATGGGTCGGCGTCGCCGACGGCGTCGAGCTTCTGACGCGCCTCAAGCTCGAAGGCGAAGGCACCAAGGCCGACCTGGTGCTCGGCCTCGACACCAACCTCATCACCGAAGCCAAGGCGACCGGCCTCTTCGAGCCCCACGGCCTCTCGCCGGAAGGCCTGACGGTGCCGGGCGGTTTTTCCGACGACACGTTCCTGCCCTATGACTACGGCCATTTCGCCGTCGTCTATGACAGCGAGACGCTGAAGACCCCACCGGCGAGCCTCAAGGAACTGGTCGAGGGCGATGCATCCCAGAAGATCGTCATCGAGGACCCGCGCACCTCGACGCCGGGCCTCGGCCTGCTGCTCTGGGTCAAGTCGGTCTATGGCGACAAGTCCGCGGAAGCATGGGAAAAGCTCAAGGATCGCGTACTGACCGTCACCCCCGGCTGGTCGGAAGCCTACGGCCTCTTCACCAAGGGTGAGGCGCCGATGGTGCTCTCCTACACCACCTCGCCGGCCTATCACGTCATCGCGGAGAAATCCGAGCGCTACAAGGCGGCGGCCTTCTCCGAGGGACACTATATCCAGATCGAGGTCGCCGGCCTGACGCGCACCTCCGACGACAAGGATCTCGCCCGCCAGTTCCTCACCTTCATGACGGGGCCGGATTTCCAGTCGATCATCCCGGAAACCAACTGGATGATGCCGGCCGCCAAGACCCGCGATCCGTTGCCCGCCGCCTTCGGCGCGCTGGTGAAGCCGGAAAAGACCTTCCTGATGTCGTCGGACGAGGTCGCGGCGAACCGCAAGGCCTGGATCGACGAATGGCTCGGCGCGATGAGCGCCAAGTAACAGGGCAGGCAAGGTGATCTTCGCCCGCGCCGAACGACGGACGCTGCGCATCGCCGGGGGCCTTGCCCTCGGCGGCGTGCTCGCCTTCGTCGGCGCGGCGACCATCGTCCTGCTCGGCCATGCGGGCGGCGGCAGCGGCGCACCGCTGTTCGACACCTATATCGGGCGCGTCGCGCAATTCACGCTGATGCAGGCGGCACTTTCGACGCTCCTCTCCATCGTGCTTGCCATTCCCGTCGCGCGGGCACTCGCCCGCCAGCGCAGCTTCCGGGGCCGCGTCTGGATCATCCGGCTTTCCGTCGTGCCGCTCGGCCTGCCGGCGCTGGTGGCGGCGCTCGGCGTCATCGAGATCTGGGGGCGGCAGGGCGTCGTCAACGATCTCCTGCGCCTCGCCGGACTGCAGAATCCGGTCAGCGTCTATGGTCTCGCCGGCATCCTGATCGCCCACGTCTTCTTCAACCTGCCGCTCGCCGCGCGCTTCCTGCTCGCCGCGCTCGACCGCATCCCGCCGGAATACTGGCTCTCCTCCGCCAATCTCGGCATGCGGAGCGGGGCGGTCTTCCGGCTCATCGAGTGGCCGGTCATCCGCCGCGTCCTGCCCGGCATCGCCGGCCTCGTCTTCATGCTCTGCGTGACGAGCTTCACCATCGCCCTGACGCTCGGCGGCGGGCCGGCGGCAAGCACCATCGAGGTCGCCATCTACCAGGCGCTGCGCTTCGATTTCGATCCCGCGCGCGCCGTGCTGCTCGCCTTCCTGCAGATCGCCGTCACGGCGATCCTGCTCTGGCTGATCTCGCTGCTTGCCCATCCGCCGGAAGAGGGCATGACGGCCGGCCGTGCCATCCGCCGCTTCGACGGCCGCCGCCACCGCCTTGCCGACGGGCTCGTCCTCGTCGCCTTCACCCTGTTCACCGCCGCGCCGCTCGCCGCGACCCTCGCCTCGGGCCTTGCCGCCGATTTCGGCCGGCTGGCGCTCGACCCGCTGCTGCACCGGGCGCTTCTCACCAGCCTAGCCATTTCACTTGCCTCGGCGGGACTCAGCCTCGCCATCGCGCTGCCGGTCGTGCTGGTGCCACGGGTTGCCGAGGCGGGCGCTGCCGGCCTTGCGACCCGGCTGATGGGCCGTGCGCTGCCGGCGGTCGGCTCGCTGATCCTGCTGGTACCGCCTGTCGTCGTGGCGACCGGCTGGTTCCTGATGCTGCGCATCTTCGGCGAGACGGGCCGGTTCGCGCCTGCCGTCGTCACCGTGCTCAACGCGCTGATGGCGCTGCCCTTCGTCGTGCGCGTGCTGGAGCCCGCCTACCGCACCCACCTTTCCCGCACCGCGCGCCTCGCGCTTAGCCTCGGCGTCACCGGCTGGCAGCGCTTTTCCTGGATCGACTGGCCGGCGCTGAAAAAGCCTTTCCTCACCGCCTTCGCCTTCGCCATGGCGCTGTCGCTCGGCGATCTCGGCGCCGTCGCCATCTTCGGCGCGGAAGGCTTCGTCACCCTGCCCTGGCTGCTGTTTTCCCGCATGGCGAGCTACCGGACCGCGGATGCCGCCGGCATCGCGCTGATCCTCGGCGTGCTATGCCTGCTGCTCACGCTGCCGTCGACGACGTCGGAGCGCCCAACCGAAAGACCCGGCTCCGATGCCTGACATTGCCGTTCGCCTTGCCGACGTCACCGTGCGCTTTTCGCAAAAGCAGCTTTCCTTCGACTGTGCCATCCCGACCGGCGCGGCCGTCGCCGTCGCCGGCCCCTCGGGCGCGGGCAAGTCCACGCTCTTCAACGTCATCACCGGTTTCGAGAAGCCGGCAAGCGGCAGCGTCACCCTGCTCGGGCAGGACATGGCCGGTCGCGATCCGGCGGAACGGCCGGTCTCGATCGTCTTCCAGGACAACAACCTTTTCGCCCACCTTTCCATCGCCGACAATGTCGGCCTCGGCATCGATCCCGGGCTGAAGCTCGATTCCGCCGCGCGTCAGAGCGTTTTCGCCGCGCTGGCGCGGGTCGGCCTCGGCGGCTACGAGCGGCGCCTGCCGGGCTCGCTTTCCGGCGGCGAGCGGCAGCGGGTGGCGCTCGCCCGCGCGCTGGTGCGCCGCCGGCCGATCCTGCTTCTGGACGAGCCCTTCGCCGCGCTCGATCCGGCCATGCGGGCGGAAATGGCAAGCCTGTTGCACGAGCTTCACGCCGAGACGAAAAGCACCATGCTCTTCATCACCCACCAGCCGGAAGATATCCGGCGGCTTGCCGAGCGGGTACTGTTCCTCGAGGCCGGCGCGATCGTCGCCGACGATCCGATAGCGGCTTTCCTGGCGCGCCGGGATCCACCGGCCGTTGCAAAATTCCTCGGCCATACCGCGCCTTAGCCGAAGACGGGGCGGTTTGGCCGGCCGCCGCGCCACAATTTGGACGCCCCCCTGTGTCACCGGAGCCACATGGGAGCCGTTTGTCGAATCGGGAGTTGCCGGCCGGGTATGGCGCGTCTATCTCATCGGTTCGAGAACCCGGTCAGGGCTATGGGCAAGAGAGATGGCGAAAGAAACGCAGGTAGCTGCAACAGTATCCGGACGTGGGGTCTTGAGGCCCGTCGCGGCCTTGATGCTTGCCGGCACGCTGCTGGCCGGCTGCCAGTCGATCATCGAGCAGACCTATGAGCCGACGATCTCGCCCTCGTCCAATCCGCAGATCGTCGACGAGGTGCAGAAGAACGACCCGCGCGCCCAGATGGGCGCCCGCGAGCATCCGCGCATCGTGGCGAGCTACGGCGGCGAATACAAGGACGCCAAGACCGAACGGCTCGTCGCGCGCATCACCGGCGCGCTGACGGCGGTGTCGGAAAACCCGAACCAGTCCTACCGCATCACCATCCTCAATTCGCCCGCCATCAACGCCTTCGCGCTGCCGGGCGGCTATCTCTACGTCACGCGCGGCCTGCTGGCGCTTGCCAACGACGCCTCGGAAGTCGCGGCCGTGCTGTCGCACGAAATGGCGCACGTCACCGCCAACCACGGCATCGAGCGGCAGAAGAAGGAAGAGGCGGAAGTCATCGCGAGCCGCGTGGTGGCCGAAGTGCTTTCCAGCAACATCGCCGGCAAGCAGGCGCTGGCGCGCGGCAAGCTGCGCCTCGCCGCCTTCTCGCGCAACCAGGAACTCCAGGCCGACGTTATCGGCGTGCGCATGCTGGGCGAAGCGGGCTACGACCCCTACGCCGCCGCGCGCTTCCTGGATTCCATGGCCGCCTACGCCCGCTTCACCGCGGTCGATCCCGATTCCGACCAGAGCCTGGACTTCCTGTCGAGCCATCCGAACGCGCCGCAGCGCGTGGAACTGGCGCGCCTGCATGCCCGCGCCTTCGGCGCGGAGGGCACGATCGGGGAAAGCGGCCGCGACTACTATCTTGCCGGCATCGACGGCCTGCTCTACGGCGACGCGCCGGAAGAGGGCTATGTGCGCGGCCAGACCTTCCTGCACGGCAAGCTCGGCATCCGCTTCGACGTACCGGCCGGCTTCCAGATCGACAACAAGGCCGAGGCGGTGCTGGCGACGGGCCCCGGCGATGTGGCGATCCGCTTCGACGGCGTTGCCGACAGCCGCGGCCAGGACCTCGTCAACTACATTTCGAGCGGCTGGGTGACGGGTCTGCGGCCCGAGACGATCCGGCCGGTCACGATCAACGGCCTGCCCGCGGCAACCGCCAAGGCCGCCGCCGACCGTTGGGAATTCGACGTCACGGTCGTGCGCATCGACAACCAGATTTACCGCTTCCTGACGGCCGTTCCGGCCGGCTCGAAGGCGCTGGAGCCGACGGCGGCGATCCTTCGAAGCTCGTTCCGCAAGCTGACGACAGCGGAGGTCGCCTCGCTGAAGCCGCTGCGGGTGCGCGTCATCACCGCGCGCGCCGGAGATACCGTCGCCTCGCTCGCCGGGCGCATGATGGGCACGGACCGCAAGCTGGATCTGTTCCGCCTGATCAACGCCATGACCGCGACGAGCACGGTGCGGCCGGGCGGGAAATTCAAAATCATCAGCGAGTAAACGAAAGCCGGCACACGTCGGGATGTGCGCCGGCTAATGACATGCTCTATCGCATTGTCTCAGGCGTAGGCGAAATCCGTCGTCTTGCTGATCAGCACGGCCTTCAGCTTTTCCAGCGCCCGGTTCTCGATCTGGCGGACGCGTTCCTTGGAGATGCCGAGCACGGCGCCGAGCTCTTCGAGCGTTGCGCCGTCCTCCGCCAGCCGCCGGGCGCGGATGATCTTCATCTCGCGCTCGTTGAGCTGGCCGAGAGCGGACTGCAGCCAGGAACGGCGGCGTTCGCCATCGATGCTGCCCTCCGCCTGCTCGTCAGGTAGAGGCTCGTCGCTAGTGAGAAAATCGAGACGGTTCGAGCCTTCGCCTTCGCCAGCCGAGATCGGCGCCTGTAACGAGACGTCGGAGGCGGAGAGACGGGCATCCATCGTGCGCACATCCGCGGTCGAAACGCCGATCGCGGCGGCGATCTCCTGATGCATGGCCTCGCTGGTCAGATAGGTGTCGCCGCGAGCGAGCCGGGCACGCAGGCGCCTGAGATTGAAGAACAGCGCCTTCTGGGCGGAACTGGTGCCGCCGCGCACGATCGACCAGTTGCGCAGAACGTAATCCTGGATCGAGGCACGGATCCACCAGCTGGCATAGGTGGAGAAGCGCACCTGCCGCTCCGGCTCGAAGCGGGCGGCCGCCTCCAGGAGGCCGATGTAGCCTTCCTGAACGAGATCGCTCAGCGGCAGGCCGAAGTTGCGGAACTTGCCGGCCATCGAAACGACGAGGCGCATATGGGCCATGGCTATGCGGTTGCGGGCTTCCTGATCCTTGTCGTCCTTCCAGGCGTGGGCCAGCGCCTGCTCCTCGGCGCGCTCAAGATAGGGGGCGGACATTGCGAGCTTGATCATGCGGCGGTCTGCGGTCGTCGTAGCCATGGCGGGTCTCTCCACGTGAACCGAACCGGGGCAAGGAAATGAGCCTTGCGCCCTGCTTGATGATGACGTTTCAAAGCGGCCGATGGTTCGTTCGAAAGCGGTTTTTCGAAACGATGAAGTGGTTGCGCCACGCCCTCGGCCGCCCGAAGCCGGTCGTCCTCGGGCTCAACAACGGTTGCAGCGCAAAAATGTTCCAATAAAAAACCCGGCTGTCGCCAGCCGGGCTTTAAATTCCGAAGAGGTGCCCTAGATCAGGCCGCTTCGTCCTGCGAGTCGTCCTCGTCGATGGTCTTGCCGCGCTTGGGACCCTTGGCAAGGTTGGTCTCGACGAGACGGACAGCCTCGGTTTCCGACATCTTGTTGACGGCGGCGATTTCGCGCGCCATGCGGTCGAGAGCGGCCTCATAGAGCTGACGCTCGGAATAGGACTGCTCCGGCTGGTTCTCGGCGCGGAAGAGGTCGCGGACCACTTCGGCGATCGAGATCAGGTCGCCCGAATTGATCTTGGCATCGTATTCCTGCGCGCGGCGCGACCACATCGTGCGCTTCACGCGGGCCTTGCCCTGGACAACCTTCAGCGCGCGGTCGACGAAATCGGTCTCCGACAGTTTGCGCATGCCGATGGAAACGGCCTTGGCAACCGGCACCTTGAGACGCATCTTGTCCTTTTCGAAATCGATGACAAAAAGCTCGAGCTTCATGCCGGCGACTTCCTGCTCCTCGATGGCCACGATCTGGCCGACACCGTGAGCGGGATAGACGATCGACTCGCCGGTCTTGAAGCCCTGGCGCGTGGAAGATTTCTTCTGCTGGGTCGTCATTCTGTTCAAATACTCCCTGTTACGCTCCGGCCGGGGCCGGTGGGTCGGGGACCCGGGAAAGACGGGGGCACCTTGCGGTGTCACCACTCTGGTCCGTCCGCGATGCGCAAAAAGGTCCGCTCCGACGCGTTCACATTTGAGCAACCGGAGTTGCCTATGGGAGGTGAGCGACGTTGAGGGATCGTTTGCTTTCGTGGTGGTGTTCGGGCATGCGAAAATGCCGCGATTTGGATCAGTATCGTGACCCTATCACAAAAAAGTGCCGAAATCAATAATTTGCTTCGCATGGGTCATCAAGCCTGCCCTATCGCCTTTCGGCGCAAGCAAGCCTTTTTCCCCAGGATCGGTCGCCGCCCCGTGGCGGGATCAGTCGCCCTGGCCGGGATTGGGCGAGAAGTACTGTTCGTACTTGCCTTCCACGCCGTCCATTTCCTTGGCCTCCGGCATCGCGTCACGCTTGACCGTGATGTTGGGCCAGATCGAGGCGAATTCCGAATTCACCTTCAGCCACTTGTCGAGGCCCGGTTCGGTGTCCGGCTTGATCGCCTCGGCGGGACATTCCGGTTCGCACACGCCACAGTCGATGCATTCGTCGGGGTGGATGACCAGGAAGTTCTCGCCCTCGTAGAAGCAGTCGACGGGGCATACTTCCACACAATCCGTGTACTTGCAGCGGATGCAGTTGTCGGTCACGACATACGTCATGAGTCACTCCAGAATCGTCACGAAGCGGCTGGAAAGCGGGCCATCCATCACCGCAAGTCCCGTCACGCGATCGGCTTGCCGGGGAGGAAAAGAGCCACGTTCGCGCGGGGCTGTCAGGTGGCTGAGGTAAAGGCTTTGCGGACGCTTTGCAAGCGCAATACATGCGTGTTCAGGCGCAGGCGAGGTATAGAATTCTAATCGTCGCCATCGCCGGGAAAACCGTGCAGCCGGTCTGTTTCCCGGCGCTCGCGTTTTGTCGGCCGGCCGGTGCCCCGTTCGCGCGTTGCCTGCTCGAAGAGCGAACGCTCCTCGCGCGGCGGCGGGGGCGGCGTCATGTCGCTGTAGAGAAGCCGGGCTTCCTCGTAGGGACCGCGGCGCTCGCCGGGTTGGAGGACCTTGACGGTCATGTCGTGCCGGTCGAGCGAGAGCACGACGACATCGCCGGGGCGCACGCCGTGCGAAGGCTGGCGGATAGGCACGCCGTTGATCCGGACGTCACCCGCCTCGACGGATTTTGCCGCCAGCGAGCGGGATTTGCGCAACCGCGCGAAGAACAGCCACTTGTCGATGCGCTGTCGCGCCTGACCTGCCGGCTGTTCCTCGTCGCGTGCCATGGGCTTACTTCTTCATCTGCTCCTTGAGCGCTGCGAGCTTGGCGAAGGGCGAATCCGGGTCGATCGGCTTTTCCTTGCGGGGCGGCCTTGCCTCGAATTTCGCCTGCTGCGGTTTTCCGCCGCGCTCGTTGCGCTCGCCGCGGTCCGGGCGATTGCCACCCTGCGGCTTTCCGTCGCGGCCCTTGCCCTGGTGAGGGCCCTGGTTGGGGCGGCCGCCCTCGCGGCGCTCGCCGCGTTCACCGGCCGGCTGGCCACGCTGGCGGTCACCGCCGCGACGCTCGCCCTGACCCTGACGATCGCCCTGGCGGTCGCCACTGCGCTCGCCGCCATGACGGTGGCCCTGGCGCTGGTTGTCGTGGCGCGAACCCGGACGCCAGAGCAGGACGGGCTTGGCCTCGACCGGCTCGCCATCGGCTGCAGCTTCCGCAGCAGCCGGCGCTTCGGCCTCTGCGACCGGGGCCTCGACCGCGGCGGGAGCCTCGGCGGTTTCCGTGACCGGAGCCTGTTCGGCGGCTGCGACCGGCGTTTCGCTTTCGGCATCCGCCGCGTCGGCGTCGTGCTCGTCGGCGGTTTCCGCATTGGCTTCCGCCGGAGCGGCAGCGGCGGCATCGGCGGGCGCCTGGGCGGCGAGGAAGGCTGCGGCCTCTTCCGCCTTCACGCTGTCGGCGCGGTAACCAAGGCCCTTGAGGATCTCTTCCATGTCGTCGGGCGTCGCGCCGAGGATGGAGAGCATGGCGGTCGTCGCGACGAAACGGCGGCCGTCATAGGCGCCGTCCGGGCGCGGCGTGCCGGGCTTCCACTGGAGCAGCGGGCGAATGAGATCGGCCAGGCGTTCCAGGATATCGATGCGCACGGCGCGCTTGCCGAGGAAACGGAAGCCGGCGAGCTTGTAGAAGGCGCGCTCATAGCTCGGATCGGTGACGACCGACGTGCGGCCAGCGGCGAGCACCGGAATGAGGTCGCCGTAGCCCGGCTTGTCGAGGCCGTCGTTCTTCAGCGCCCAGAGCAGGGTGATGAGCTCGGCCGGGGCCGGCTTCAGGAGCGCCGGCATGAAGATGTGGTAGGCGCCGAAGCGGATGCCGTGCTTGCGCATCGAAGCGCGCGCGTCCTGGTCGAGCGCCTTCACGTCGTCGGCGACGTCGCGGCGGAACAGCACGCCGAGATTTTCGACGAGCTGGAAGGCGAGGCCCTTGGCAAGGCCCTGCAGGTCTTCGGCGCGCGAAAGGTCGTCGAGCGGCTTCAGCACAGTGGCGATATGGTGGTTCACGAAACGCTCGATGCGGGCGGCGACGTGGTCGCGCGCATTGCCGGTCAGCTGCTCGTCGGAGAGCAGGATGACGCGCGGGCGCATGACGTGCTCGCTGGCGGTCAGGCGCGCGACGGGATCGCCGAGCCAGCGCACCGTACCGTCGGAGCTCAGGGCGAGATCGGCGTTGCCGGCGGCATGCAGGCGTGCGGCGCGGGCCTCGAATTCCAGCGCTAGCGCCTTCTGCGCAGCCGCCTGCACGGCCTTCGCATCCGGGCCTTCCGTTCCGGGCACGAGCGTGAACCGGAAACCGGCCAACTGCCCGACATGATGTCCTTCCACGAAGACATCACCATTCACACTGATTTCAGCTTCCAGCATCGCATTCTCTCTCAGGCGCTTCATGAGCACAGATGTCCTGCGATCAACAAAGCGTTTCGTCAACCGTTCATGTAGCGCATCGGACAATCGGTCTTCGATTTCCCGCGTCTTTTCCTGCCAGTGTGTCGGATCGGCAAGCCATCCGGGCCGATTCGACACATAGGTCCAAGTCCTTATCTGCGCGATTCGTGCCGAAAGCGTGTCGATTTCGCCATCGGTCCGATCGGCGCGGCGCACCTGGTCCGCCATGAAGTCTTCGTTAACCGTGCCGCGTTTTACGCGATCGGCATAGAGCGTCGAAATGAGGTCGGCGTGCTGGGCGGGCGTGATGCGGCGGTAGTCGGGCAGCGCGCAGACTTCCCAGAGCTTTTCGACGCGTTCCGGCGTGGTCGCGAGATCGCGGACGTCGGGGTAGCGCGAGAGATGTTCGAGCGCCTGCTGGTCGACGGCCGGCAGCGCGCGCGTCAGGCCGTTGATCGGCGGCGGGGCGTCGAGCGACTTGCGCAGGTTTGCAAGCGAGGAATAGTCGAAGCGCGGAGTGCGCCATTGCAGCACGCGGACGGGATCGAACTGATGGGTCTCGATGCGCTTGACCAGCTCGTCGTCGAACGGATCGACGCGGCCCGTCACGCCGAAGGTGCCGTCGCGCAGGTGCCGGCCGGCGCGGCCGGCGATCTGGGCAAGTTCGGCGGGGTTCAGGTTGCGGAACTGGTAGCCGTCGAACTTGCGGTCCTGCGCGAAGGCGACATGGTCGACGTCGAGGTTGAGGCCCATGCCGATCGCGTCGGTGGCGACGAGATATTCGACGTCACCCTCCTGGTAGAGCGCGACCTGGGCGTTGCGGGTGCGCGGCGAGAGCGCGCCGAGCACGACCGCCGCCCCGCCGCGCTGGCGGCGGATCAGCTCGGCGATGGCGTAGACCTCGTCGGCCGAGAAGGCGACGATGGCAGTGCGCTGCGGCAGGCGGGTGATCTTCTTGGAGCCGGCATAGAAGAGCTGGGAAAGGCGCGGCCGCTCGATGACATGGATGCCGGGCAAAAGCTGTTCGAGGATCGGCTTCATGGTGGCCGCGCCGAGCAGCAGCGTCTCGTCCCGGCCCCTCAGATGCAGCACCCGGTCGGTGAAGATGTGGCCGCGCTCGAGGTCGCCGGCGAGCTGCACCTCGTCGATGGCGACGAAGGCGGCGCGCGTCTCGCGCGGCATCGCCTCGACGGTGCAGACCGAATAGCGCGCCATATGCGGCGTGATCTTCTCCTCGCCGGTGACGAGCGCGACATTGTGCTGGCCGACCTTCTCGACAAGACGCGCATAGACCTCGCGCGCAAGCAGGCGCAGAGGCAGGCCGATAACGCCCGTCTCATGTGCCACCATGCGTTCGATTGCGTAGTGGGTCTTGCCCGTATTGGTCGGGCCGAGCACCGCGGTGACCCCGCGGCCGCTCAAGATCATGGGTGCTTGCGACAAGTCACGCCCCGGCAGGTTTCAATTTCGGCCGGAAGCACTTCCGGCAGGCCACAGATGCCCATCAGGGCGCCCGATGGCAAGGGGGGAGGCGAAATGGGCTGCTTTTCCCGGGTCTTTCGCCGGCTCAGGGAACAGGAACGGAACGAAACGGCGACGAATCGCTGACTCGCGGCGATTCAGGGTTTGTTCACTGCAAGGGGTTGAAGGAATTTTCGCCGGTGCCACGAAATGTTGAATCCTATTAAGGACTAAGCTTCGCCGACAATGGAAACCCGCCATGCTGCTTCAAGTTGCCTTGACGCATCGATTGAGGCTGCTACGCTTCGAATCAGGCTTATGCGGCCTGCCGCTCGCTCCCGTCGTGGAATGGTGAACGCATAACCGAAATCATGGTTTGACCCGCCCTGGCGATTCATCAGCAATGCGAGCACTGACCTCTTTCCGAGTCGCCCGGGTAGGGATGAACCGATGAAAAGCTTTCTGGAATCGAAAGCCATGGCAAAAGCGCTGCGCCAGTCTCTGGCGGAGCGGAATATCGACATGTCCCATGGTGAATGCCTCGAACTGATCGCGCGGCAATTCGGGCTTGCCGACTGGAACATTCTTTCGGCACAGATCGAATCGGCCAAGTCAAAGCTCCAGCCGCTGCCTCTCCCCTCTGGTTGGTTCCCGACCGGCTTTACGGACACCCAGCGATATCGGATCGGCCTCGATCTCACGTCGCCCGGCTGTGCACTTATCGAGTGCCTCGTGGGTAAGGAGACCGACCTCGGAAACGAGCGCTTTGCATGCCTGATGCAGAGTATAGACGCCGACAGCTACCGCGGTACTGTCAGCCTGACGGCCAGCATCAGGGCCGAGGCAGCGAATGTCGGAACCATCTGGATGCGTGTCGACGGAGAGCCAGGTTCGACCCTGCGCTTCGACAACATGCTTCAGCGCGAGGAGAACGGGGCGATCTACGGCACATCCGGCTGGATCGAGCGTTCGGTCGTTCTGGATGTACCCGTGGAAGCTTCCAGCATCCATTTCGGCTTCTTCCTGAAGGGCTATGGGAAGGTGTGGGCACGAAACTTCCGTCTCGAGACCGTCGCGCATGGCACCCGGACGACCGAGATGGCGCCACAGGCCCCGGAGCGGAAAACTTTGCCCAAGCAACCGGCTAATCTGGATTTCACCGGGATATCCGGCTGACGGCCATTATCCTGCCCATGACAGGATCGGGAAAACTCGGAGGCCCGGTGCCGAGCCGGCATCGGGCCGATCGACATCGTCCGTCAAACCGGATGATCGTGCAGGTCCGCGCCCTCCCAGCCGCCGCCGGCCTCGTAGAGCGGGAAGACCTCTTCGGTGAGGTACGGCCCGCCGCCGACGGATTCCTTGGAGGACATCAGCACGAAGCGGTTCACCGTGAAGGGCGCGGTATAGAAATTGCCGCGGCCGGTGAGGTAGTGCGCGACATCCTCGGGGCGGGCGTTACGCAGGCGGGCGAGGGTGACGTGCGGGGTGAACTTGCGCGGATCGGCGGGAAGGCCGAGGCGCTGGCAGATGCGCTCGATTTCCGCCTGGAGCGCATACATTTCTGGCGCCTGCGTGACGCCGGCATAGACCGAATGGGGCTTCTTCGAGCCGAAGGAGCCGATGCCGGACAGGGCGAGCTGGAATTCGGGGCGCTCGATGCGGTCGAGCCTGTCGACAACCTCGTCGGCGGTGCGCCCGTCGATGTCGCCGATGAAGCGCAAGGTAATATGGAAGTTCTCGACATCGATCCAGCGGGCTCCGGGAAGTCCGCCTCTCAGCAACGAGAGGCTCATCGCCGCATTCCGCGGCACTTCGAGGGCAACGAAAAGTCTCGGCATGGCGACTTCTCCCTACTGGAATGTAACGTCAGCGAATCACGCAAAGGACTTTCGCGCAACCCTTATTTCGCACCCGCGATAACTACTCCCCTGCCGATATCGACTTGAGGAAGGCTTCCGCCGTCGGGAGGATCGACTGGACCATGACGTCCACGCCCTCCGGGTTGGGATGCATGCCGTCCTCGATCTGGAGGTTCGCCTTGGTGACGACGCCTTCGAGGAAGAACGGATAGAGCGGTACGCCGTGCTTTTCCGAAAGGCGCTGGTAGATGCCGTTGAAGCGCGCGGCATAGTCCGCACCCATGTTGGGCGGGGCCAGCATGCCGGCAAGCAGGACCGGGATGCCCCGCTCCTTGAGCCGGGCCAGCATGGCGTCGAGGTTCTTCTCGGTCTCCTCCGGGGCGATGCCGCGCAGGGCGTCGTTGGCGCCGAGTTCGAGGATTACGCCCTGCGTTCCGTCCGGGATCGACCAGTCGAGCCGGGCAAGGCCGCCGGACGTCGTATCGCCGGAAACGCCCGCATTCGCGATCTCGACCTCGTAGCCTTTGGCGCGCAGCGCAGCCTCCAGCTTGACCGGAAAGGCATCGGCGGCGGGAAGCTGGTAGCCGGCCATCAGGCTGTCGCCGAAGCCGACGAGCTTGACGGGCGCAGCCTGTGCGATGCCGGCGGATAACAAAGCTGTGATCGCAAGTGAGGCGAAAAATCCGACGGCCGCTTTAAACGACATGGAGCTATTCCTAGATTGCTGGCATTCCAGTGTTTCCGATACATATAGGGCAGAATTCCTTGGCCAAAACCATCATCGATCTGAAAAAAGCCGATCTCACCCTCGGCCAGGCGGCCGCGTCCGTTCATGTGCTGAAGGGGATCGACCTTGCGATCGATGCGGGCGAATCGGTCGGGATCGTCGGCCCGTCGGGCTCCGGCAAGTCGACGCTGCTGATGGTGCTCGCCGGCCTCGAGCGGCTGGACAGCGGCGAGATCCATATCGACGGCGCGGGCCTGCACGGAATGAACGAGGATCAGGTGGCGGATTTCCGCGGCCGCAACATCGGCATCGTCTTCCAGTCCTTCCACCTCATTCCCAACATGACGGCGCTGGAAAACGTCGCGGTGCCGCTGGAACTCGCCAATGTGCGCGACGCCTTCGAGATCGCGCGGCGCGAGCTGACGGCCGTGGGGCTCGGCGAGCGCCTGTCGCACTATCCCGGCCAGCTTTCCGGCGGCGAGCAGCAGCGCGTGGCGATCGCCCGGGCACTGGCCCCTTCGCCGAAGCTGCTGATCGCCGACGAGCCGACCGGCAATCTTGACACCGAGACCGGCCAGCAGATCGCCGATCTCCTCTTCTCCAAGCAGGCCGAGCGCGGCACGACGCTGGTACTGGTGACGCATGATCCCGCGCTTGCCGCCCGCTGCGGCCGGCAGGTCGCCATGCGCTCCGGCGAGATCGTTTCGGGCGCGGCGCCCGTCCGGGCTCCCGTCCAAGCGGTGCCGGCATGAGGATCGGCACGGTCCTCCGCCAGTTTCCGCTGGCCTTGCGCCTGGCGCTGCGCGAAATGCGCGGCGGCCTGAAAGGCTTCTACATCTTCCTCGCCTGCATCGCGCTCGGCACGGCAGCGATCGCAGGCGTCAATTCGGTATCGAGCGCCATCACCCAGGCGATCGCCTCGCAGGGGCAGACGCTGCTGGCCGGCGACGTGCGCTTCGAGTTCAGGAACCGTTTCGCGACGCCGGAGGAGCTGAAACATTTCCAGAGCCTCGGCGACGTGTCGCTGTCGACAGGCCTGCGCTCCATGGTGCGCCTGCCTGACGGCTCCGACCAGACGCTGGTCGAGGCCAAGGGCGTCGACGGCGCCTATCCGCTCTACGGCGCGCTGGAGGCCGAGCCGAACAGGCCTGCCTCGACGCTTTTCGCTAGAGAGGGTGACGCCTACGGTGTCGTGGTCGCGCCGCTGCTGCTCGACCGGCTCGGCATCGCCGTCGGCGACGAGATCCTGCTCGGCACGGCAAAGCTGAAGATTGCGGCGACGCTCACGCGCGAGCCGGATGCCGTTTCCGAAGGGTTCGGCTTCGCGCCGCGGCTGATGCTGTCGGAAGAGGCCCTGCAGGCAAGCGGGCTCGTGCAGACCGGCAGCCTTGTGGAGAATGCCTATCGTATCCGCCTCGCCGATCCCGCAACATCCCTCGAAACGCTCAGGGCGGAGGCCAACAAGGCCTTCCCGACAGCCGGCTGGTCGATCCGCACGTCCGACAGCGCGGCGCCGTCGCTGACGGCCAATATCACCCGTTTCTCGCAGTTCCTGACGCTCGTCGGCCTGACGGCGCTGATCGTCGGGGGCGTGGGCGTGGCGAATGCCGTGCGCGCCTATCTCGATTCCAAGCGCTCGGTTATCGCGACCTTCAAATGCCTCGGCGCGCCCGCCTCGCTGGTCGCGCTGGTCTATCTGACGCAGATCGCACTGATCGCATCGATCGGCATCGTCATCGGCCTTGTCGTCGGCGCGCTGATGCCGCCGGTGGCCATGCAGTTCCTCGGCGGCGTGCTGCCGGTGCCGGCCGAGACGGCGCTCTATCCCTCCGCCCTGCTGCTGGCGGCGGTCTTCGGGCTCCTGACGGCGCTCGCCTTCGCGGTCCTGCCGCTTGGCCATGCCCGTGAGGTGCCGGCGACGGCGCTGTTCCGCGAACAGGGGTTCGATGCCGGCCGGCTGCCGAGCTGGCCCTATGTGCTGGGCGCTGCCGCCTTCCTCGCGGCTCTGGCGGGGCTGGCGATCTTCACGGCCTATGACCGTTACATCGCCGTCGTCTTCCTCGGCGCAATCGCCTTCGCCTTCGTCGTGCTGCGCGCCGTCGCCATGCTGATCACGGCGCTGGCGAAACGCAGCCCGCGGGTCAATTCGCCGGCACTGCGGCTCGCCGTCGGCAATATCCACCGGCCGGGGGCGCTGACCTCCTCCGTCGTTCTCTCGCTCGGCCTTGGCCTTGCGCTGCTGGTCACGCTGACGCTGATCGACGGGAACCTGCGCCGCGAGCTTACCGGCAACCTGCCGGAGCGTGCGCCGAATTTCTTCTTCGTCGATATCCAGAGCAGCGAAGTAGAAGGCTTTCGCGACGTGCTGAAGGCGAACATGCCGGAAGGCAAGATCATCGAGGTGCCGATGCTGCGCGGCCGGGTGATGGAGCTCAACGGCGTGGACGTCGCCAAGGTCACGGTGCCGCCGGAGGGACAATGGGTGCTGCGCGGCGACCGCGGCATCACCTATGCCAAGCGCGTGCCGGAAAACTCGACCCTGTCCGAAGGCGAATGGTGGCCGGAGGACTATTCCGGCGAGCCGCTCGTCTCCTTCTCGGCGGAAGAAGGCCGCGAACTCGGCCTCAAGCTCGGCGATACCGTGACCGTCAACGTGCTCGGCCGCAACATCACGGCGCGCATCGCCAATTTCCGCAATGTCGAGTGGGAATCGCTGTCGATCAACTTCGTCATGGTCTTCTCGCCGAACACCTTTGCCGGCGCGCCGCATGCCTGGCTCGCCACCGTCATCGACCCGTCGGCGACGGCGGTCGAGGAGGCCACAGCGCTGAAGGCCATCACCAACGCCTATCCGACCGTCACGAGCGTACGCGTCAAGGATGCGCTCGATGTCGTCAACGAGCTGGTCGGCCAGCTCGCGACGGCGATCCGCGCGGCGGCGGCCGTCGCACTCATCGCCTCGGTCCTCGTGCTGGCCGGCGCGCTTGCCGCAGGCAACCGGGCGCGCGTGCACGATGCCGTCGTCCTGAAGACGCTCGGCGCGACGCGGGCGATGCTCATCCGGGCGTTCAGCTACGAATACCTGATGCTGGGGCTGGCGACGGCGGTCTTCGCGCTCTTCGCCGGCGGGGTGGCCGCGTGGTTCGTGGTCAGCCGCATAATGACGCTGCCCTCCAGCTTCCTGCCCGACGTCGCCGTCGTCACCGTGGCGATCGCCCTTGTCCTGACCGTGGGCATGGGCCTTGCCGGCACCTGGCGCATTCTGGGGCAGAAGGCCGCCCCCGTCCTGCGCGAGCTATGAAATCGGCAGGACCCGCGGCGCTGCCGCGGTTGCGGGTCTTGTGCGAGACACAATTCATGCGCATATTCATGGGCAGGCAAGCTGGAGCCCCGCAGCGGCTGCCTGGACCCGCAAGTGCTTCGATCGAACGGAGCGGACAGGCGGGCGCCCGACACCGTACACGACAGGGGGCTTTACGAGAGGATAACATGGCTGATCTCCGCAATTACCAGACCCGAACGGCCAATGCCGGCGCTCAGGCCGGCGCGGTCATCGATGAGGGCCTGCGCGCCTATATGCTCCGGGTCTACAACCTGATGGCCCTTGGCCTCGCGATTACGGGCGTCGTGGCTTACTTCGCCTCGCAGGCAGCCTTCGCCGACGGTCAGCTGACCGCCTTCGGCCAGGCGATCTATGTGAGCCCGCTGAAGTGGGTCGTCATGCTCGCCCCGCTCGCGCTGGTCTTTTTCCTGAGCTTCCGCATCCATACGATGAGCGTCGGTGCCGCGCAGGCGACCTTCTGGGTCTATGCCGGCCTGATGGGCCTGTCGCTGTCGTCGATCTTCCTGATCTACACGGGCGCCAGCATCGCGCAGACCTTCTTCGTCTCCGCCGCGGCCTTCGGCGCGCTGTCGCTGTTCGGCTACACGACGAAGCGGGACCTCTCCGCGATGGGCTCGTTCCTGATCATGGGCCTCTTCGGCCTGATCATCGCCTCGCTCGTCAACCTGTTCCTGCAGTCCTCGGCGCTCGACTTCGCGATCTCCGCGATCGGCGTTCTGGTCTTCGCAGGTCTGACGGCCTGGGATACGCAGAAGATCAAGGAAATGTACTTCGATGCGGACGACGCCGCCGTGGCCGGCCGAAAGGCCATCATGGGCGCGCTGACGCTCTACCTCGACTTCATCAACCTCTTCCTGTTCCTGCTGCGCTTCCTCGGCAACCGCGAGTAACGCAGGCAGCAGCCGGATGGCTGATCGCAAGGACCCCGCCGGAGACGGCGGGGTTTTTGTTTGCCCGGCGTCACCAAACGTGAATTCCCCGATCGTTGACGGTTATGCCTGTTTGTGCGCATTGTCATCCAATCATGCATGATTTGGCGTAGGCGATGTCGATACAGGATCTTCTTCTCGGGGAACGGCAGGATCTCATCCGCACACGGCTCGACCTTTCGGGGCGGGTGATCGCGGCGGAACTGGCGCAGGAACTCGGCGTGTCGGAGGACACGATCCGGCGGGACCTGCGCGAGATGGCGGCGTCCGGCCTCTGCCGCCGCGTCTATGGCGGCGCGTTGCGCGTGTCCCACGCGGCGGCGCGCACGATGAACGAGCGCATGGCGGTCGGCGGCGAACGCAAGGCGGCGCTTGCGCGCGCGGCGGCAGCGCTCATTCCGGCCGGTGCCACCGTCTTCCTCGATGCCGGCAGCACCAACCTGGCCCTCGCCCGCGCGTTACCGGCCGGCAGCGACCTCACCGTCATCACCAATGCGCCGGCCATTGCCGCGGCGCTCCTCGAGCGCGATATCACGACGATCCAGCTCGGCGGGCTGATCGATCCCGATGTCGGCGGGGCCATCGGCGCCAAGGCGATGCGCGATGCCGAGGCCTTCCGCCCCGACATTCTCGTGCTCGGCGTATGCGGTATCGACGTAGAGGCGGGCGTGACGGCCTACACGTTCGAGGACGCGGAATTCAAGCGCTTCCTGGCCTCACGCACGAAGACCGTGCTGGTCGCGATCACCAACGACAAGCTTTCCACCGCCGCCCCCTATTCGGTCGTGCCGCTTTCCCGCGTGGCACGCGCCGTCATCGAGGCGGATGCGGACGAAACGGAGGCCGCCGCTCTGACGGCGGCCGGCATCGAAACCCTGCGCGCCGGCTGAGCGCGCGGCACCGACCTTCCCAGAAATGGAACGAACATGACGACGCCCGAAAACGCCCTTGCCGGCAAATCCTTCGCCAGGTCCTATTTCCCGCCAACGCGGATCGCGATCTCCGGCCTCTTCCTGCTCAACGGCATTTTCGCCGGCGCCTGGGCGCCGAAGATCCCGGAATTCGCAAGCCGCCTGGGGCTCACCGAAGCCGGGCTCGGGCTGATGATCATGTGCTTCGGCATCGGCTCGCTGATCCTGATGCCGATCGCCGGCATCCTGATCGCCCATTACGGCACGACGCGCACGCTGAAGGGCGCGACGGTTCTGTTTCTTTCGACCATGCTGCTCCTGTCGCTTGCGACGACCATTCCCTTCGGCGCCGTCGCCATCTTCTGCTTCGGCGGGCTGATGGGGGCGATGGACGTCGCGATGAACGGCAATGCCGTGGAGGTGGAGAAGTCGATGCGGCGGGCGATCATGTCGTCCTGCCATGCCTTCTGGAGCCTCGGCGCCTTCATCGGCGCGACGACCGGCGGCTTCCTCATGGCGGCGCTCGGCGTGATGGGCCATGCCGCGCTGCTGACCGTCGTCGGGGCGGTAATGCTCCTCGTCCTCTGGCCGCGCATCCTGCACGATGCGCCCCATCCGAGCGAGGAACACCGCAAGGTGCGCCTGCCGATGACGCCGCTGCCCTGGCTGATCGGCCTCATGGCACTGTTCTGCATGGTGCCGGAAGGCGCGATCCTCGATTGGGGTGCGCTCTACATGCGCGACGAACTCGGCGCGTCGCTGGCGCTTTCCGGTTTCGCCTTCGGCACCTTCTCCCTGACCATGGCCGTGATGCGCTTTGCCGGCGATCATGTGCGCGACCGCTTCGGTGCCGTGAGGACGCTGCGCTTCTGCACGGTGACGGCCATCGTCGGCATGGTGATCGCCGGCACGGCGCCCAACGCCTATGTGGCGATGGTGGGCTTTGCGCTCTGCGGCGTCGGCATTTCCAACATGGTGCCGATCGCTTTCTCCGCCGCGGGCAACCTGCCGGGCTTCGCGCAGGGCGTGGCGCTTTCGGTGACGACAGCGATGGGCTATTCCGGCTCGCTGTTCGCGCCGTCCGTCATCGGCTTCATCGCCGAGCATACCGGCTTTGCGCTCATCTTCGCGCTCCTGCCGCTGCTCTTCATCGTCGTGCTCCTGCTCTCGCACCATGCGGTGCATGCGGATGTGCGCGATCACCACTGAGCCCGACGGCACGCTCGGCGATCAAATCCTCGCGCGTGCCGTTGCTTGCGGTTGACAAGCCACATTTCCTGATCCACCTGAGGGCAAAGGCCGCGCGCGCCAAGCGGCGCGTGGCCGCTTTTCGAGCAAGAGGCTCCACATGTCCTTTTCCTTCGATTTTGAACCGAAGCCGCGGCGCCGGTCCGTCGGTGTCGATGTCGGCGGCGTGCTCGTCGGCGGCGGCGCGCCGGTCGTCGTGCAGTCGATGACCAATACGGACACGGCCGATATCGATGGAACGGTCGCCCAGGTGGCCGCGCTGCATCGCGCGGGCTCGGAAATCGTGCGCATCACGGTCGACCGCGACGAGAGCGCGGCGGCGGTGCCGAAGATCCGCGAGCGCCTTCTCCGCCTCGGCCTCGACGTGCCGCTGGTCGGCGACTTCCATTATATCGGCCACAAGCTGCTGGCCGATCATCCGGCCTGCGCCGAGGCGCTGGCGAAGTATCGCATCAATCCCGGCAATGTCGGCTTCAAGGACAAGAAGGACAAGCAGTTCGCGGCGATCGTCGAGACGGCGATCCGCCACGACAAGCCGGTGCGCATCGGCGTCAACTGGGGCTCGCTCGACCAGGAGCTTCTGACGCGGCTGATGGACGAGAACCAGGACAAGGGTTTCCCGCTGACCGCCCAGCAGGTGATGCGCGAGGCGATCTGCCAGTCGGCGCTGCTGTCCGCCGAACTCGCGGAAGAGATCGGCCTTGCGCGCGATCACATCATCCTCTCGGCCAAGGTCTCCAACGTGCAGAACCTCATCGCGGTCTATGCGATGCTGTCGGCGCGCTCCGACCATGCGCTGCATCTCGGCCTCACGGAAGCCGGCATGGGCACCAAGGGCGTCGTCGCCTCCTCCGCCGCGCTCGGCATCCTCATGCAGCAGGGTATCGGCGACACGATCCGCATTTCGCTGACGCCGGAGCCCGGCGGCGACCGCACCCGCGAGGTGCAGGTGGCGCAAGAGCTGCTGCAGGTCATGGGCTTCCGCCAGTTCATCCCCGTCGTTGCCGCCTGTCCGGGTTGCGGGCGCACGACCTCGACGGTCTTCCAGGAGCTGGCCCAGAAGATCCAGGACGACATCCGCAAGAACATGCCGGTCTGGCGCGAGAAATATCCGGGCGTGGAAGGCCTCAAGGTCGCCGTCATGGGCTGCATCGTCAACGGACCGGGCGAGAGCAAGCATGCCGATATCGGCATCTCGCTGCCGGGCACCGGGGAACTCCCCATCGCGCCTGTTTATGTCGACGGCAAGAAGGCGATGACGCTGCGCGGCACCAACATCGCCGGCGAATTCGAGGCGCTGGTCAACGACTATATCGAGAAGCGCTACGGCGCGGGGCAGGCGGCGGCCGAATGATCAGAGCCGCGTCGTCAGCAGCTTGACGCCGGCAAAGGCGAAGAAGGCGGCCATGACGCCTTCGATGGCACGGCGCGCCTTCAGATTGGCGCGGTGCACGGGGCCGAGCGAGAAGACCAGCGCGAAGCCGAGGAAGACGCAGACCCCCATCACCATGCAGCCGGCGATGAAGGTCGCCATGACGCCGCCGGGCGCGCCGGGCGGCATGCCGAGCGATGTGAGCATGATCCAGTTGAAGATCGCCTTTGGGTTGGTGATGTGGATGCCGAGGCCCTTCAGATATTGCCGGCGCGGGGAGAGCGGCGGCAGGGCGGACATCTGGGCGCGATAGGTTTCCTCGCTCTTGCGCGCCGCCCGATAGGCATTCCAGGCAAGCCAGAGCAGGTAGCAGCCGCCGATGATCTTCAGCACGACGATCGCCTCGCCATAGGTGCGAATGAGGGCGGAAAGGCCTGATGCCGTGAGGATCGCCCAGATATACGAGCCCGTCAGCACGCCGGAGGCGAGCGCAAGCCCGGCGCGGCGGCCCTGGCTGATCGAGGTAGCGATGATGGCGATGATCGCCGGCCCCGGCGAGGCGGTGGCGATGAAATAAGCCGTCCAGGCGACAGCGAGCTGTGGCAGGTAGGGCGTAAGGTCGGTCATGCGGCACCGAGTGAATATCCCACAACGATACCCAATCATCTCCGACCCGCCAAGCGGGAGAATTGCACCACATGTCCCTCTCCCCGCGGCCGGAGATCGGATTACGGGAAGGGGATTATTGATAGGGTTCGGGCTTAGACGATCTCTTCGATCGCCGAAATCAGCCGATCGCATTCCTCCGGCGTGCCGATGGTGATGCGCAGGAAATCCGAGATACGGGGCTTGGCGAAATGGCGCACCAGCACGGCGCGCTCGCGCAGGCCCTTGGCCAATGCTTCGCCGCCGTGATCGGGGTGACGGGCGAATACGAAATTGGCCTGTGAGGGCAGGACCTCGAAGCCACGCTGGCGCAGCGCCCCGGTGACGCGCTCACGCGTCTCGATGACCTTGCCGCGCGTCTCGTCGAACCAGGCGCGGTCGTCGATGGCGGCGGCTGCGCCGGCCTGCGCCACGCGGTCGAGCGGGTAGGAATTGAAGCTGTCCTTGACGCGCTCCAGCGCATCGATCAGCGGACGCTGGCCGATGGCGTAGCCGACACGCAGGCCCGCAAGCGAGCGAGATTTGGACAGCGTGTGGATGACCAGCAGGTTGTCGTACTTCTTCGTCAGCGGGATCGCACTCTCGCCGCCGAAATCGATATAGGCCTCGTCGACCACCACCGGCTGGTCCGGATGCCCGGCAACGAGCGCCTCGACGGCGGCCAGCGGCAGGCCGATGCCAGTCGGGGCGTTCGGGTTCGGCAGGATGATCGCGCCGGCGGGGCGATCGTAGTCCGCAAGATCGACGGTGAAATCGTCCTTCAGCGGGATTTCCAACGCCTCGATGCCGAACAGGCGACAATAGGTCGGATAGAAGCTGTAGGTGATGTCAGGGTAGAGCAGCGGCTTGTCGTGCTTGAGCAGCGCCACGAAGGCGTGCGCCAGCACCTCGTCCGACCCGTTGCCGACGAAGACCTCGTCGGCATCGACACCGTGGAAGCGGGCGATGGACTGGCGCAGCGCGAGCGCGCCCGGATCGGGATAGAGCTTCAGGCTGTCGGCGACGGCCTCCTGCATGGCGGCGACCGCTTTCGGCGAGGGGCCGTAGGGGTTTTCGTTGGTGTTGAGCTTGATGAGGTTGGCTATGCGCGGCTGCTCGCCTGCGACATAGGGCTTGAGCGTGGCGACGATCGGCGACCAGAATTTGCTCATGACGTCAGTTCCTGCGATTTGCAATGAAATGGGCGGTTTCTATGAGAATGCCGGCCCGATGGCTGAACGGCGCAAGCAGCGCCTCGGCCTCCGTGACGAGTTCCTTCAGTCGCTGTTCGGCCCAGGCCTGGCCGCGGCGGGAAACGAGCGTCGCCTTGCCGCGCCCGGCGTCCTTGCCGGTCGCCTTGCCCATGGTGGCCGCGTCGGCGGTGAGATCGAGCAGGTCGTCGGCGATCTGGAAGGCGAGGCCGATGGTTTCGCCATAGCGGCGCAGCGCGCGGCGGTCTTCATCCGAAGCCCCGGCGATGATGGCGCCGGCCTCGCAGGCAAAACGCAGGAGCGCGCCCGTCTTCATGGCCTGGAGCGTGACGATGCCGCCCTCGTCCGGTGTGTGCCTCTCCGCCGCAAGGTCGAGCGCCTGGCCGCCGGCCATGCCGCCGATGCCGGCGGCGCGGGCCAGCGCCAGCACCAGCGCCGTCTTGGTGGCGTCGGGCAGGTGCGTCTCGGGCGCAGCGACGATGTCGAAGGCGAGCGTCAGCAACGTATCGCCGGCCAGGATGGCGGCGGCCTCGTCGAAGGCGATGTGCACCGTCGGCTGGCCGCGGCGAAGATCGTCGTCGTCCATGGCCGGCAGGTCGTCATGGACGAGGGAATAGCAGTGGATGCATTCCAGCGCGGCGCCGATGCGCAAGGCCGTCCGGCGTTCCACGTTGGGGAAGAGCGCGGCGGATTCGATGACGAGGAAGGGCCGCAGCCGCTTGCCGCCGTTCAGCACGCCATGGCGCATGGCGGCAAGCAGGCGCTCGGGCCGCGCGATCTCGTCCCCCTGCATATCGGCCGACAGAAGGGCGGCGAGCAGCGCCTCTACCGCTTCGGCATTGGTCCTCAGGAGGGACAGGAATTCCTGGTAACGTTCGCTCATGGCCGCTGTTTGGCATGGGCCATCGGGTGAAGCAACGGGAATGGTCTGGACTGCTTCAAAGAATCGCGCCGCAGACTGGTTTTTGAAGAGCCGGGACGGTATGAAGGCGCAACGACGGAAGGACGGACGCCGGCTCTTGGACATCGTACCGGAAACACGGGCAGACATGGAGGTTGGAACCGGTGAGAGGGACGGCTGGATGAGCCGGCTTCGCCGGAACTGGCGACGCGTCCTGCTTGCCGTGCTCGCTTTCATCGCGCTGCCCTATGTGCTGATCCTGCTCTATACGGTGGAGTTCGTCCGCCCGGTATCCACACTCATGCTGCGCGATCTGGCGCTTCTGCGCGGCTATGACCGGCAATGGGTCGAGTTCGACGAGATTTCCCCCCATCTCGTGCAGGCGGTCATGATGTCCGAGGACGGGCAGTTCTGCCGTCATGCCGGCGTCGACTGGGGCGAGATGCGCGCCGTGGTGAACGAGGCGCTGGCCGGCGAACAGACGCGCGGCGCGAGCACCATCCCCATGCAGACGGCAAAGAACCTCTTCCTGTGGAACGGGCGATCCTTCCTGCGCAAGGTGATGGAACTGCCGCTGGCGGTGGTGGCGGATTTCGTCTGGAGCAAGCGGCGGCTGATGGAAATCTACCTCAACATCGCCGAATGGGGGCCGGGCATCTACGGCATCGAGGCGGCCGCCCAGCACCATTTCAACGTGCCGGCCGCCAAGCTCTCGCGTCGGCAGGCCGCCCTTCTCGCCGTCTCGCTGCCCAATCCCTACGAGCGCAATGCCGGCAAACCCGGGCGCGGCCTGCAGCGCCTTGCCCGCCTCATCGAGCGGCGGGCAACCCGGTCCGGCGAATATATCAAGTGTCTTTATGAGTGAGTTCATGGGTTTTCATTGGTGCTGCCGCCGGTGAACGCCTACGGTCCGATCCGCACAAGGAGCCAGAAATGTCGGACCTCATCCTCTATGTCGGCAACAAGAACTATTCCTCCTGGTCGTTCCGGCCATGGATCGCGCTGGAAGCGGCGGGCGTGCCCTTTACGGACCATGTGATCCCCTTCGACTTTCCCGCCGGCAATCCGCAGTTCCGCAAGATCTCGCCGACGGGCAAGGTGCCGGTGCTGCACCATGGCGCGGTGCGGGTATGGGAATCGCTCGCCATCATCGAATATGCCGCCGAACTCTTCCCCGAAGCCGGCATCTGGCCGAAGGACCGCGCGGCGCGCGCCGAGGCGCGGGCGATCTCGATGGAAATGCTCTCGGGCTTTCGTGCCCTGCGCAATGCCTGTCCGATGAACATCCGCCGCAAGCCGGGTGCGATCGACCTGCCCGAAGGCGTGACGGACGACGTGGCGCGGATCGAAACGCTCTGGAAGGACGCGCTGGTGCGCTCCGGCGGGCCGTTCCTGTTCGGCGCCTTTTCGGCCGCCGACGCCATGTATGCGCCGGTCGTCAATCGGCTGGAGGCCTATTGCCTGACGCGGGACGAAACCGTATTGGCCTATATGGCGCGCATGAAGGCACATCCGGCCTGGCAGAAATGGCAGGCGGCGGCTCTTGCCGAACCGTGGATCGTGCCGGAAGACGAGGCCTGAGCCGGGAATTCGAAAAAATCCGGCCGGGGACTGGTCAAGCGGGGTTTTGCCATGTATAAGCCCGCCAAATTTCCGAGATAAAGACATGTCTTTGTCGGCCATTCGGTGGCCTTCGGATGTGTTTGCCCGATAAGTGGAGTTAGTGAAATGGCTGTACCGAAAAGAAAAACGAGCCCGTCCAAGCGCGGTATGCGCCGTTCCGCAGACGCTCTGAAGGGTTCGACCTACATCGAAGACAAGAACTCGGGCGAACTGCGCCGTCCGCACCACATCGACCTGAAGACCGGCATGTACCGCGGTCGCCAGGTCCTGACGCCGAAGGAAAGCGCGTAATCCGCGCTTTCGGCATCAGTCGAGATCAGGGGCCGGCTCGTCCGGCCCTTTTCTTTTGGGCATTTGCCCGTTCTGATCGCCGCGACATTTTATTGTGCCGATTCTTCGGCTAAGAGGGCCGGAACGCCGCCGTTCGAGAGCGGTTCCAGGGAGCCTTGCCCATGCTTTTGGCCATACCGCTGCTGATCATCCCCTTCGCCCTCTACAATCTCGCCATGACCGGTCTGTTCGGTGACGGCGGGGCCGCCGTGCTCGACAGCGAGGTGATGGCGGTCAACATGCTGTCCGGCACGACCTGGACGATGGCCTTTGGGGACCTCCTCATCCTGATCGCGCTCGTGCTGCTCTTCGTGGAAATCCTGAAGGCCACGCGACCGGGCTCTCGCGCCCTGCTCGATCACATGCTGTCGATGGTGCTGTTCGTGGTGTTCCTGGTCGAATTCCTGCTGGTGCAAGGCGCAGCGACGCAGATCTTCTTCATCCTGATGACGATCACCTTCATCGATGTCATCGCGGGATTTGCGGTCTCGATCCGCACGGCGAGCCGGGATCTTTCGATCGGGCTATGAACGGCGCGGGCTGCCCCGCGCCATCCGTTCCTTCAGCTCAGGTTGTCGAGCTTCGTCTGGAGCGCACGAAGCTGTTCCTTCAGCTCGTCGAGGTCCTTTGCCTCGGCCTTGCGGGTCTCCTTGGGCGGCGCGGCGTTGGCGAAGGGCGAGAACATCTTCATCGCCTGCTGGAACATTTCCGTATTGCGCCGCACCGTCTCCTCGACCATCTGCATCGGCACCTGCAGGTTCTTGCCGATCGGCGTGTCGCCGAAGGTCTTGTTGATCTGCTCGCGCATCTGCGTCTGCTGCTCGGTGAAGGCCTGCATGGAGTGCTCGAGATAGCTCGGCACCACCATCTGCATCTGGTCGCCGTAATAGGAGATCAGCTGGCGCAGGAACGAGATCGGCAGCAGCGTGTTGCCTGTCTTGGATTCCTGCTCGAAGATGATCTGCGTCAGCACCGAATGGGTGATGTCGTCGCCGGACTTGGCGTCCTGCACGGTGAAGTCCTCGCCCTTCTTCACCATGACCGCGAGATCGTCGAGCGTCACATAGGTGCTCGTGCCGGTGTTGTAGAGTCGTCGGTTGGCGTATTTCTTGATGACGATCTGACCGTCGTTCCTGGCCATTAGGGTTTCCTCGTCCCGGTATTCCTGTTTCTTTTTTGGTTCGTTCAAGTATCGGCAAAAAGACGCGCGCTGACAATCGAATTGTGCGATGCGGCGAGGAATGCTGCGCAACATGGAATTTCATGCTGCACGCCGCGTCGATGAAATTTTAGCGGCATTGGATATCCCGTTTGACTCTCCCCTTCCGCTTTGCCAGTTTTGATTTCGGGAGAACCGCCGGGCTCGCGCCTTTCGCGCGTCGGACCCGGTTCCAAGGCCGCCCGCAAGGCCGTCAGAACTGAGGAAGCACACCATGAGCACCCCATCCATCGTCATCGCCAGCGCCGCCCGCACCGCGGTCGGGTCCTTCAACGGAGCCTTCGCCAACACGCCCGCCCACGAACTCGGGGCGACGGTCATTTCGGCGGTTCTGGAACGCGCGGGCGTCGCGGCGGGCGAGGTGAACGAGGTGATCCTCGGCCAGGTGCTGCCGGCCGGCGAAGGGCAGAACCCGGCCCGCCAGGCCGCCATGAAGGCCGGCCTGCCGCAGGAGGCGACCGCCTGGGGCATGAACCAGCTTTGCGGCTCGGGCCTCAGGGCCGTGGCGCTCGGCATGCAGCAGATCGCCACCGGAGATGCCGGCATCATCGTCGCCGGCGGCATGGAATCCATGTCCATGGCGCCGCATTGCGCGCATCTGCGCGGCGGCGTGAAGATGGGCGATTTCAAGATGATCGATACGATGATCAAGGACGGCCTGACCGACGCCTTCTACGGCTACCACATGGGCATCACCGCCGAGAACGTCGCCAAGCAGTGGCAGCTTTCGCGCGACGAGCAGGACACCTTCGCCGTCGCCTCGCAGAACAAGGCCGAGGCCGCCCAGAAGGAAGGCCGCTTCAAGGACGAGATCGTTCCCTTCATCGTCAAGGGCCGCAAGGGCGACATCTCTGTCGATGCCGACGAATATATCCGCCATGGCGCGACGCTCGATTCGATGGCCAAGCTCAGGCCCGCCTTCGACAAGGAAGGCACGGTGACGGCCGCCAACGCGTCCGGCCTCAACGACGGGGCCGCCGCGGCGCTCCTGATGAGCGAGGCGGAAGCCTCCCGTCGCGGCATCCAGCCGCTCGCCCGCATCGTCTCCTGGGCGACGGCCGGCGTCGACCCGAAGATCATGGGCACCGGCCCGATCCCGGCTTCCCGCAAGGCGCTGGAACGCGCCGGCTGGAAGATCGGCGACCTCGATCTCGTCGAGGCCAACGAGGCCTTCGCCGCGCAGGCCTGCGCGGTCAACAAGGACCTCGGTTGGGATCCATCCATCGTCAACGTCAACGGCGGCGCCATTGCCATCGGTCATCCGATCGGTGCATCCGGCGCCCGCATCCTCAACACGCTCCTCTTCGAAATGAAGCGCCGCGGCGCCCGCAAGGGCCTCGCCACGCTCTGCATCGGCGGCGGCATGGGCGTGGCGATGTGCGTTGAGAGCATGTAAGCATCAGCTTACAAACTGCTTTGCCATGACCTGCCGCCGGCAGGGCGACGGGTCGACTCAAAAACAGCCAGGGGAGTGAGCCACATGAGCAGGGTAGCATTGGTAACGGGGGGATCGCGGGGCATCGGCGCAGCCATTTCGGTTGCGCTGAAAGCGGCCGGATACAAGGTGGCTGCCAGCTATGCCGGCAATGACGAGGCCGCCAACGCCTTCAAGGCGGAAACCGGCATCGCCGTCTACAAATGGGACGTGTCGAGCTATGAGGCCTGCGTCGGGGGAATAGCCAAGGTGGAAGCCGATCTCGGCCCGGTGGACATTCTCGTCAACAATGCGGGCATCACCAAGGACGCGATGTTCCACAAGATGACGCCCGACCAGTGGGGCGCGGTCATCAACACCAACCTCACCGGCCTCTTCAACATGACCCATCCGGTCTGGTCCGGCATGCGTGACCGCAGCTTCGGTCGCGTCATCAACATTTCCTCGATCAACGGCCAGAAGGGCCAGATGGGCCAGGCGAACTATTCCGCCGCCAAGGCCGGCGATCTCGGCTTCACCAAGGCGCTCGCCCAGGAGGGTGCCGCCAAGGGCATCACGGTCAACGCCATCTGCCCCGGCTATATCGGCACGGAAATGGTGCGCGCCATCCCGGAAAAGGTGCTGAACGAGCGGATCATCCCGCAGATCCCGGTCGGTCGCCTCGGCGAGCCGGACGAGATTGCCCGCATCGTCGTCTTCCTCGCCTCCGACGATGCCGGTTTCATCACCGGCTCGACGATTTCGGCGAACGGCGGCCAGTTCTTCGTGTGAGGCGAAGACAAGACAAACGGAACACGGCGCCTTCGGGCGCCGTTTTCATGTGATATGATCTTCGAGAGGGGAGAATGCCATGAAACAGGAAAAGCTCGATGAAGCCGCGATCTCCGAGGCGCTCGCCGCGCTTGACGGCTGGAACCGGTCGGATGACGGCATCGCCATCGAGAAGCGCTACAAGTTCAAGACGTTCCGCGAGGCCTTCGGCTTCATGACGGAAGGCGCGCTTGCGGCGGAGAAGTTCAATCACCATCCCGAATGGTTCAACGTCTACAACCGCGTCGACGTGCGGCTGACCAACCACGATGCCGGCGGCCTCACCGAACTCGACTTCAAGCTGGCGGGGGCAATGGAGAAGGCGGCGGCCCTGCGCACGAAGAGTTGAAGCGACGTGAACCCGTCCCCATATGTTTCCCCGCCGGGCTTTTCCGGCGCTGCCACCCGAGGGAGGCCCCCGCATGGATGATGTGAAGATCGGCGAGATTCTGCTGCCGGGAGACGAGAAGGAGCAGGAGCGCCAGAGCCAGCGCGTGAAGAAGCGTTTCTGGCCGGTGCTGAAGCGCGCCATGCGGCAGGTTCCCTTCGGCCGCGACCTCATTGCATCCTACTATTGCGCGCTCGATCCCCGCACGCCGACCAAGGTGCGCGGTATCCTGCTTGCGGCGCTCGTCTATTTCGTGCTGCCGCTCGACGGCATCCCTGATTTCTTCGCACTTGTCGGTTTTTCCGACGACATCGCCGTGCTGACGGCGGCCTTCGCCGCGATCCGCGGCCATGTCCGCGACGACCACTATGTGGCGGCGGACAAGGCGCTTGCGGACGAGCCGGACATGCAACCGGCCCGTTAGGCCGGGCAGCCGTGGACCCGCGCGAATGCGGGTCAAATTCTTGCCCTATTCCTTGTGCCTTTAGGCATCTCGACGGGTTCTATCTCACCAACTGGGGACTGGGCACGCCCGCCTTTCATTTCAAAGGCAGCGGCGGTTTTCGACGCAAATTTGTCCCGGTGCGGCGCGGAAAGACCTTTGTAAAATGCGTGCATGTTGACGGTTTGGTAACCTGAATTAAGTCAAAATAAATCAAATCGTCATCATGCGTGGCCGACACCGGCATCGAAGGCGCGCCCTTCGGCTGGAAATCATTGGCAAGACAACCGGCAGGAAAACATGTTCGTAAGAAAGCTCGCAACCGCACTCGCCCTCGTCCTGACGACCGCAGGCGTTGCCTCGGCCCAGACGCCGACGCGCATTCAGCAGTTCAATGCCTGGGGCGCCTACTCCTACCAGGCGAACGGCGGCAAGGTCTGCTACGTGCTCTCCGTCCCCAAGGAGAAGAACCCGGCGGGTGTCGACCACGGCGACGTCTTCTTCCTCGTCTCACAGCGCCCGGGCCAGAACATCAGCTACGAGCCCCAGGCGATGATGGGCTATCCGCTGCAGGAAAACTCCAAGGTCAACGTCGTCATCGACGGCCGCAGCTTCGTGATGTTCACCAAGGGCAATTCGGCCTGGGTGGAGAACGCCGCGGAAGAACCGGCGCTCGTGGCGGCCATGAAGAACGGCAAGGACATGCAGGTGCAAGCGAAGTCGCGCCGCGGCACCGGCACGGCCTATTCCTATTCGCTCTCCGGCATTTCGGCGGCACTGAAGCAGATCGAAGGCTGCCGCTGAGGCATCGACCCGACACGTTAAAAAGGCCGGCATCAAGCCGGCCTTTTTTGGATCAGGCCGCGCTCGGCCGAGAGGCGATCACGCCCTCGGTTCGCGACCGGACGGCGGGCGTCGCCAGACACATGGCGACCGCTTCATATCCCCGCGCACCCTTCCGGGGTACTACAGCCATCGGCACATCGTGGTTGGCGGGGCAGTAGAGGATGCTTTCCCCCACCCTGATATCGGCAAGGTCGAGGATCGACGAGGAGCGTGTCAGCAGGAAGAGCGGCCGGTCGCCAAACGGCCGCAAACGCAGATAATGCCGCAGCACCTGCTGCGTGGCCTGGTCCAGTCCCTGCTCCACCATATCGACGACAAGGACGGCCGCCGCCGAGCGTTCCATGGCGGCAACCAGCGCCGTCAGCGCGGGTGACGGGTCTGCACCTTGCGCGGCAAGCATCCGGAGGTGCGCATCACTCCGCGCATCGGTCTCCACGGCGCCGCCATCGTCCAGCCGCTCCAGCCCGATAAAGGCGGCATTCGGAACGGTTTGCGCGATCGCGCGCGCCAGCCGCGTCTTGCCGCTGCCGAGGGGACCGGTAATGTAGGTGATGGGCGCCAGGGCGGGCAATTCGAACCGCTCACCGCCCCACGGCCAGGGCAATGCCAGCGAAACCACCTCGGTCGCATTCGCCGTCGCCGTCAGATTGTCCCGCACCGCCTCGACGGATTGAACAGTCTCGGCGATCCGGTCGAGCTGGCGTTTGAGGCCCGCCTGATGCCGTGCGAGCGCCGCCTTGAGGTCTTCTGCGCCACTCGAAAAAACGTGCTTGATCTGCGAAAGGCCCATATCCAGCCGGCGCAGGGCGACGATGTCCCTGGCGCGCGCCATCTCGCTCGGACCGTAGATCCTCCAGCCGGCGGCGGTGCGCAGCGGCGCCAGCAGGCCGTGGCGCTCGTAAAGCCGTAGAGCCTTTGCCGAAATGCCGAGTTCCCTTGCCGCCTCGGCGGCGGTCAGATGAAGGCCAGACTTGCGCACGAATCACCTCCCTGTCGTTCACCGCCGCTTTATGAGGCCGGCCCCAGGGGCCGGGTCAACGAAAAAGCCCGCCGCAGGCTGGCTGCAGCGGGCTCAAGAGGGTCGAAGGCGGGCGGGCTCAGGAAAGCTGCGCGCAGGCCGCCGCGATGCGCTTCAGCGCTTCCGTCAGTTCCGCTTCCGAGGTGGCATAGGAGATGCGGAAATAGGGCGAGAGGCCGAAAGCCGAGCCGGGTACGACGGCGACATGGGCGTCTTCGAGGAGGTAATCCGTAAAGTCGCTGTCCGCCTCGATGAGTTTGCCCTTGGGCGTCACCTTGCCGATCACCCCGGCGCAGCCGGAGAAGGTGTAGAACGCACCCTCAGGCGTGCGGCAGGCGAGACCCGGAATGGCGTTCAGCGCCGAGACGACGAGATCGCGGCGATGCTTGAAGCTCGCCTGGCGCTCCTTCAGGAAGTCCTGCGGGCCGTTGAGCGCTTCGACCGACGCGGCCTGGCTGACGGAGGACGGGCAGGACGTCGCCTGGCTCTGGATCACCGCCATGGCCTTGATCAGCGCCTTCGGGCCGCCGGCATAGCCGATGCGCCAGCCGGTCATGGCATAGGCCTTCGAGACACCGTTGATCGTCAGCGCGCGGCTCTTCAGGCGCGGCTCGATGGCAACAGGGGTCACGAACTTGAAGCCGTCATAGACGATGTGCTCGTACATGTCGTCGACCATCAGCCAGACATGCGGATGGCGCAGCAAAACGTCGAGCAGCGGACGATAATCGGCCTCACTGTAGGCGGCGCCCGAGGGGTTGGACGGCGAATTGAAAAGCACCCAGCGGGTCTTCGGCGTGATCGCCTTTTCGAGCTGCTCGGCCTTCAGGCGGAAACCGGCCTCCGCGTCGCAGGGGATCAGCACCGGCACGCCGCCGCAGATTTCCACGATGTCGGAATAGGACGTCCAGTAGGGCGTCGGGATGATCACCTCGTCGCCCGGATTGACCGTCGCCATGAAGGCGTTGAACAGGATCTGCTTGGCGCCCGTCGCGACGGTGACTTCGTCGACCGCATAATCGATGCCGTTCTCGCGGTGGAATTTTTCGCAGATCGCCTTCTTCAGCTCCGGCGTGCCGTCGAGCGCGGTGTATTTGGTGTCGCCGCGGTCGATGGCGGCCTTTGCAGCCGCCTTGACGTTGTCGGGCGTATCGAAATCAGGTTCGCCGGCGCCGAGGATGATGACCGGCAGGCCTTCCTTCTTCATGGCAGAGGCGCGGGCGCCGATCTGCAGGATTTTGGAAACGCCGATGGCGGCGATGCGCGAGGCGGGTACAAAACCCGCCTCCTCGATCTTGGTCTGGCTGTTCATCTCGGCTTACTCGATATCGAAGGAGACGCCCTGGGCGAGCGGCAGGGCCTTCGAGTAGTTCACCGTGTTGGTGGCGCGGCGCATATAGGCCTTCCAGGCGTCGGAGCCGGATTCGCGGCCGCCGCCGGTTTCCTTCTCGCCGCCGAACGCGCCGCCGATCTCGGCGCCGGACGTGCCGATGTTGACGTTGGCAATGCCGCAGTCCGAACCGTCAGCCGACAGGAAGCGCTCGGCCTCCTGGACGTTGAGTGTGAAGATCGACGAGGAGAGGCCGGCAGCAACGGCATTGTGGTCATCCAGAACGGCATCGAAGTCGGAATACTTCATGACGTAGAGGATCGGCGCGAAGGTCTCTTCGAGGACCGGGCCGGCCTGCTTCGGCATTTCGACGATGGCGGGCTTCACGTAGTAGGCCGTGTCCTTGCCGGCTTCCGTGACACGCTCGCCGCCGGTGACGGAACCGCCTTCGGCCTTGGCCGCCGCCAGTGCCTTCTGCATGCCGTCGAAGGCTTGCTTGTCGACGAGCGGGCCGACGAGGGCGGAGGTTTCCAGCGGGTTGCCCACGGATACGCTCGTATAGGCCTTCTTAAGGCGCGGCACGAGCTGGTCGTAGACGCTGTCATGCACGAAGAGGCGGCGCAGCGTCGTGCAGCGCTGGCCGGCGGTGCCCATCGCGCCGAAGGCGATGGCGCGCAGCGCCATGTCGAGATCGGCCGAGGGGCAGACGATGCCGGCATTGTTGCCGCCGAGCTCGAGGATCGAGCGGGCGAAGCGCTTGGCGAGGCGCGGGCCGACTTCCTTGCCCATGCGGGTGGAGCCGGTGGCCGAGACGAGCGCGACCTTGTGGTTGTCGACGAGGGCTTCGCCGATGGCGCGGTCACCGATGAGGACCTGGCTGAGGTTTGCCGGGGCATCGCCGAAGCGGGCGATGGCGCGATCGAGGATCGCCTGGCAGGCGAGACCGGTCAGCGGGGTCTTTTCAGAGGGCTTCCAGACGATGGAATTGCCGGCAACCAGCGCCAGAGCCGCATTCCACGACCAGACGGCGACGGGGAAGTTGAAGGCCGAGATGATGCCGACGACGCCGAGCGGATGCCAGGTTTCCATCATGCGGTGGCCAGGACGCTCGGTGGCGATGGTGAGGCCGTAGAGCTGGCGGGAAAGGCCGACGGCGAAATCGCAGATGTCGATCATTTCCTGCACTTCGCCGAGGCCTTCGGAGGTGATCTTGCCGGCTTCGATGGAAACGAGGCGGCCGAGATCGGCCTTGGAGGTGCGTAGCTCCTCGCCGAGCAGGCGCACGAGTTCGCCGCGCTTCGGCGCGGGCACGAGACGCCATGCCTTGAAGGCTTCGTGCGCGGCATCGATAGCACTGTCGGTCTCGGCGGCGGAAATCGTCTTCAGCTTGCCGATCTCCTCGCCGCTGACCGGGCTGTAGGAGGCCATGTCACCACCCTGCCAGGTGCTGCGTGCAACGCCCAGCTTGTCGAGAAGGGCTTCCGTTTCCTTTTTCACGTCGATGGTCGTCATGGGTATCTCCCTGTTGTCCTGTCAAAATGTCATGGCGCCGAGCGGGCCCGGCGAGGTGATGGTCTTCAACCCGGATGCCAGCTTGCGAAGCTCGTCCGGGGTGTATTTGTCGTAGAAGGCTTGGTTCTTGCGGCCGATGGCATGCTCTGCGCTGAAGCTGCCGTCGAACTGCTCGACCGCGACGGTGAAGACCCAGGCGCGCAGGTCCGTCTCGAAATCGGGATCGGCAAGGCGCGGGTCGTCTTTCGCGACGACGAGATTGAAGTGCACGCCGCCATCGCCGATATGGCCGAAATCGCAGATCGTCACATCCTCGAAATGATCGGGCATGGCCGCCTTCATATGGGCGAGGAAGGGCATGATGTCACCCCGGCGGAAGGAGAGATCGAAGGCGATCAACCGACCGCTATGCTTCACGCCCTCCGACAGCGCATGACGCAGCGCCCAGATCTCGTGCGGCGGGCCGACGAAGGCGTCCGCAAGCGGCGCGTCCTCCCGCTCCCAGACCGCCGCCAGCACCTCCTCCAGCACCGCATCGAGCGGCTGCTCGCCCTCGCGTGGAAGGCTGGAGCGGGAGATTTCCGCGAGGATCACGAAATCCGGCACCACGCCACCCTGGAAGGGATTACGCAGCGAAGGCACATGGTCAAGCGCGGCGCGCACCGCATTGCCGGACATGCCCTCGAAGGCCGAGAGGTAGCTGCCGAGCGCATCTTCCATGGCAACGAGCAGCGTCGCGACCTGTTCGGGCGAGGACGGCACGAGCAGCGCCGCCGCGGACTGTTTGGGCGCGGGCTCGAGGTTCAGCACGCATTCGGTGACGATGCCGAAGGCGCCCGAGGTGCCGATGAAGAGCTGCTTCCAGTCGATGCCGGTATTGTTCTTGCGAAGGCCCGACGAAAGGTCGAGCACGGTGCCGGCCTCGTCGGCGAGAACGACGGTGAGGCCGAGCGTGTTGCGGCGCACGTCCCCGTAGCGCAGGAAGCGCGAGCCGCCGGTATTCGTCGCGATCATGCCGCCAAGGCGCGGATCGGCGCCGAGGTCGATCGGGAAGAACAGGCCGCTTTCCTCCAGCCTGCCGTTGAGATCGGACAGGCGCAGGCCCGCACCGGCCTTCACCGTACGGTTCACGCGATCCAGCTTGAAAGGCGCGGTCAGGCGGTCGAGGCTCAAGATGCCCTGGCGGCCGCTATCGTCCGGCGTCGAGCCGGAGACGAGGCCGGTATTGCCGGACTGCGGCACGAGCGCGATGCCGCTCTGCACGCAATAGGCGACGATGGCGGATACTTCGGCGGTCGAGGCCGGCCGGGCGACGAAGGCGGCGCGGCCCTTGTCGTAGCGCGCGCCCGTCTCATAGGCGGCCATGTCGGCAGGCTCGGTGAGAAGCCCCTTCTCACCGGCAAGGCCTTTCAGCGCTGCGATATGGCGTTCCTCGATCATTGCCTGTCCGTCACTCCGCGGCGGCAGCCATGTTGACGATGCCGAGGCACATTTCAAGCGAGGCGCGCTCGATACCGGCATAGTGGGCGAATTCGTCCAGCACGGCCGCGCCGAGATCGCGCTCGAACATCACCTGGTTGGGGCTCGCGACAAAATCCTGCGTCGCGTCGTCGCCGAGGTTGGACTGGAAGATACCCGCGGCGCTGACCGGCAGGAAATCCTCGTAGACGATCGGATCGAACTGGATGAGGCCGGCTTCGATCGCCGTTTCGAGATCGGCGCTACGGCCCGTGACGCGCTTGCCCTTCTCCGTCAGGGAGTAGCGGAAATAGCCGAGGCGCGCCTTGCGGATGCCGTCCCAATCATCCGGGAAGGCCTTGAAGACGTCGGCAAGCGCCGCTTCGTACGCGCCGGCATTCGAGCCGTCGGCAGCCGGGCGCACGCACGCGCGGGTCTCGGTGAGCAGCCTGTCGTAGAGCGCGCGCCCCTTCGGCGTCAGCGCCACGCCGCGCTGTTCGATCTCGCCGAAGCGGGCGGTGTGCGAGCCCTTCTGCGCGCTGCCGTCCTCCGCGATGAAGGCGACGGCCTCTTCCAGCGCCTTGAAGGAGGTCTGGCGCAGGAGGATCGGGCAGGCGCGCGTCGGCGGCCCCTCGACCACGGCCTTGGGCGCGATGCCCTCCTGCGGCATGCGCGCCTGCACCTTGTCGATATCGAGTGTGCGGGGCGTCAGGTGGTTGATGTGCGGCCCCTTGAAGGAGACGACGTCGGCAATGAGGCGATGCGCGTCGTGCAGCCGCTTGTACATGTCGGCGCTGACGATGGCGTGGTCGTGCCAGCGGAAGGTTTCCAGCACTTCGCTCACGAAGCGGGCGGCATCCGACCGATCGAGGCCGCCGTCCCGCTCCGCCTTTTCGACCAGCGCGACCGCCGTGTTGGTGAAGATCTTGCGGCCGGCCAGCACCGTGGCGGCCTCCTCGCGCAGCGCCTCGTCGGCGATGAGATCGAGACGGAGCAGCGAGGTGAAGACGCGGAACGGATTGCGGCTGAGGCTTTCCGCACCGACCGGGCGGAAGGCGGTGGAATGCACCGGCACGCCGGCCGTGGAAAGATCGTAATAGCCGACCGGGAACATGCCCATCACCGCGAAGACGCGGCGCATCATGGACAGCTCTTCCGGCGTGCCGAGACGGATGGCGCCGTGGCGCTCTTGCGAAATGCGCTCGAGCGTATCGGTTGCTTCGAGCCGCGCCTTGAGGTGCGGGTCGGCGGACAGCGTCTCGTCGTTGACGTCGGCGACCAGCGACATCAGCGTGCCGTAGGCCGGCACCTCGTCGCGGTACATGGCCGACATGGCGGCGGAGAAATCCGAGCGGATCTTGTCTGCGGAAACGTACGAATTTGCTTTCATGGGAAGCGATCTCATCTTACAAGGTGGGAGGCCCTGATCATTCTCAAAACGGATCATACCGGATCGTTTCCTTGAGCGATCGCGACCGTTCTGACTATGTTGATGCGAGGAATGAATGAAGCTCAGTCGCAGGCTGATCCCCGACGTCACCACGCTGCAGGCGTTCGAATGCGCTGCCCGCCATGGCAGCTTCACCCAGGCGGCGCATGAGCTGAACCTCACCCAGAGCGCCGTCAGCCGACAGATCAAGGACCTGGAGGAACAACTCGGCGTGCTGCTCTTCGAGCGCGTGCGCCAGCGCGTCGTGCTATCCGACGACGGACGCCGCTTCCTGCCGGAAGTGCGCAAGCTGCTGCACCAGACGGAAGAGACCATGCTGCGCGCCATGGCCTCGGCCTCCTCCGAGCACAGCCTCGCCATCGCGACGCTGCCGACTTTCGGCAGCCGCTGGCTGACACCGCGCATTCCGGGCTTCCTTGCGGAAAACCCCGGCACGATCATCAACATCGCCTCGCGTTCCGCACCGTTCGATTTCGACGAGGAGAACTTCGACCTCGCGATCCATTACGGCCAGCCGGTCTGGGCGCGGGCGGCATGCTCCTACCTGTGCAGCGAGGTCATCCTGCCCGCCGCCAGCCCGGACCTTATCGCATCCTGGAACCTCACCGAACCGAAGGATCTCGAAAGGGCGCCGCTGCTTCATCTGGCGACACGCCCGAAACTCTGGGCGCAATGGTTCGAGCTGAACGGCGCTTCGGCGGACACCGCCTATCGCGGCCACCGCTTCGACCAGTTCGCCATGGTGATCGAGTCGGCCGTTGCCGGCCTCGGCTTCGCGCTCCTGCCGAAATATCTCATCGAGCAGGAGCTTGCGAGCGGGCGCCTCGCCGTCGTCTTCGACCGGCCGATGGAGACGGAGAACAGCTATTATCTCGTGGTACCGGAAGGAAAGCTCGAAAACCCGCTGAGCCAGGCCTTTCGCGCCTGGATCGCCAAGGAAGTTCCCTGAAGCAATCCCTTGCCGCCTCATGCAGTCGGGGCATGACCCCGTTCTGAATTTTTGCTTTCGTCATGGTGCCGCTTCGCCGATGGTGCGAGGATAGATTCTCCTTCCGAAAAGACAGACCACCATGCTCAACGACCCGCGCTCCCATGGCCTTTGGGAGATGACCGCCCCGCCCGCTCCCGAAACGGTCGCCTTTTCCGGCGCGGCGGAGGCGGATGTCGTGATCGTCGGTGGCGGCTACACCGGCTTTTCAACTGCGCTGCACCTTGCCGAGCGCGGCACGAAGGTCGTCCTGCTGGAAGGCGCCGAAATCGGTTACGGCGGTTCGGGCCGCAATGTCGGCCTCGTCAATGCCGGCATGTGGGTACTGCCGGACGAGCTGCCCGGCGTGCTCGGCGACCTCTATGGCAGCCGGCTGCTCGAACTGCTCGGCAACGCGCCGCGCCTCGTCTTCGATCTGGTCGAGAAGCACAAGATCGACTGCGAGATCAACCCGGCCGGCACGCTGCACTGCGCCGTCGGCCAGTCCGGCCTCGACGAACTCAAGCAGCGCGCCGAGCAATGGGCGCGCCGTGGCGCGCCAGTGCGGCTGCTCGATGCGGCAGAAACCGCGAAAAAGGTCGGCACGGAAGCCTATGCCGGGTCGCTGCTCGACATGCGCGCCGGCACGATCCAGCCGCTCGCCTATGCGCGCGGCCTAGCCCGCGCCGCGATCACCGCGGGCGCGCAGGTCTTCACCGGCAGCCCGGTGACAGGCGCCGAGCGGAACGGCAAGCGCTGGACGGTGAAGACGCCGCGCGGTTCGGTGACGGCGGATTGGGTGGTCGTGGCGACCAATGCCTATACGGTCGCACCGTGGAACGAGGTGCGTGCCGAGCTCGTGCACCTTCCCTATTTCAACTTCGCCACCGCGCCGCTTTCGGCCGAAATGCAGGCGAGGATCCTGCCCGAGCGCCAGGGCGCATGGGATACGCAGGAAGTGCTGTCCTCCTTCCGCTTCGACAAGCGCGGCCGGCTGGTCTTCGGCAGCGTCGGGGCGCTGCGCGGCACGGGCACCGGCATCCACAAGGCCTGGGCGCGGCGCGCGTTGAAAAAGCTCTTCCCCGATATCGGCGACGTCGCCTTCGAGGCCGAATGGTACGGCAAGATCGGCATGACCTCGGACAATCTTCCCCGCTTCCATCGCCTTGCGGAGAACGTCATCGGCTTTTCCGGCTATAACGGCCGCGGCATCGCGCCCGGCACCGTCTTTGGCAAGACGCTGGCCGCGCTGGTTTCCGGCGAGATCGCCGAGATGGACCTCCCCCTGCCGGTCACCGATCCGGAGGCCCCGTCCTTCCGCGCGGTGCGCGAGGGCTATTACGAACTCGGCGCCCAGATCGCCCATTTCGCGGGCGCCCGCTTCTAATGTCCCCTTGAAGCAAAACGCCCGGCTGAAGCCGGGCGTTTTCTCGTTCAGTGCTTTGCCGGCAGGCGCGGCAGGAAGATCGTCAGGATGCCGAGCAGCGGCATGTACGAGCAGATCTGGTAGACGTAGTCGATGCCATGGCGGTCGGCGACGCCGCCGAGCAGGGCCGCGCCAAGACCGCCGGCCCCGAAGGCGAAGCCGAAGAAGATGCCGGCGATCAGGCCGACGCGTCCCGGCACCAGCTCCTGCGCGAAGACGACGATGGCGGAGAAGGCCGAGGAGAAGATCAGGCCGATCAGCACCGTCAGCACACCGGTCCAGAACAGGTTCGCATAGGGCAGCATCAGCGCGAAGGGGATGACGCCGAGGATCGAGAACCAGATCACGAAGCGCGTGCCAAAGCGGTCGCCGATCGGCCCGCCCATGAACACGCCGACGGCCGAGGCGCCGAGGAAGAGGAACAACATGAGCTGCGCTTCCTGCACGCTGAGGCCGAAGCGGCCGATCGTGTAGAAGGTGAAATAGCTGGAAACGCTGGAGAGATAGGCGTTCTTCGTCGTCGTGAGCAGCACGAGCACGGCCAGCGCCCAGGCAACGCGGCCGCGCGGCAGAGGCAGTTCACGGCTGACGGGAGGACGGCCGGCGGCAAGGCGCCGTTCGCCGGCATACCAGTTGCCGACCCAGGTCAGGATGACCATGCCGACCAGGGCGACGGCCGAGAGCCAGGCGACGCTCGTCTGGCCGAAGGGCAGCACGATGAAAGCGGCGAGCAGCGGGCCGATCGCCGTGCCGGCATTGCCGCCGACCTGGAACATGGATTGGGCAAGGCCATGGCGCCCGCCGGAGGCAAGGCGCGCGACGCGTGAGGATTCCGGGTGGAAGATCGCCGAGCCGAGGCCGATCAGGCACGCGCCGAAGACCAGCATGGGGAAGGAATGCGCATAGGCGAGCAGGATGAGCCCGACAAAGGTGCTGCCCATGCCGACCGGCAGCGAGAAGGGCATCGGCCAGCGGTCCGTGACGACGCCGACGGCCGGCTGCAACAGCGACGCGGTGACCTGGAAGGCCATCGTCAGAAGGCCGATCTGCACGAAATCGAGCGAATAGTTTTCCTTCAGCAGCGGATAGAGCGACGTCAGCAGCGATTGCATGATGTCGTTCAGCATATGGCACGCGCTGACGGCAACGATGATGGAATAGGTTGTGGCGGCGGCGCTGCGCGGCGCCGTGGGAACGGCAGTCGACATGATGTCCTCGAGAATGATCCGCTTTAGTCCGGCGGTTTTTGCTCACATACAAGGATTGCCGGCGGCCTGCTTTTGTGCTGAGGTCCATTTCTTACGCGATTGGGCCAAAGATGGAAAAATTGACAGCGGCGCGCCTCAAGGCGCTGGATGCCGACCACCTGCGCAACCTTGCCCGCATGGAGCAGTCGAACGAGGATGTCCTCGTCCACAGTGCGGATATTCCGGGCGGCTATACCGTGCCGCCGCACCGGCATCGCCGCACGCAGTTCCTTTGCGTTTTCGCCGGCGTCGTGCTGGTGGCGACCGATCGCGGCCGCTGGATGATCCCGCCCGGCCATGCGCTGCTCATTCCGCGCGGCCTCGAACATTCCGTCGAGATGTACAGCGATGTCAGCATGCGCTCGGTCTATATCTATTCGCCCGAGGGACGGGCGGCGTCGCTGGAGCCGGCGGTACTCGAAGTGACCGACCTTGCCCGGCAGCTGATTGCCGAGGCCGTGCGCAAGGGCGCGATGGCGGAGGATCGCGGGCGCGAGGAACTCGTCATGGCGCTGCTGCTCGACGAGATCGGCCGCCTGCCGGAGCGCCGTCTCGGCTTGCCCTTCCCGGTGAGCGGGCGGCTAGCCGGCCTCTGCCGCGATTTCGTCGAGCAGCCCTCGCCGACGGCGAAGATCGACGATTGGGCCAGGCGCCTCAACATGAGCCGGCGCACCTTCACGCGTTTCTTCCGGCAGGAAATGGGCGTCAGCTTCGTCACCTGGCGCCAGCAGGCCTGCCTTTTCGCCTGCCTGCCGCGCCTTGCCGCCGGCGAACCGGTGACGCGCGTGGCGCTCGATGCGGGTTACGAGAGCGTGCCGGCCTTCACCACCATGTTCAAGCGCATGCTCGGCACCTCGCCGCGCGCTTACCTGACGAGCAGGAACGCAGCCTGACCAATTGCCGGGCGTCTCAAAAAGACCGTCAAAGGACGCGATCCGGGGGCTGTTTTCCGTCGGCTTTTGGGATTAGGAAGGGATGCGGGACTCAAGTCGGGCCGCAAACCGGGAGCGCCAGCCGCACGGGAGACGGATTTTGAGAAAGATACTGGTCATCGGGATCGGCGCGGGCAATCCCGAGCACATGACCGTTCAGGCGATCAACGCGCTGAACCGGGCCGATGTGCTGCTCATCCCGCTGAAGGGCGCGGAGAAGGCCTATCTCGCCGATATCAGGCACGAGATCTGCGACCGCTTCCTCACCAATCCCGCCTGCCGCATGCTCGACTATGCCGTCCCGGTGCGCCGCGCCGACGGCGCCTACGAAGACGGCGTCAACGACTGGCACCGCGCCATCGCCGCCATCTACGAGCGCACGCTCCTCACCGAAGTCGGTGAGGACGAGACGCTCGGCCTGCTCGTATGGGGTGATCCGATGCTCTACGACAGCACGCTGCGCATCGTCGATCATGTCCGCACGGCGGGGCACGTCACCTTCGAGACAGAAGTCATTCCCGGCATCACCAGCGTGCAGGCGCTCTGCGCCGGCCACGGCATCGCGCTCAACCGCATCGGCCTGCCCGTCGAGATCACCACCGGCCGCCGCCTCGCCGAAGGATGGCCGGAATCGGCGCGCGATGCGCTCGTCATGCTCGACGGCGTGCAGGCTTTCCGCACGGTGGAGGATCCGGAGGCGGAAATCTGGTGGGGTGCCTATCTCGGCACGCCGCACGAGATCCTCCTCTCCGGCCGGCTCGCCGACATGGCCGAGACCATCACCGAGACCCGCCGCAAGGCGCGTGAGGAGCACGGCTGGATCATGGACACCTACCTGATCCGCCGCCCCGCCGCCGAGGCCGAGGAGGGCGCGGCATGACGGTGCCCCTTGCCCTGACGCAGAATAACGCGGACGCCCTGCGGCGCGGCGCCTGCCCGTCGCTCGCCACCCCCATGCAGACGGGCGACGGCCTTCTGGTGCGCCTGCGCCCGGTCGCGGCCGCGTTGAGCGCACAGGATCTCGTTGCCCTTGCCGGTCTCGCGCGCCAGCATGGCAACGGCCTGATCGAGATCACCGCGCGCGGCAATCTCCAGCTTCGCGGCCTGAGCCACGAAACGGTGCCACGTCTTTCCACCGGCCTTGCCGCCGCCGGCATCGTCCCGCAGACGGGTGTCGCCATCGAGGTTCCCCCGCTTACCGGCATCGACCCGTCCGAAATGGCCGACGCCGCACCCGTCGCTGCCGCACTGCGCGCCGCGCTCGCCGCCGCATCGTTTGCCCTCGCACCCAAGCTCGCCATCGTCATCGACGGCGGCGGCGTTCTCTCCCTTGCCGACATGGTCGCCGATATCCGGCTGGATGCCGTGCCGACGGTGGACGGCGTTGCATGGCGCCTCTCGGTCGGCGGTGACCGCGCGTCCGCAAAAACCGTCGCGCTGCTGCCGCCGGCGAGCCTGCTGGACGGTATCATGACCGTCATCGCGGCACTGGCAGTGCTCGGGCCTGCCGCCCGCGGCCGCGACCTCGATGCCGCGGCACTGTTGGCGGTCCTGCACGCTACGCCTTCCGTCGCGGCCGCTCCCCTGCCCGCCGTTCACCCGCTCGGCGCGCACCGTATCGGCAATGAAACCGTCCTCGGCCTCGCGCCGGCCTATGGTCAGGTCCATGCCCACCGGCTTTCCGCGCTGGCAAAAGGCCTTTCCGCCTGCGGAGCCACAGAATTCCGTCTCGCCCCGCATCGCAGCCTGCTGGTGCGCGGCCTCTCCGGGGAAATGCTGGCCGCGGCCCGCGCCTGCGCCGATCGCGAAGGGTTCTGGGCTTCGGACGATGCGCCCGGCCGCTCCATCTCGATCTGCGCCGGTGCCGCCGGCTGCGCTTCCGCCGGCTTCGACACGCATACGGCGGCCGATGCCCTGGCGGCAGCGGCCGGCACGCTGCTGGACGGCTCCATCGACGTACACCTTTCCGGCTGCCCGAAGGGCTGCGCCCATCCGGCCGCAGCCGCCGTCACGCTCTGCGGCACGCAAGCCGGCATCGGGCTCATCCTCGACGGGCGGGCGAGCGACGGGCCCGTGGCAAGCCTTCCCGCCGATGACCTGCAGCCGGCGATCGATCGCCTCGGCACCTTTTTGCGCGCGCGGCGCCGGGACGGGGAGACGGCGCGGGGCCTTATCGACCGCACGGCGCCCGCCGCCCTCATCTCCGCATATCAAGGCAAACAATGACCCAGTACGACTACATCAAGGATGGCACGGCCATCTATGAAAAATCCTTCGCGATCATCCGCGCCGAGGCCGACCTCGCCCGCTTTTCCGAGGCGGAAGCGGATGTCGCCGTGCGCATGATCCATGCCGCCGGCCTTGTCGAGGCGGCACCGCATTTCGTCTTCTCGCCGGATTTCGTCGGCTCCGCCCGCGCGGCGCTTCAGGCCGGCGCGCCGATCTTCTGCGATGCTGAAATGGTCGCCCGCGGCGTCACGGCCGCCCGCCTGCCGGCGAACAACGACGTGATCTGCACGCTGCGCGATCCGCGCACGCCGGCACTGGCGCAGGAAACCGGCAATACCCGCTCGGCCGCCGCCATCCGCCTGTGGCTCGACCGCATGGCGGGCTCCGTGGTCGCCATCGGCAATGCGCCGACCGCGCTCTTCTACCTGCTCGAACTGCTGCGCGACGGCGCGCCCAAGCCGGCGGCGATCCTCGGCATGCCGGTCGGCTTCGTCGGCGCGGCGGAATCGAAGGATGCGCTGGCGGAAGATTCCTATGGCGTGCCCTTCGCCATCGTGCGCGGCCGCCTCGGCGGCAGCGCCATGACGGCGGCCGCCCTCAACTCGCTGGCAAGGCCTGGACTATGAACATGATGACGATGACGGGACGACTCTACGGCGTGGGCACGGGGCCTGGCGATCCGGAACTCCTGACGCTGAAGGCCGTGCGCGCGATCAGCGAGGCCGACGTGCTCGCCTATTTCGCCAAGGCAGGCCGCGCCGGCAATGGCCGCGCCATCGTCGAGGGCCTGCTCAAGCCCGGCATGGCGGAGCTGCCGCTCTACTATCCGGTGACGACCGAGATCGACAAGGACCACGACGACTACAAGCGCCAGATCACGGCCTTCTACGACGCCTCGGCCGCCGCCGTGGCGGAACACCTTGCAGCCGGCCGCACCGTCGCGATCCTCTCGGAGGGCGATCCGATGTTCTACGGCTCCTACATGCATCTGCATGTGCGGCTCGCCGACCGGTTTCCCACCGAGGTCATTCCCGGCATCACGGCGATGTCCGGCTGCTGGTCGCTCTCGGGCCTGCCGATCGTGCAGGGCGACGACGTGCTCTCCGTGCTGCCCGGCACGATGGGCGAGGCGGAACTGTCGCGCCGCCTCGTCGACACCGAGGCCGCCGTCATCATGAAGGTCGGCCGCAACCTGCCGAAGATCCGCCGGGCGCTGTCGCAGGCCGGCCGGCTCGGCGAGGCGATCTATGTCGAGCGCGGCACGATGACGACCGGCAAGTCCATGCGCCTCTCGGAAAAGCTCGACGATACCGCGCCCTATTTTTCGCTGGTCCTCGTGCCCGGCTGGAGCGCGCGCGGATGACCGGCAAGCTTTTCGTGATCGGCACCGGCCCCGGCAATCCCGACCAGATGACGCCGGAAGCGCTCCACGCCGTCGAAGCTTCGACCGAATTCTTCGGCTATTTCCCCTATATCGACCGGCTGGATCTGAGGCCGGACCAGATCAAGGTCGCCTCGGACAATCGCGAGGAGCTGAACCGGGCCCAGGCCGCCCTCACACGGGCGGCGGCGGGGGTGAATGTCTGCGTCGTCTCGGGCGGCGATCCCGGCGTCTTCGCCATGGCGGCCGCCGTCTGCGAGGCGATCGATGCCGGGCCGGAGGAATGGAAGTCCGTCGATCTCGTCGTCGTGCCCGGCGTCACGGCCATGCTGGCGGTCGCCGCGCGTATCGGCGCGCCGCTCGGCCACGATTTCTGCGCCATCTCGCTCTCCGACAACCTGAAGCCCTGGGAGATCATCGAGAAGCGGCTGCGCATGGTCTCCGAGGCCGGTCTCGTCATCGCGCTCTACAACCCGATCAGCAAGGCGCGGCCCTGGCAGCTCGGCCGCGCCTTCGAGGTCCTGCGCGAGACGCTGCCGGCGAAAACGCCTGTCATCTTCGGCCGCGCCGCCGGCCGGCCGGACGAACGCATGCTGGTCATGCCTCTGGGCGAGGCCGAGGCCGAGCGCGCCGACATGGCGACCTGTGTCGTCATCGGCTCGCCCGAGACGCGCATCATTACCCGCCCATCCCTGCCGGATCTCGTCTATACGCCGCGATTCCTGAAGGACGCGGCGAGATGATCGACAAGCCGCAGCGCATCCTCGACCGTCTCGGCCCGGTGGCCGCCATCCGCGCCCGTCCGCTCGACCAGCACGACGGGAAGGCCGAGGATGCGCGCGGCGACGATCTTGCCATGGGTGGCATCGCCGCCGGAATTCTTGCTGACGATGATATCGATGTCATGGTCCCGCAGCAGCGCTACCTCCGCCTCGACGGCGAACGGGCCGCGCGCCAAGAGGTATTCGACATCGGGCGCATCCAGCGGCGGATCGACGGGATCGACGCTGCGCACCAGATAATGGTGCTGCGGCGCCGCGTCAAAGGCCTTCGCCTCCTGCCGGCCGATGGCGAGGAAGACGCGGCGCGGCTGCGCACCCAGCGCCGCCACCGCCTCGCCGACCGAGCCGACCCGCATCCAGCGGTCCCCCTCCGCCTCGTCCCAGCCGAACCGCTCCAGCCGCAGCAAGGCAATGCCGGCCGTGTCGCTCGCCGCACGGGCATTGGCGGAAATCTGCCTTGCGAAAGGATGCGTTGCATCGACAAGGAGATCGACGGCCTGTTCAGTGAGATAGGCGGCAAGTCCTGCCACGCCGCCGAAACCGCCGCTGCGCACCGGCACCGGCTGCGGCGCAGGATCGAGCGTGCGGCCGGCGAGCGACAGCGTAACGGCAAGATCGGCCCTGCCGGCGAGGCGGGCCGCAAGTTCGCGCGCCTCGGCCGTGCCGCCCAGTATGAGGATGCGTCTCTTGTCCACGCCTGATCCAGCCCTTTCCACCGCCGCCCCATGGCTCACCGTTGTCGGGATCGGCGAGGATGGTCTAGCCGGTCTCGGCGACGCGGCCAAGGCCGCCATCGCCGCCGCCGAGCACGTTTTTGGCGGCGCGCGGCACCTGGAATTGGCCGATGCCGCGATCCGCGGTGCGCGGCACGCCTGGCTCAGCCCCTTCGAGCGCTCCGTCGAGGCGGTGCTCGCCGCACGCGGTCACCCCGTCGTGGTGCTTGCCTCGGGCGATCCGTTCTTCTACGGCGTCGGCGTCACGCTGTCGCGGCGGATAAAGCGGGCGGAAATGCGCGTCTTCCCGGCACCGTCCGCCTTCAGCCTCGCGGCCTCGCGCATGGGCTGGGCCTTGCAGGACACGGCCTGCGTCTCGCTGCATGGCCGCCCCCTCGACCTCATCCGCTCGCACCTGCACCCCGGCAGCCGCATCCTTGCCCTGACCTCGGACAGCGACGGGCCGGCCGCGCTCGCAGCGCTGCTGACCGAAAGCGGCTTCGGCGCCTCCACTTTCATCGTTCTCGAAGCGCTCGGCGGCGCGCGGGAGCGGGTGAGCCACCATCGGGCGGACCAGTTTTCGCTCGCGGATGCGGACATGCTGAATGTCTGCGCCGTAGAGGTTACGGCCGCGGAAGGCGCGCGCGTCCTCGCCTGCACGCCCGGCCGCGACGACAGCCTTTTCGAGCATGACGGCCAGATCACCAAGCGCGAGGTCCGCGCCCTGACGCTCTCGGCGCTCGCCCCCCGGCGCGGCGAACTGTTGTGGGATATCGGCGCCGGCTCCGGCTCCATCGGCATCGAGTGGATGCTGGCCGATCCGTCGTTGCGAGCGATCGCCATCGAGGGCCATGCGGAGCGCGCTGCCCGCATCCGCCGCAACGCGAAGGATTTCGGCGTGCCGGGCCTTGCGGTTATCGAAGGCGCGGCGCCGCAGGCGCTCGCCGGGCTTGCCGCGCCGGACGCCGTCTTCATCGGCGGCGGCGGCAGCGAGGCGGGCGTGATGGATGCGGCGCTTGCCGGTCTCAAGCCCGGCGGGCGGCTCGTCGCCAATGCCGTCACGACGGAAATGGAGGCGGTGCTGCTCGCCCAGCACGCCCGGCTCGGCGGCTCGCTGGTCCGCATCGATATCGCACGCGCCTCGCCCGTCGGACAGATGACGGGATGGCGGCCGGCCATGCCGGTGACACAATGGAGCTGGGTGAAGCCGGCCAAACATATCGAGGATAAAGAATGACCGTCCACTTCATCGGCGCCGGCCCCGGCGCCGCCGACCTCATCACCGTGCGCGGCCGCGATCTCATCGGCAAATGCCCGGTCTGCCTCTATGCCGGCTCCATCGTCTCGCCGGAACTGCTGCAATATTGCCCGCCCGGCGCGCGCATCGTCGATACGGCGCCAATGTCGCTGGACGAGATCGAGGCGGAGTATCGCCGCGCGGCTGCGGCGGGCGAGGACGTGGCGCGGCTCCATTCCGGCGACCTCTCGGTCTGGAGCGCCGTTGCCGAACAGATCCGCCGGCTCGAAAAACACGGGATCGCCTATACGATGACGCCGGGTGTCCCCTCCTTCGCCGCCGCCGCTGCCGCGCTCGGCCGCGAACTCACCATTCCGGCCGTCGCGCAGAGCCTCGTGCTCACCCGCATTTCCGGCCGCGCCTCGCCCATGCCGAACCGCGAGACGCTGGCGGGCTTCGGCGCGACGGGTGCGACGCTCGCCATCCACCTCGCCATCCATGCGCTCGACACGGTGGTCGAGGACCTGACCCCGCTCTATGGAGCCGATTGCCCGGTGGCGATCGTGGTCAAGGCCTCCTGGCCGGACGAGCGCGTGGTGCGCGGCACGCTGGCCGATATCGCTGAAAAGGTCGCGGCAGAACCGATCGAGCGTACGGCGCTGATCTTCGTCGGCCGCACGCTGGCGGCGGAAGATTTTCGCGAAAGCTCGCTTTACGATCCCACCTACCAGCGCCGTTTCCGTGGCCGGGGCGACTAAAGCAAATCTTCAAAAGCGAGCGCGGCCTTGGAACGGTAGCGCTCCTTGTGCCGCAGCAGGCGGAAGGCGCGTTCCGGCAGGTCGAAGGCGATGGGCACAAGCCGGCCGGCCGAAAGGTCGTCCCGCACGACGAATTCCGAAACGGCCGTCAGCGCATCGCCTGATAGCACGGCGCTGCGCACCGCCTCGTTGGACGGAAGCGACAGCGCGATATCGAGCAGCGCCTCGTCGAGCACCGATGTCAGCGCGCTGCGCGTGCCGGAGCCGGGTTCGCGCAGCACCCAGCGCGCCCTGGCGAGATCGTCGGGCGTGACGGCTTTTTCCGCCAGCGGATGACCGGACGGCGCGACGACCACCACGCGGTCGCGCGCAACGACTCGCTGCGACAAGGCGGGATGGTCCACCGCGCCTTCGACGAAACCGAGTTCCGCCCGGCCGTCAAGAATCGCGTCGGCAACCTGTTCCGTATTGCCGCCCATCATGCGGATGTCGATGGCCGGATAGGATTGGCGGAAACGCATCAGGCGCGGCGGCAGCCAGTAGCCGCCGGCGGTCTGGCTGGCGGCCAGCGCCAGCGTGCCGCGCTTCAGCCCGCCGATCTCGGTGAGGAAGAGGTTCGCACTTTCCGCGCGGGCAAGCGTCGCCTTCGCCTCCGGCAGGAAGGCGAGCCCCGCCTCCGTCAGCGCGATCCGCCGACCCGTCCTGTGGAACAAGGCCGTGGCGTAGCGCTCCTCCAGCACACGGATCGCCGAGCTGACGGCCGAGGGCGTCAGGTTCAGCGCGTCCGCCGCCCGGGTCAGGTGCTCCCGTTCCGCCACGGCGATGAAGATGCGGAGCTGTTCCAAGGTCATCATTGTTCGATCCGATCGAATGAAATGTCAGATATTTACCGATGGATCGAATGGTTTTTCAAGCGCATCGTCGACGCATGGAAAATTCACCTAACAAACAAACAATCCTTGGAATTCGCACCTTGCTGCCGGGCATGGCCCTCTCCGCTTTCGTTTCCGGCCTCGCCGTGCTTGCCGAACGGCTGGAATTGCGGCTGACGGGCGGTGCGTGGATCGAGGCGCTGGTGCTGGCGATCCTCATCGGCGCAGCCTGCCGGCTGCTGCTGCGCCGGCCGGAAGCCTTCGATCCCGGCATCGCCTTCTCGGCGAAGTATTTCCTGGAAGTCGCCATCGTGCTGCTCGGCGCGGGCGTCAGCGCCACGGCGATCGCCGGCATGGGCCTGCCGCTGATCGGCGCCATCGCCGCGGTGGTGGCCGTGGCGCTCGTCGCCAGCTACGGCATCGGGCGCGGCCTCGGCCTGTCGCGCCGGGTCGCGCTGCTGGTGGCCTGCGGCAACTCCATCTGCGGCAATTCCGCGATCGCGGCCACCGCGCCGGTCATCCGCGCCGATGCGGAGGACGTCGCCTCCTCCATCGCCTTCACCGCGGTTCTCGGGATGGTCACGGTGCTGCTTTTGCCGGCGCTGGTGCCGCTGCTCGGCCTGTCGGCGACGGGCTATGGCGTGATGGCGGGCATGACGGTCTATGCGGTGCCGCAGGTCCTGGCGGCAACCGCGCCGGTCTCCGCGCTCAGCATCCAGATCGGCACCTTCGTCAAGCTGGTGCGCGTGCTGATGCTGGGACCGGTCATCTTCCTCCTGTCGCTGCTGTCGGGCAAGGCCGGCGGGCGCCGTCCGGCGCTGCACCGGCTCGTGCCGTGGTTCATCCTCGGCTTTCTCGCCATGCTTGCCGCGCGCAGCGTCGGGCTGATCGATGCCGGGCTGGCGGGGACGATGAGCAGCGCCGCGACGGTGCTGACCATCCTTTCCATGGCCGCACTCGGCCTCGGCATCGACCTCAGGCGCGTGATGCGGGCCGGGCCGCGGGTGACCGCGGCGGTCGTGCTCTCGCTCGGCGTGCTGGTCCTCGCCAGCTACGCCATGGTGCTCCTGTTGAACCTCGCGACGGCCTGAGAGAGATCAGGCCGCGTTCTCCCGTACGGTCGTCGGCACGTAGTTGAGCACCGGCCCGAGCCAGCGCTCGACCTCGGGGACCGTCATGCCCTTGCGGCGGGCATAGTCCTCGACCTGGTCGCGCTCCACCTTGGCGACGCCGAAATAGTAGCTTTCGGGCGCGGCGATGTAGAGGCCCGAGACGGAGGAGCCGGGCCACATGGCATAGCTTTCGGTCAGTTCCACGCCGATCTCCTTCTCTGCATCAAGCAGGCGGAACAGCGTCGTCTTTTCCGTATGGTCCGGCTGGGCGGGATAGCCGGGCGCCGGGCGGATGCCGGCATAGGGCTCGCCGATGAGCTCCGTCGGGGCGAAGGTCTCCTCGGGCGCATAGCCCCACAGCTCCTTGCGGACGACTTCGTGCATGCGCTCGGCGAAGGCTTCGGCGAAACGGTCGGCGAGCGCCTTGACGAGGATGGAGTTGTAGTCGTCATTCGCCCGCTCGAAGCGCTCGGCAATCGCGATCTCGCCGATGCCGGCCGTGACGACGAAGCCCCCGAGATAGTCCTGCCGGCCGCTGTCGACGGGCGCGACGAAGTCGGAAAGCGCCACGTTCGGCCGGCCGTCGCGCTTGGAAAGCTGCTGGCGCAGCGTGAAAAAGGTGGCAAGTTCCTTGTTGCGCGCCTCGTCGGTGAAGAGGCGGATATCATCGCCGACCGTGCCCGCCGGCCAGAAGCCGACGACGGCCTTCGGCGTGAACCATTTTTCCGCGATGATCTTTTCCAGCATCGCCTGCGCGTCGGCAAAGAGCTGGCGCGCCGCAGGGCCCTGCTTCTCGTCGTCGAGGATCTTGGGGTAGACGCCCTTCAGCTCCCAGGTCTGGAAGAACGGCGTCCAGTCGATGTAGCGCGCAAGCTCCGCAAGGTCCCAGTCCTGCCAGACGCGGGTGCCGAGGAAGGACGGCGCCTTCGGCGTATAAGCGGACCAGTCGGCCTTGAAGGCGTTGTCGCGGGCCTTGGCGATGGGCAGGCGCTGCTTTTCCGCCTCGCTCCTGGCATGGGCATCGGCGACCTTGCGGTATTCCGCCTTCAGCGTCTCGACATAGCCGGGCTTCATGTCCGCGGACAAAAGGCTGCCGACGACGCCGACGGCGCGGCTCGCATCGGTGACATAGACCGCCTGGCCGCGGTCATAGCGCGGATGGATTTTTACCGCCGTATGCACGCGGCTCGTCGTCGCCCCGCCGATGAGAAGCGGGATGTCGAAGCCTTCGCGCTCCATTTCCGCGGCGACGTGCACCATCTCGTCGAGCGAGGGCGTGATGAGGCCGGACAGGCCGATGATGTCGACCTTCTCCGCCTTCGCTGTTTCCAGGATCTTCGTCGCCGGCACCATGACACCGAGGTCGATGATCTCGTAATTGTTGCAGGCGAGCACGACGCCGACGATGTTCTTGCCGATATCGTGCACGTCGCCCTTGACCGTCGCCATCAGGATTTTTCCCGCGCTCTGCCGCTCGCCGCTGCCGCCATTGGCAAGCTTTTCGGCTTCCATGTAGGGCAGCAGAACGGCGACGGCCTGCTTCATCACGCGGGCGGATTTCACCACCTGCGGCAGGAACATCTTGCCGGCCCCGAAGAGGTCGCCGACGACGTTCATGCCGGCCATCAGCGGCCCCTCGATGACATGCAGCGGGCGCTCGGCGTTCTGCCGCGCCTCTTCCGTGTCCTCTTCGACGAATTCGGTGATGCCGTTGACCAGCGCATGCTCCAGCCGCTTTTCCACCGGCCAGTCGCGCCAGGCAAGATCGCGTTCCTTGGCCTCCTTGCCGCCCGAACCTTTGAAGCGCTCGGCGATATCGAGCATGCGCTCGGTGGCGGTGCCGCCGGCCTTCGGCACGCGGTTCAGCACCACGTCCTCGCAGGCCTCGCGCAGGTCGGCCTCGATCGTGTCGTAGACGGCGAGCTGGCCGGCATTGACGATGCCCATGTCCATGCCCGCCTGGATGGCGTGGTAGAGGAAGACGGCGTGCATCGCCTCGCGCACCGGCTCGTTGCCGCGGAAGGAGAAGGAAAGGTTGGAGACGCCGCCCGAGATATGGGCATGCGGCAGGCTCGCGGTGATCTCGGCCGTCGCCTCGATGAAGTCGACGCCGTAATTGTCGTGCTCCTCGATGCCGGTGGCGACGGCGAAGATGTTCGGGTCGAAGACGATATCTTCAGGCGCAAGGCCGGCGACCTCGGTGAGCAGCTTGTAGGCGCGGGTGCAGATCTCCACCTTGCGCGCCTTCGTATCGGCCTGGCCGGTCTCGTCGAAGGCCATGACGACGACGGCCGCGCCATAGGCGCGCACGAGTTTCGCATGGTGCAGGAAGGCTTCCTCCCCCTCCTTCAGCGAGATCGAGTTGACCAGCGGCTTGCCCTGCACGCATTTGAGACCCGCCTCGATCACCTCCCATTTCGAGGAGTCGATCATCACGGGCACGCGGGCGATATCCGGCTCGGCGGCGATGAGGTTGAGGTATTCCACCATCGCCCTGCTGGAATCGATCAGCCCCTCGTCCATGTTGATGTCGATGACCTGCGCACCGTTCGCCACCTGGTCGCGCGCGACGTCGAGGGCGGCCGCATAGTCGCCCGCCGTGATCAGCTTGCGGAATTTCGCCGAGCCGGTGACATTGGTGCGCTCGCCGACATTCACGAAGGGAATGGCCTCGGTCAGCGTGAAGGGTTCGAGGCCGGACAGCCGCATATGGCGCGGGATGTCGGGGATTTCGCGCGGCTTATGGCGTGAAGCCGCCTCGGCGATGGCGCGGATATGGTCCGGCGTCGAGCCGCAGCAGCCGCCGACCACGTTGACCAGTCCGTCGCGCATGAAGCCTTCGATCTGGGCGGCCATCTCGTCCGGCGTCTCGTCGTACTGGCCGAAGGCGTTCGGCAGGCCGGCATTGGGATAGGCGCAGACGAAGGTCTGGGCGACAGCGGAGATCTCGGCGAGATGCGCGCGCATGGCGTTGGCGCCGAGCGCGCAATTGAGGCCGATGGAGAACGGATCGGCATGGCGAACCGAGTTCCAGAAGGCCTCCGGCGTCTGGCCGGAAAGGGTGCGGCCGGAAAGGTCGGTGATGGTGCCCGAGATCATGACGGGCAGGTCGATGCCCTTTTCCTCGAAGACCTCGCGCGTGGCGAAGATCGCCGCCTTGGCGTTCAGCGTGTCGAAGATCGTCTCGATGAGGATGATGTCCGCTCCGCCGTCGATGAGGCCGCGCACCTGTTCGGCATAGGCGATGCGAAGATCGTCGAAGGTGACGGCGCGGTAGCCGGGATTGTTGACGTCGGGCGAGATCGAGGCCGTACGGTTCGTCGGGCCGAGCGCGCCGGCGACGAAGCGGCGGCGGCCGTCCTTCTCCTGCGCGCGCAGGCCGGCGCGGCGGGCAAGGCGCGCGCCGTCGCGGTTCAGCTCATAGACCATGTCCTCCATGCCGTAGTCGGCCTGGGCGATGGTGGTGGAGGAGAAGGTGTTGGTTTCGAGGATATCGGCGCCCGCCAGCGCATAGCGGTAGTGGATGTCCTCGATCGCGCCCGGCTGGGTCAGCGTCAGGAGGTCGTTGTTGCCCTGCTGGTGGCAGGCGCAGTCGCCGAAGCGTGTCCCCCGGAAATCGTCCTCGACCAGTTTCAGCGTCTGGATTTCCGTGCCCATGGCGCCGTCGAGCACCAGGATGCGCTCCCTCGCCGCGGCCTGGAGCGCCGCGAGGATCTCGCGCCCGTCGCGCGGCGGCAGTTCGGGGCCGAACAGGGTGTCCAGGTGGGAGTTGGCCATGGCAATGCGCCTCCGGTGTGCAAACTAACACGACCGAAGTCACATAAAGATATCTTTATGTCAACATGCGTTTATGCGATTGCGCCTAATGAATCGGCCCGTCCGCACCCGCAAGCGAGGCGAACAGCGTCCTGAGGCGCGCGATGTCGGGATCGGCGCCCTCGTATTGCGACAGCTTCTTCATCTCCTTCAAAGCCTCGACCGCAAGGTCGGCGCCGCGCGGCTGCCAGAGCAGCCAGGAGATGAAGACGGATTCCGGCTTGCCGGTGCCGGAAGACTGGTTCTCTGTGAATGCAAACATGTCTTCCCCAATCGAAAATTGGGGGATGCCGGACGCACGCTGCTGGAATTTCGCCGAAAGGCGAAAGCAGACGCACACCATTGGGACACCCCGCCCATGGACGTTACGAACTGTCAGGGCAGGTCTCCTGGCTTGCGGGTCATAGCGTCCGTCTCGCCTTCCCGGTGTCTCACCAGTGGCATCGAGCGACAGAAACTCGCCGTTCACAGTTGCGGGGGCAGCGCCGGTCTTGCTGCTCCGTCAGGAGCAATCGCACCGGCTTCCCTCTTAGCCTCCGAGCCGCACACGACTCGGAAGACCCTGACGGTCGCCAAACTGGCGCGGCGGGGCCGCCAAGTCAATGGCGCGGACAGCCATTTACAGGGGAGCAAAAAAAACGGGAACTTTTCTTCGACCCGTGCATTTCCACTTAGCCGGCACCATGCGCCGGCTCGCCCTGGGGGAGGGACGGGCGATTCACCAAAACCGCAGATGAGGGTCCATGCTGCGCCATCACGCCCTGTTGACAGGTTGCAAGTCTCTGTCCTTACGGCTAAAAAATGCCGTTTTCATGCACCACGCGGCCAGGATGCCCATCAGCGTGTCGCTTGAGCCATATCGAACCGTGAAACGCCTTGGCGGCGTGGCCCGGTGTCATGGCTGAACGCGGCACCGAGATGAAGCCTGCCCGCAAAAAACCTTCCGACGCAAAGGCCGTCGCCGGTTGGTTCAACATGGCCGGATCCAGAATCAGAAATATGCCCCTTCATAATACGCCGCATACTCCGCGCGACGCCGATGCCAAGCAGATCGACTATAACGATTCGATCCGCGCCACCTATCTGACGCTGGAGGAGCTGGCCGCGTGCGGTGAAGCGCTCGCCCGCGAGAAGACGGCATCCCTGCCGGGCTACCGGCCGTTCGAGTTCCGGCCACGGCACAAGGAAAACGAGAAGGAGATCTTCCGCGTCTACCAGGCAACCGCCAAGGACGTGGAGGCAGGCGCCCAGATCACGCCGGCGGCCGAATGGCTGCTCGACAACTACTACGTCATCGAAGAGGCGATCCAGGAGGTCCGGCGCGACTTCCCCCGCCGGTTCTTCAACCAGCTCTCGACCCTGGAGATCGAGGGGCAGCCGATCCCCCGCACGCTGGCGCTCGCCTGGATCTATGTCGCCCATACCCACAGCGGCGTCACCGAGGAAAGCCTGACGGCCTTCGTGCAGGGCTTCCAGAAGCTCGACGCGCTGAAGATCGGCGAGCTCTGGGCGCTGCCTTCCTTCATCCGCTTCGTGCTGCTCGAAAACCTCCGCCGCATTTCCAGCCGCGTCGAGCGTTCGCGCAAGATGCGCTTCAAGGCCAATGAGGTGGCCGACGAACTGGTCCGCCTCAACGATCCGGAAAAGTGCATCGCGCATCTGCGCTCGATGGAAAGCTTCACCGAGGACAACACCTTCGTGATCCAGCTTCTCTATCGCCTGCGCGACGGCCTCCAGGCCTCCGGCGCGGTGATCCAGTGGCTGGAACGCAAGATCGAAAGCCGCGGCACCGATCTCGAAGAACTGATCGTCGCCGAGAACAACCGGCTTTCCTCCGGCAATGTGACGATGAGCGCGCTCATCAAGAGCCTGCGCACCATCGACGATACGGAATGGCCGGTCTGGTTCGAAAGCGTCAGCCGCCTCGACGAGGCGCTGCGCCAGGGATCGGACTACAGCGACCTCGATTTCGGCTCGCGCAACAAATACCGCAATTCCATCGAACGCTTCGCCCGGCGCTCCGGCAAGACCGAGCTGGAAGTCACCGAAACGGCGCTCGCCATGACCGCGGAAGATGCCGCCGCGCATGTCGAAGACCTCGACTACGAGGCCAATGTGGCCGCCTTCCTGGTCGGCAAGAAGCGCAAGCTGCTGGAAAAGCGCATCGGCTACCGCCCGACGATCGTCCAGCGCGTCGTGCGCCTCACCCGCAAGCTCGACTGGCTGGCGATCGCCGGCCCGAACATCATCCTGACGCTGCTGGCGATGATCGCGGTCTACTATTTCCTCGACCAGCTCGATATTCCTGATGGCGCATGGCTGATCATGCTCATCCTCTTCGCGCTGCCCGCTTCGGAAGGCGCGACCGGGCTCTTCAACACGCTCGTCACCTTCTTCGTGACGCCCACGCGTCTCGTCGGCTACGAGTTCAAGGACGGCATTCCGCACGATGCGCGCACGCTCGTGGTCGTGCCCTGTCTCATCTCCAAGCGCGACCATGTCGACGAACTGGTGCGCAATCTCGAGGTCCACTACCTCGCCAATCCGCGCGGCGAGATCTATTTCGCGCTCGTCAGCGACTGGGCCGACAGCCAGGCGGAGGAATCGCCGGCCGATCTCGACGTGCTCGACTATGCCAAGCGCGAGATCGCGACGCTGTCCAACCGCTACGGCTATGACGGCCGCACGCGCTTCTACCTCCTGCACCGCCGGCGCCTCTACAATCCGTCGGAAGGCGCGTGGATGGGCTGGGAGCGCAAGCGCGGCAAGCTGCACGAACTGAACCTGCTCTTGCGCGGCGACGGCGACACGACTTTCCTGCCGGGCGCCAACATCGTGCCGGCGGACGTCAAATACGTCATGACGCTCGATTCCGACACGCGCCTGATGCGCGATGCGGTGACCAAGCTCGTCGGCAAGATGCACCACCCGATCAACCGCCCCGTCATCGACGAGGCGACGGGCGAGATCACCGCCGGCTATTCCATCCTCCAGCCGCGCGTCACGCCCTCGCTGACGACGGGCAAGGAAGCCTCCACCTTCCAGCGCATCTTCTCCGCCGACCGCGGCGTCGACCCTTACGTCTTCACCGTTTCCGACGTCTACCAGGACCTTGCCGGCGAAGGCACCTTCACCGGCAAGGGCCTCTACCATGTCGACGCTTTCGAGGCGGCCGTGAAGGGCCGCATCGAGGAGAACTCGGTGCTCAGCCACGACCTGCTCGAAGGCTCGCTGTCGCATTGCGCGCTGGTGACGGATGTCGAGCTGGTCGAGGACTTCCCGACCCGCTACGGCGTCGAGACCTCGCGCCAGCATCGCTGGGCGCGCGGCGACTGGCAGCTCCTGCCCTATCTCTTCAGCCCGACGAGTGGCATTTCCATGCTCGGCCGCTGGAAGATGTACGACAACCTGCGCCGCAGCCTCATCCCCATCGCCTGGCTCGTCGCCTCCGTCATGGGCTGGTACTACATGGAGCCGCGCCAGGCGCTCGTCTGGCAGCTCGTGCTGATCTTCCTGCTCTTCGTCGCCCCGACGCTCTCGCTGATCTCGGGCGTCATGCCGCGCAGCAGCGACATCGTCGCGCGTGCCCATGTGCACCGCGTCTTCTCCGATATCCGCGCATCCAATGCCCAGGTCGCGCTGCGCATCGCCTTCATCGCCCATTCGGCCGCCCTGATGGGCGACGCCATAGCGCGGTCGATCTACCGCACCTTCGTCAGCCGCAAGCTGATGCTGGAATGGCGCACGGCCGCGCAGGCCGACAGCACGGCCCGCGGCGGCATCCTGGCGCACTACAAGTCCATGTGGCAGGCGCCGGCGCTGGCCGTGGTCTCGGTCGCGCTCGCCATGGTCTCGAACACGGGCCTGCCCTTCATCGGCGTGCCCTTCGCGCTCGTCTGGGCGCTCTCGCCCGTCATCGCCTGGTATGTCAGCCAGACGGCGGAGACCGAAGACCAGCTCGTCGTCTCCGACCACGTGGCAGGCGAGCTGCGCAAGATCGCACGGCGCACCTGGCGCTACTTCGAGGAGTTCGTCACCGCCGAGCAGCATTTCCTGCCGCCGGACAATTTCCAGGAGACGCCCCAGCCGGTGCTCGCCGAGCGTACGTCGCCGACCAATATCGGCGTCTACCTGCTGTCGGTCATCTCCGCGCGCGACTTCGGCTGGCTCAGCTTCGAGGAGACGGTTCGCCGCCTCGAGCAGACCATCGCCACGATCGACGGCATGCCGAAATACCGCGGCCATCTCTACAACTGGTATCGCACCAACACGCTGGAAACGCTGGGCCCCCGCTATGTCTCGGCGGTCGACAGCGGCAACCTTGCCGGCCACCTCATCGCGGTCTCCTCCATGTGCCGGGAATGGGCGGAAGCGCCCTCGGCGCATCTCCAGGGCAGCCTCGACGGCATCGGTGACGTCGCCTCGATCCTCTCGGAGACGCTGAAGCAGCTTCCCGACGACCGCAAGACGGTCCGCCCGCTGCGCCGCCTCATCGAGGAGCGCATCGAGGGCTTCCACAATGCGCTCGCCGCCGTCAAGCGCGAGCACGAATTCGCCTCCATTCGCGTCATCAACCTCTCGGTGCTGGCGCGTGACATCAACAAGCTGATCGTCAATCTCGACCACGAGATCAAGTCCGCCGAAAGCGGCGAGCTTGCCGGCTGGGCCGGCGCGCTGGTCGCCACCTGCGAGGCGCATATCGCCGACAGCGTGTTCGACCTCGGCAGCATCGAGCAGTTGCGCAATCGCCTGATCGTGCTGCGCGACCGCTCGCGCGACATCGCCTTCTCGATGGATTTCGGCTTCCTCTTCCGCCAGGAACGCCGCCTGCTCTCGATCGGCTACCGCGTCGAGAGCAACGAGCTGGACGAGGCCTGCTACGACCTGCTCGCCTCCGAAGCGCGCCTCACCAGCCTCTTCGCCATCGCCAAGGGCGACCTTCCCACCGAGCACTGGTACAAGCTCGGCCGCCCGGTCGTGCCGGTCGGCTCGCGCGGGGCGCTGGTCTCCTGGTCGGGCTCGATGTTCGAATACCTGATGCCGCCGCTCGTCATGCAAGAGCGCCAGGGCGGCATTCTCAACCAGACGAACAATCTGGTGGTGGTCGAGCAGATGAACCATGGCCGCCGCCTCGGCACGCCCTGGGGCATTTCCGAAGCGGCCTTCAACGCCCGCGACCACGAGCTGACCTACCAATACACCAATTTCGGCGTGCCGACGCTCGGCCTCAAGCGCGGCCTCGGCCAGAACGCCGTCATCGCGCCCTATGCCTCGCTGCTGGCCGCGCAATATGCGCCGAAGGAAGCACTCGAAAACCTCGAGCGCCTGCGCAAGCTCGGCGCGCTCGGCGTCTACGGCTTCCACGACGCGGTGGACTTCACGCCGACGCGCGTACCGGAAGGCAAGACCTGCGCGGTGGTGAAGAACTACATGGCGCACCATCACGGCATGTCGATCGCCGCCGTCGCCAACGTCGTCTTCAACGGCGCGCTGCGCGAACGCTTCCATGCCGATCCGGTCATCGAGGCCGCCGAGCTGCTGCTGCAGGAAAAGGCGCCGCGCGACATTCCGGTCATCAACGCCAAGCGCGAGCCGGAAACCGTCGGCAGCACGCAGGCCGACCTGCTGCGCCCGGAAATCCGCAACTTCAAGGACCCGATCGCAAGGGAACGCGAGACCGTGTTCCTGTCGAACGGCCACTATTCGGTCATGCTCACGGCGACCGGCGCCGGCTATTCGCGCTGGAACGGCCAGTCCGTCACGCGCTGGAAGCCCGATCCAACGGAAGACCGCTGGGGCTCCTTCATCTTCCTGCGCGATACCGCGACGAACGAGTGGTGGTCCGCCACCGCCGAGCCGAAGCGCATCGAGGGCGAGGAGACGAAGACCCAGTTCGGCGACGACAAGGCGGAATTCCTCAAGACCGTCGGCAAGCTGACGAGCGAGGTCGAATGCATCGTCGCCACCGAGCACGATGCGGAGGGGCGTCGCCTGACGCTGCTCAACACCGGCACGGAAGACCGTTTCATCGAAGTGACCTCCTACATGGAGCCGGTGATTTCGACGGACGATGCCGACAGCGCCCACCCGCTCTTCTCGAAGATGTTCGTGCGCACCGAGATCGGCAAGCGCGGCGACGTCATCCGCGCCGAGCGCCAGAAGCGCAACCCGAACGAACCGGACATGGCGATCGCCCACCTGATCGTCGACAATGCCGGCCCTTCGCGCCGCACCGAGGCGGAAACGGACCGTCGCCGCTTCATCGGCCGCGGCCGCTCGCTGACGACTGCCGCGGCCTTCGATGCCGGCGCGCAGCTCTCCGGCACGGACGGCTTCACGCTCGACCCGATCCTGGCCTTGCGCCGCGTGGTGCGCGTCCCCGCCGGCAAGAAGGTCAAGGTCATCTTCTGGACCATCGCCGCGCCGAGCCGCGCCGAGGTGGATGCCGCTATAGACCGCTACCGCCACCCGGATGCATTCAACCACGAAATGATCCATGCTTGGACGCGCTCGCAGGTGCATATGCGCCATGTCGGCGTCACCTCGCAGGAGGCGGCGAGCTTCCAGATGCTCGGCCGCTATCTCACCTATCCGGACATGCATCTGCGCGCCGATACCGGCACGATCCAGACCGGCCTTACCGCCCAGTCGGCGCTTTGGCCGCTGGCGATCTCGGGCGACTTCCCGATCGTCGTCCTGCGCATCAACGACGAGATCGACCTCGACGTCGCCCGCGAGGCGCTGCGCGCTCAGGAATATCTGCGCCATCGCGGCGTGACGGCCGACCTCGTGATCCTCAACGAGCGCGCCTCCTCCTATGCGCAGGACATGCAGCACACGCTCGACCAGATGTGCGAAAACCTGCGCATGCGCGGACAATCGGACGGCGTGCGCCAGCATGTCTTCACGGTTCGCCGCGACCTCATGGAGGTCTCCACCTGGCAGGCCCTGCTGGCGACCGCCCGCGCCGTCTTCCACGCACGCAACGGCTCGCTTGCCGATCAGGTCGCCCGCACGGCCTCGCTGTTTTCCACGCCGCGCAGCGAGGAGGAAGCGAAGGCGGAAGCGCTGCCGAAGCTCCCGGCTCCGGCCGGCGAGCCGGTCGCCATCGACGGCGAGGGGCTCTCCTTCTGGAACGGTTTCGGCGGCTTCAATGCCGACCGCCGCGAATATGCCGTGCGCCTGCGCGGCGGCGAAGCGACGCCGCAACCGTGGATCAACGTCATCGCCAACCGGGAATTCGGCTTCCACGTTTCGGCGGAAGGCGCCGGCTTCACCTGGAGCCGCAATTCGCGCGATTTCCAGCTGACACCCTGGACCAACGATCCGGTGATCAACCGTCCCGGCGAGGCCTTCTATGTGAAGGACCGCGAGCGCGGCACGGTGATGACGCCGTTCGCCACTCTCTCGCGCAAGCCGATCGTCAAGTTCGAGACCTGGCACGGCCTCGGCTATACCGCCTTCCGCAGC